>NZ_JBANCF010000002.1:0-517056 GCF_038742595.1 Aequorivita flava | reverse complement strand
GGAGTAGTTCTGTAATATTGCTGGATGCGCAATTTAGCCCCCATAAATTCATATTCTGTGAGACATCTAGTATTGGAAGGTTGTTATTGGCACAATTTATAAGCTCCACTGCGGCAAAATCTTCAATGCCCGTAAGATCCTGAATGCCTTTCGAGAATACTATCAATTCCGTTACGTTCTCAATATTTGCCGTAAGTACCAAGCTGTTATTTGGTACACCATCGCCCATGCCATTCTGCTCAAGATAGTTTTCAAAGTTAGCATCGGGTATAGCGGTGTACTGTCCAGTACAGAAAATGGTATGTACAAAAGCAGCAAGAATCAATATCTTTTTCATATCAATGTTCTTAATGGTCTACAATCAATTGTTTGGTGGTCAACTGCCCATTGTCGTAAAAATGAAGGAAGTATATACCGTCGTCAAGACCTGAGGTTTCAATGGTCTTTAACACATTTTGGCTTTCACCCGATAGTACCATTACCCCAAACGCGTTGAATATTTGATATTGATATGTATTGGCTGGTTTTTCCCTAAGGTCGAGGTTAAGTTCCCCATCCATAGCGTTTGGATAATAGGTGAGGCCTGCAGTTGCACATGGATACCCGGAAATAGTGTAATTTGAAACGGCATTTAATACGGGAAGATTTGTTAAGGCCACCCGCATTCTGCTGCCCTGTTTTGGTGTTAGATAAGAAATACACGGGATAACCGAGTGCCCCATAATATTATATTCATCAGGATCATAAGGGTCACCAGGATCATTGGGGTCATTGGGATCCCCATTACCATCAAATCCGCTGTCCAACCATTGGCAGGTGGCAAAATCAACATAATAATCCATATCTGGATCGGCAGGGGTATCCGATATATAATCACCACAGGTCGCTGAGTTGGATCCATCCACAAATTCGGGACATTCAAACTCATCATCATCGGTATTCTCGCCCGTTCCGTGATGGGTATGCCACAGAGTAAGAATGTGGCCCATTTCGTGGGAAAGGATGTGCGATTTTACCAATGGATAGGTTTGAAGGGTTACCGGGTCTTCCATAAATCCCGAAACCAAAAATGCAGTTTTATCTCGTTGTGATGTACCATAACCGTCCCAACCTAAAAATCCAACAGAATCATCATACATATAAATATCTACACCATCGGTATGATTATTAATATCGAATACGCTGGCGCCTGGGCTATAAAATTCTGAATCATCATCAATATAATCAATCTGGTGATCCCAAACAAAATATATGTTATGCGGGTTAAAAGCAGTGTCCAAATAACTCAGTGCTAAACTTACATCGGCAGGAGATTGCCCGCCCGAATGGTTGGACTTTCGTATTACATGTACATATATCCGAACACAAAAAGAGTAATTTGAATAATTTTGGCTTCTGTAGGGCGCCATTAATACTTCGGTGTTGGCAGCGGCTATGGTGTCAATTTCGCAATGGATCTGTGCGTGGGCCTTATTGCTCATCACAAAGATCAAAGAAGCTAGAAGTAAAAAGTAAAAAGTAAAAAGTAAATTTTTTCATGATTTGGTCAGTTTTAAAAATTACACTTCTTAAAGATAGGTTAAAAGTTTGTTTTGTCAAAAAACAAACCAAAAAATATACTGTCTAATCTATTAATTGCCAGATAATTTTAGGGTTTCTGCTTTCATAAACAGATAGGCTAAAATTAAAAGCCTTTCCGAATTATTTCATTGGGAAAGGCTTCTACTTTAATTTTGAATTTGAAGTTATTACACCACTCCTTGCGCAAGCATTGCGTCAGCTACTTTTACGAAACCTGCTACGTTTGCCCCTTTTACATAATCTACATATCCATCGCCATCTTTTCCGTATTGAACGCAAGCGGCGTGAATGTCATTCATAATACCGTGCAGTTTTTCGTCAACCTTCTCTGCTGTCCAGCTTAAACGCAATGAGTTTTGCGACATTTCCAAACCTGAAGTTGCAACACCTCCTGCATTTGAAGCTTTACCAGGTGAAAACAGAATCTTCGCCTTTTGGAATGCTTCAACCGCCTCTGGGGTACACGGCATATTAGCGCCTTCGCTTATACAGAAACAACCGTTATCGAGGAGCATTTTGGCTTCTTCGCCGTTCAATTCGTTTTGGGTTGCGCAAGGCAGTGCGATATCACATTTCACTTCCCATGGGCGTTTTCCCGCTATATATTCTGCTCCGCTATATTTTTCGGTATATTCTGAAATACGACCTCGCTTTTCATTTTTTAAATCCATTACAAAGGCTAGCTTTTCTTCGTCTATTCCTTCAGAATCGTAAATATATCCGCCAGAATCTGAAAATGTTACCACTTTCCCTCCAAACTGAATTACTTTTTCGGCAGCGTATTGTGCCACATTTCCGGCGCCAGATATAACAACTGTTTTTCCGTTAAAGCTTTCGCCTCGAGTTTCCAGCATATCTTTTGCGAAATACACATTGCCGTAACCCGTAGCTTCTGGGCGAATAAGCGAGCCTCCGTACGAAAGTCCTTTTCCTGTAAGCACTCCCGTAAACTCATTGCGAATGCGTTTGTACTGGCCGTACATATAGCCAATTTCGCGACTACCAACACCAATATCTCCAGCAGGTACATCGGTATCTGGTCCTATATGCCTACATAGTTCGGTCATAAAACTTTGGCAGAAACGCATAATTTCGGTGTTGCTTTTTCCCTTTGGGTCAAAGTTTGAACCTCCTTTTCCGCCGCCGAGCGGAAGGGTAGTAAGACTGTTTTTAAAGGTTTGTTCGAACCCCAAAAATTTAAGAATACTCAGGTTTACAGAAGGATGAAATCGGAGCCCACCCTTATACGGGCCAATGGCCGAATTAAACTCTACACGAAACCCTTTATTTACGTGAATTTTATTATTATCGTCTGTCCAGGGTACGCGAAAAACAATTGTGCGCTCTGGTTCAACCATGCGCTCTAACAACATTTTGTTAGCGTATTTTTCGTTTTCTTCAATAAAAGGGATTACTGTTTCGGCAACTTCTGTTACCGCCTGTAGGAATTCAGGCTCATGAGGATTGTTTTTTTCGACTTCAGAAATGAAATCAATAATGCTTTGCTTCATTGGTTACAATTTTGTTTTATTTTTAGCGAAAATCCTTGCCGAGCGATAGTTTAATCTTTTAGCGAATTAGCTTTCAAAAAACAATTTTTAAAAACAATTTGGAATGTACAGCTGTACAAGGATTGCACAAATATAAGTGTTATGATAAAAACTGGAACTCAATTTTTTACAAAATAGCCAAATCGCTTTTTAAAACTTCAATGGTGAATATGTTTTTATATATTTGTTCTTTTTCAATCTAAATAAATCACTCAATGAATACCAAATTCTTTTTATTGGTATTTTTCTTCTTACTTGTAGGCAAGCAAAGTAGTTTTAGTCAAGCTGGGTTTTCGCATGAGGTGGGTCTTATTACCGGCCCTGTAGTTTTTTATTCAGATTTTGGAGAGCGCTATAATTTTGAAACAAATGCCGGAAACGTTGGTTTTGGCATAGGCTTAATACATTATATTAATTTTTCATATAGCGCAGATTGTAACTGTTATACAAGAGCGGTTTATTTTAACGACCACTTTAAAATACGCACGGAAATAGATTACCACCAAACAAATTTAAATCATTACGGCAAATGGGTTGCGCCAGACCGTACCTCTTTAGTTGCAGATCAGCTTAGAGCTATGGGTGGCAAGGCAACAGTTTTTGAAGTAGGTTCCCAACTTGAATATTTTCCGCTTAGCATTCGCGATTTTGCCGCGGGCCAATATAAAATTGCACCTTTTATAAGTTTGGGAGCACATTGGGTAAGTTTTGATCCTGAGGTTTCTTCTACGTTAGGCCAATTAAATAGCCCAGCCACTACGCCAGATAAATATTTTAACGGTTTTCAGCAAGATCCGGCCACTACTTGGGCAGTAGTTGGAAGTGTGGGTATACGCTATAAGTTATCGCCACTAAGCGATTTAATGTTGGACAGCCGCTGGCATTTTTACTTTTCAGATTGGGTAGATGGTCTAAACCCAACGCTCGCAAATAACGGTACCACTCCAGTGCCCGAAAACAAAGCCAACGAGTGGATTTATTGGTTAAATCTTGGCTATATTTACTATATAAATTAGGCTACCCGATTGCCTGTTTTAAATCGGCAATTAAATCTTCTACATCTTCAACACCCACCGAAAGACGGATTAACGCATCTACTACCCCAATTTTCTCACGTTCCTTTTTAGGGATACTGGCGTGCGTCATACTAGCAGGATGTCCGGCAAGGCTTTCCACTCCGCCAAGACTTTCTGCCAAAGTAAATATCTTTAATTTCTCCACTATTTTAATAGCTCCGTTGTAGTTATTTCCCTTTGTTACAAATGAAATCATCCCGCCAAAACCTTTCATCTGGTCCTTTGCTATTTTATGATTTGGATGACTTTCAAAACCGGGCCAATAAACCTTTTCAATCTTTGGGTGCTTATTTAAATATTCGGCTACGGCTTTGCCATTCTCGCAATGGCGTTGCATACGTAGGTGAAGCGTTTTTAACCCGCGTAAAACCAAAAAACTATCTTGCGGCCCGCAAATTGCCCCGCTCGCATTTTGTATAAAATAAAGCCTGTTTGCGAGTTCACTGTCCTTTACTACAAGTGCGCCCATTACCACATCGCTATGCCCGCCGAGATATTTTGTAGCACTGTGCATCACAATATCGGCACCCAAATCTAAAGGTTGTTGTAAGTAGGGTGTGGCAAAAGTATTATCGACCGCCAGTAGCACGTTGTGGTTTTTTGCAATTAAAGCAGCCTTTTTTATATCTATAATATTCATCATTGGGTTTGTTGGTGTTTCTACCCAAATCAGTTTTGTTTTATCGTTTATGTATTGCTCAATTTTTGCGGCATTTTCCATTCCCACGAAATGAAATTTAATGCCAAAACCTTCAAAAATCTTTGTAAACAATCTATACGTTCCACCGTAAAGATCGTTGGTAGAAATAACCTCATCACCGGGTTTTAGAAGTTTTATTACAGCATCTATTGCGGCGAGCCCACTACCAAAAGCGAGACCAAATGCCCCATTTTCAATACTGGCAAAAGCGCGTTCCAAGGCTGCCCGTGTTGGATTGTTGCTTCGCGAGTATTCAAATCCTTTGTGACCCCCTGGAGTAGTTTGCGAATATGTTGAGGTTTGGTAAATTGGCGGCATGACCGCACCGTATGCCGGATCTATATTTTGCTGCCCGCCGTGTATAATTTTTGTGTTGAATTTCATTTTTTAAAACAGTAATTTATAAGTGATAATCAGTATTGGCAAACTATATTTTATCATTTAATATAACTTTCACAATAGCTGATTTTAAAGTTATTACTTTTGAAATTCAAATGTAAGAGTTTCATTTGTGAAAGCTAACCATCTATTTCATTTACATATGTATTACAAAATTGCGGTCGCTATTTTTATTGCGCTTGTTGCCATGGGTTGCAACGAAGAAAAAAATATTGAAATTTCTTCGGAAAGTTTTACTGAAAAAGAGCTTACAATTTGCGAAAACACCAAGTGCCCCGAAGTAACTATTAATTATGTAGAAGTATTTGGCGATACAGAGGTTTCAGAAAAAATAAATAGAAAGATAAAGAACTTTATTTTAAACTCCCTGATCTTAGGAGAGGATACCGAACCAACAGCAAAGACTATAGAAGAAGCCGCAACTGGTTTTATTGAAGCATATATTGCAGATAAAAACGCATTTCCAGATATGGCGGGCGAATATTTTGCCGAAATTTCAGTAAACGAAATATACACGAGCGCAGACCATTTGTGCTTTGAAATGCGCCAATATATGTACACGGGCGGTGCGCACGGATACGGCACCACCACCTTTTTGAACATTAATCCGCAAACAGGCGACGAACTTAGCACAGAAGCACTCTTTACTAATAAAAATGAATTTACTGCATTTGCTGAAAAAAAGTTTAGACAGCAACAGGAAATTTCAGCAGATCAAGGAATTAACGACACCAAGTTTTGGTTTGAAAATGAAACATTTTATCTCCCCGAAAGTGTTGGTTTTACACGCGATAGCCTTATTTTTATTTACAATCAATACGATATAGCAAGCTACGCCGATGGTCCGATAGAACTAAAAATAGCTATAAAGGATGCCGAGCCTTTTTTAAGTACAGATTAAATTCAACATCATGCAAAAAGTATATTATTTATCCACCTGCGATACCTGCAAACGCGTAATGAACGAAGTAGAAATTCCTTCATCATTTATAAAGCAGGACATAAAAACGCAAGGTATTACAGAAGAAGAATTAGACGAGCTTTTTAATCTTACAGATAGCTTTGAAAATCTTTTTAGCCGAAGAGCCAAACTTTTTCAAGAACGGAAATTAAAAGATGAAAACTTACTTGAAGAAGACTACAAACAACTTATTTTAGAACACTATACCTTTTTAAAACGTCCGGTAATTGTAAATAATGACGAAATTTTTATTGGCAGCAGCGCCAAAACGGTTGCCGCCGCCAAAAAATCCATTCATCCTAAATCTAAATAATTTGGTGCCAAGTTCGCCGCACCGCAAACCAATTAGGTTATTGAACTATGGGAGCAATATCTCGCGGGCGTTCGCTGTATTTACGGGTATTCTCTTTAGTTAAAATTCGAAAATCGTCTGTTTTTTCCAAAGCACTAAATTGATCGAAAAACACTTTTGGCAGCCCCACAAGTTTTCTGTCCATTAAATCAATCCAACCGCCCATCATTTCGCAACGGGCGCAATTTTTGCCATTTTCGTCGTAGAAGTTATGAAGAAATTCAAAGTACATACCATCATCCGATAATCCTTTTAACTGTAGTGAAACGAACACTGGTTTCCCCGGAAAAAATTCACGGAAATAATACATATGTTCATAAAATGCCACCGGCCCTAAATTATGCGAAGCCAGACCTTTTTGATTCATACCACATTCCAGTAAAAATGACATTCGGGTGTGGCTCATATAATCTATATAGGCACTGTTGCGCAAATGGCGGTTTGCATCTATATCGCTCCAGCGTATTTCAAATTGTTTTGTATACATAAACTAATTTTTTACAAATTTAAGCTACTTTTGTTATGCAAGCATAGTAAATATGTTTAGTTTCTGTTAAAGTTATCCGTAAAATGCCACTCATTAAAAGCAAATACAACCCACCCTTTCCATTTAAAAACGGCCATTTTTCTACTGTATATTCTGCAAAACTTAGACCTTCGCCAAGCTTGCATCAGCAACGCGAACGCTTACTATTGCCAGACGACGATTTTTTAGACATAGACTGGTCCTTTACCTCCACATTCTCACCAAAAGTAGCAATCTTACTACACGGACTGGAAGGAAATGCACAGCGGGTTTATATAAAAGCTCAAGCAAAAATTTTAAACCAAAATGGTTGGGACACTGCCGCCGTTAATTTTAGAGGTTGCAGCGGCGAGACTAACCTTTCGTATCAATCATACAATGCAGGAAAAACAGACGATCTGGAAGCAGTTATCGATTTAATTTTAGAGAAAAACAAATATTCCGAAATAGCATTAGTGGGTTTTAGCCTTGGTGGAAATTTGCTTTTAAAATATTTGGGAGAGCGCGAAACATTTCCAAATCAAATAAAAAAAGCGGTGGCCATTTCTACTCCACTAAATTTAAAAGGCTCTTTGGAAGCCTTAAATGCCTTTTCAAATTATATTTATAGAAGTTCATTTTTAATAAATCTTCGAAAAAAGTACAAAGCAAAAATGAAGGATTTTCCTCAAAAAATGACGATTTCGGAATATAAAAAAATCACTTCACTTTTACAATTCGATCATATTTACACCGCTCCAGCCCACGGTTTTAAAGATGCTTTTGATTATTACGAAAAAAACAGCAGTTTGCAATTTCTTCCCAATATTAAAATTCCGGTTTACATTTTAAACGCCGAAAACGATAGCTTTCTTTCCCCTAATTGCTATCCGGTTAAGTTAGCTGCCACGATGAAAAACCTGCATTTAGAAATTTCAAAATACGGGGGGCACGTAGGTTTTTACCAAACCAATAAATTGTATTTCAGTGAAGCACGCACCGTGCAATTTTTAAATGAGTAATTCAATATAAAACACACTGCATTCAAAATCACAACCTACCACCTAATTTTATTACCTTTGCGCTTCAATAAATTAGGAATATGATCCAATCCATGACGGGCTACGGCAAAGAAGTTGTTCAGTTGCCTTCCAAAACCATTACCATTGAAATTAAATCGCTAAACAGCAAAGGTCTGGACCTCAACACGCGCGTGCCTTCGGCCTATCGCGAAAAAGAACTAGAAATTCGCGATGTGCTTGCAAAATCGTTACAACGCGGAAAGATAGATTTTTCACTTTATATTGAAGTTACAGGCGAAGAAGTTACCACACAACTTAACGAAAGTGTTGTAAAACAATATATAAAACAGTTAGCAAACGTGGTAAATGGCGATCCTGTGGAACTTTTAAAAATGGCGGTACGTATGCCCGATGCATTAAAAACCGAGCGCGAGGAGATTGATGAAAAGGAATACAAAGCTATTTTAAAAGGAATTGAGCAAGCGCTGGAAGCTATTAACAAATATAGGAATGATGAAGGTTCGGTGCTCGAAAACGACTTTTTGGATCGTTCAAAAACCATTTCAAAATTATTGGATGACGTTATAGCTATTGACCCCGAACGCGTAGATGCTGTTAAAGAGAGACTCCGAAAAGCAGTTGCAGATATTAAAGAAAAAGTAGATGAAAATCGGTTTGAGCAAGAGCTAATCTATTACCTCGAAAAATACGATATAACGGAAGAAAAGGTTCGGCTTAAAAACCATTTGGAGTATTTTGAAGAATCGTTAAAATCTAAAGATAGCAACGGCAAAAAACTGGGCTTTATTACGCAAGAAATAGGGCGTGAAATCAACACCATTGGCAGCAAGGCAAATTATGCCCCGATGCAGCAAATAGTTGTACAAATGAAGGACGAGCTGGAAAAAATAAAGGAACAAGCCTTAAACGTTTTATAAATGAAAGGAGGAAAATTGTTTGTTTTTTCGGCACCTTCCGGCAGCGGAAAAACCACCATCGTACAACACTTACTAAAACAAAAAGATCTCAATTTAGAATTTTCGGTCTCCTGTACCAGTCGCGACCCACGGGGAGATGAAAAGCATGGCGAAAACTACTATTTTATATCACTTAAAGATTTTAAACAACACATAAAAAATGATGATTTTTTAGAGTGGGAAGAAGTATATCGCGATAACTTTTACGGTACATTAAAAAGTGAAGTAGAACGTATTTGGAGCAACGGAAAAAATGTTATTTTCGATATTGATGTGGTTGGCGGACTTCGGATTAAAAAGAAATACCCTGAAAAAACCTTGGCTGTTTTTGTAAAACCTCCAAGTATTGATGAGCTTAAAATCAGACTGAAAAAACGTAAAACCGAAAGCGACGAACGCATTAACATGCGCATAGCAAAAGCATCGGTAGAATTGGCTACAGCACCACAATTTGATCATATTATAAAAAATCACGATTTGGAAACCGCTTTAAACGAAGCGCACGATTTGGTGAAAAATTTTATAAAGGCACGATAGAGACGCAACGCATTGCGCCTCAACAACAGTGGAACACCACTGAAAAAATTACAAATGGCAAAAAAAATAGGACTCTATTTTGGCACCTTTAACCCAATACACATTGGGCATTTAATTATTGCCAACCATCTGGTGGAGTTTAGTGATTTGGATGAGGTTTGGTTCGTGGTTACGCCGCACAATCCGCATAAAAAAAAGAAAAACCTTTTAGAGGACCATCACCGCTTGGCAATGGTTCGGATTGCAGTTGAAAATTATCCAAAATTGAAAGCAAGCAATGTAGAATTTGATTTGCCGCAGCCTAATTACACAGTAAATACCTTGGCATATTTGGAAGAAAAATTTCCTGATAGTAACTTTTGTTTGATTATGGGTGAAGACAATCTGAAAAGCCTTCACAAATGGAAAAATTACGAAATTATTTTAGAACGCTATTCAATATATATTTACCCCAGAATTTCTGAAGGAACTGTAAAAACACAGTTTGAAAATCACGAAAAAATCATAAAAATAGATGCCCCAATTATTGAGCTTTCCTCAACCTTTATCCGTAACGGCATACAATCTGGAAAAAACATTCAACCCATGCTTTCGGCTGAAGTTTGGAAGTATTTGGACGAGATGAATTTTTATAAATAAAAAAACCGCCCCTCCAAAATATTATTTGGGGAGCGGCCTCAACTAAATAACCAACCAAAATCATTGAAACTACTCTCGTATTGATGGATAAACCATCTCAATAATCAATGCCAATAACGCCCCCTATTACTTAAACATTGTACGGCTAATCTTAAGCTACTGTTAAATGTTTAAGTAGGAATTGTGTACTTTTGAAATATACTTGTATCGTTAGTAGATAACCGAAGATTTATAATCTAGGCATTAAACTTTTAATAAATGGAAAGAGTATGTGTAGAATAAATTTTAAATTACATTCATGTCAGAAAAATTAAAATACGCGGTTTTTGGTGGAGGAAGTTGGGCGACAGCTATTGTAAAAATGCTTTGTGAAAATTTAGACGAAGTAGGTTGGTATATGCGTAATAATTACGCTTTGGAGCATCTAAAAAAACACGGTCACAATCCAAATTATTTAAGTTCGGTAGAGTTTAATTTAAAACAATTAAATCTTAGTAACAACATTAACCAAACTGTTAACTGGGCAGACGTCCTTATTTTTGTGGTACCTTCGGCCTTTCTTCACAAAGAATTAGAAAAACTAACCGTTTCTTTAGAAGACAAAATAGTTTTTTCAGCCATTAAAGGAATTGTCCCCGAAACAAGCTTGATAGTTGGCGATCATTTTAACACGCATTATAAAGTGCCGTTCAACAATATAGGGGTTATTTCTGGGCCCTGTCACGCAGAAGAAGTAGCTTTAGAAAGACTTTCCTATCTTACAATTGCCAGCGCCGATGATGAAAAGGCCAAAATGATTGCAAACGTGTTAAGCAGCGAATATATTAAGTGCACCACGAGCGACGATGTGCTGGGAATTGAATATGCCGCAATGCTTAAAAACATTTACGCAGTAGCCGCAGGAATAGCCCACGGTTTGGGCTATGGAGATAACTTTCAAAGTGTATTGATGAGCAACGCCATTCGCGAAATGAAAAAGTACGTAAAAAAGGTACATAAAATGAAACGCGATATTAATGATTCGGCCTATTTAGGCGATTTGTTAGTAACTGGCTATTCTATTTTTAGTAGAAATAGGCTCTTCGGAACCATGATTGGAAAAGGCTATACTGTAAAAAGTGCGCAATTGGAAATGAGCATGATTGCCGAGGGTTTTTACGCCACTAAAAGCGCTTACAACCTAAACCAACAAAAAGGAAAGAAAAAGGCAAAAACACCAATAATAAATACAGTCTACGGTATTCTATACGAAAATAAGGATCCCAAGAAAACATTTAAAAAACTAACCGAAAAGCTAAACTAAAAAAAACGGCTGTCCTAAATTACACTTTTAAGACAGCCGTTTTTCTATATTTTATTTTAGTTGTGTTGGTAATTTTTCAAATCCCATATTAAAAAGAGTAAAGCCGAAAATATCTGCATATTGCTCAATAGTTTTGCTTACTGGCGTACCGGCGCCGTGGCCGGCATCGGTTTCAATACGTATTAAAACCGGATTGCTTCCAGCTTGTTTTGCTTGAAGCTCTGCGGCAAATTTAAAACTGTGTGCTGGTACCACTCTATCGTCATGATCGCCGGTAGTAATTAAGGTTGCGGGATATTGAACGCCTTTCTTTACATTATGTACCGGTGAATAACCCTTTAAATATTGAAACATTTCTTTGCTGTCTTCGGCAGTTCCATAGTCATAGGCCCATCCAGCGCCAGCAGTAAAAGTATGATAGCGAAGCATATCTAACACCCCAACCGCTGGCAAGGCTACTTTCATTAAATTTGGTCTTTGCGTCATAGTAGCGCCCACTAATAACCCTCCATTAGAGCCACCGCGAATTGCGAGATAGTTGCTAGAAGTATAGTTGTTTTCGATTAAATATTCGGCTGCAGCAATAAAATCATCAAACACATTTTGTTTTTTCATTTGCGTACCTGCGTCGTGCCATTTTTTTCCGTACTCGCCACCCCCACGAAGGTTTGGCACTGCGTAAATTCCGCCCTGTTCCATCCAAACTGCATTGGCGATACTAAAACTTGGTGTTAAGCTAATATTAAACCCACCGTAACCATAAAGAATGGTTGGATTTTTTCCATCCAATTCTAGGCCTTTTTTATGGGTGATAATCATAGGCACCTTTGTTCCATCTTTTGATGTATAGAAAACTTGTTGGCTTTCAAAATTTTCTGGATTAAAATCTATATCTGGTTTAATGAATAATTCAGAATTACCACTGGCAATATCATATTTATAAATGCTACCGGGTGTTACATAATTGGTAAAAGAATAATACAACTCTTTTTCTTTCTTTTTAGTTCCAAATCCGCCAGCAGAACCTACACCGGGAAGTTTTACTTCTCGAATTAAGTTTCCATCGTAATCATACTGCAAAACTTTTGATACTGCGTCTACCATATAATTAGCAAAAATATTGCCTCCCCCAGTGCTCGGAGAAAGCACATTTTCGGTTTCTGGAAGAAAGTCCTTCCAATTTTCGGGAGTTGGATTTTTTGCATCTACCGTAACAATCTTTTTGTTTGGCGCATTCATATTGGTAACAATGTAGAGTTTGGAGCCTACATTTTCAAGAATATAGGTATCTGTATCTGTATTGTTTATTATAGTAACAAATTCAGAATTAGGCTTGGAAAGATCTTTTATAAAAAGTTTATTTCCCGAAGTAGATGTACTGGCTCTAATAAGTAAGTAATTGTTATCTTCGGTTACGCTTGCGTTAATATAGCGGTGTTTTTGTTCAGGAGTAGCACCAAAAATTATTTTGTCTTCGCTTTGCGGTGTACCCATTTTATGATAGTACACTTTGTGTTGATCGGTTTTTGCCGAAAGTTCACTGCCTTTAGGCTTGTCGTAACTGGAGTAATAAAAACCGTCTTCGCCCTTCCAGGAGAGGCCGCTAAATTTAATATCTTTTAAAGTATCGCCAACTAATTTTCTAGTTTCGGTATTCATTACAAGCACTTTTCTCCAGTCGCTTCCACCTTCAGAAATACTATAAGCCAACTTGCTGCCATCTTTAGAAAAACTGGTTTCTCCCAATGAGATTGTTCCGTCTTCCTTAAAAGTATTCGGGTCTAAGAAAACTTCGGCCGTACTGGGATCTTTTCCCGTTTTGTAGCGATAGATTACGTATTGATTTTGCAACCCATCGTTTTTATAAAAATACGTGTAGTTACCTTCTTTAAACGGAGGTCCAACTTTTTCATAATTCCAAAGATGTGAAAGTCGCCTTTTTAAGTCATCTCGGAAAGGTATATTTTCTAAATAATCAAAAGTTACTTCATTTTGGGCTTTTACCCACGCGGCCGTTTCTTTACTCCGATCATCTTCTAACCACCGGTATGGATCTTTTACTGTTTCGCCAAAATATGTATCTACGGTTTTTTCCTTCTTTGTCTTTGGATATTTCACAGAAAACATTTCTTTTTTAGTTTGGGCTTCACCAGAAAAAATAGCGAGCACCAAGATTACGGTAACGATTGTGTACTTCATAAAAATTATTTTTTTTCTTAGAAATGCAAAGGTACTGCTTTTAACCTTATTGCGAATATTCTAAAAAGCAAAAGGCTTCGGTTAAAGAAGCCTTTTGTTTTATTGAATGGACGGTCTAAATAAATAACGGTCTATAAACCTTCCAATGTTTATAGATAAGTATAACATTTAAAACTACAATCACCAAGGCCGCAATAAGACCCGGAGTATCTAAAAATATATGGAATAGTAAAATATTTACTGTTATTGGCGCCAATAATAGCAGGGCAAATGGCACCCATTTATTAAATAGTAAAAGTGCGCCGATAAATATTTCAAAAATTCCAACTACATATAGAATATAGCCAGTGTTGCTGAGCGAGTCTATAAAGATTGCTGCCTCTCCTGTATAAATATGCGTTGGCATAATTTTAAAGTGAAGCAACTTGCTCAGTCCAAAAAAAAGTAATCCTAAGCCTAATATAATCCTTAGGATTTTAGTAAAAGTTGAATTCATAGGCTTTACGTTTAAGGTTAATCCTTAAAGATACTGAAAAAAAAAGAACATCGCTTTGTAAATATTATGATTTTTTAACAAAAAATAAATAAATATTTCGCGATTTTTCTTAAAAGCCTAAAGTAGTTTGTGGTATATTAAATATTCTGCAATTTGAATTGCATTGGTAGCAGCACCTTTTCTTAGGTTATCGCTAACAATCCACATATTTAGCGTGTTGGGTTGGGTTTCGTCCCTTCGAATTCTTCCAACAAAAACATCATCTTTGTCGTGCGCATATATGGGCATAGGATACGTATTGGTATCTGTATTATCTTGAAGCACAATACCAGGAGTTTCGTGTAACATTTTACGTATAGCGCCTAATTCAAAATCATTTTCAAATTGAACATTTACAGATTCACTGTGGCCTCCTGCGGTAGGAATTCTAACAGCAGTTGCAGTAATGGAGAAGGTACGGTCGTTTAAAATTTTTTGTGGCTCGCGCGCTAGTTTCATTTCTTCTTTGGTATAACCGTTTTCTTCAAAAACATCGCAATGCGGTAAAGCATTTTTGTGAATTGGATAGGGGTAGGCCATTTCTCCTTTAATTCCGGCCATTTCATTTTCCATTTGTTTAACGGCCTTTAAACCTGTTCCAGACACTGATTGATAGGTAGAGACCACCACGCGCTTTAGCTTGTATTTTTTATGAAGTGGTGCCAAAACCATTACCAACTGAATTGTTGAACAATTTGGATTGGCAATAATTTTATCGTCCTTCGTTAATATGTGGGCATTTATTTCGGGTACGATTAGTTTTTTATCGGCCTCCATACGCCAAGCCGACGAATTGTCTATAACGGTAGTCCCTACTGCGGCAAATTTTGGCGCCCATTCTAACGATGTGCTACCGCCTGCCGAGAAAAGCGCAATATGGGGTTTTGCAGCCACGGCTTCATTAAGGCCAATTACTGTAAGCGTTTTTCCTTTAAATGAAATTTGTTTGCCCACAGACCTTTCCGAAGCTACTAAGAGCAGCTCATCTACAGGGAAATTGCGTTCCGCCAAGACTTTTAACATTACTTCGCCCACCATTCCTGTGGCACCCACCAAAGCTAATTTCATATTTTTTAAATTTGAATAATTACCCACAAAGGTCGCAAAGTTTTTTGCAAAGACCACCAATTGAGTGTGGTAAAATTAGCTTTTGTCTGTTGAATGTTTTTCTAGAGATTGAAAAGCCAGCTTGGCTATTTAATTAAGTTATAAATAACGTTCGCAATTTTATTCTGTCCTTTTTCGGAAGTCAACAATTCAAAGTCGTTCGGGTTACTTAAATAACCCATTTCCATAAGGGTAATAGGTGCGCTTACATTTTTCAAAATATAGAAATTTGAATTTCTAATTCCATTGCTTTCAAATTCTTGATCTATTGCATTTTTTAGACGTTCAGCAAGTTTGTTAGATGCCTCTGAGAAAGCGTTTTCAGGACTTACAAAAAAATCGAACCCACTTGCAGCAACATCTACGTTTGAGTTAATGTGAAGTGAAATAACGAAATCTGGATTTAATGTATTTATAAATTCTGCTCGACTTTTTAAGGAAAGCGGGTAATCTCCTTCACGGGTTAAAATAATTTTTACATCTTCAGCGGTATTTAAAGCCACGATTTTCAATGCGATTTCAAAAACAAGATCCTTTTCTTTAAAGCCATCTATTGCATACCCGTCATCGTTGCCGCCGTGGCCGACATCAATTACTATTATTTTTTCCGTTGCAGAAGAAAGGAAGGTCGAAAACAGCAAAATGCTTAATATTATAATATTTCTCATAAACGCTTATTTAAAAATTACAGTGTTGATAAACATATAAAAAGAACCCTCTCTCGATTGAACGAAACAGGGTTTAAGGGTTAGAATATGTAATGTAGCGGTGATTGAAATTTATTTTTTTCTAAGCTCATCACGAATTTCCAATAGGATATCTTTTTCAGATGGTCCCGGATCTGGTGCAGGAGCTGCTTCTTTTTTCTTTCGAACTTTTGCGTAGGCTTTAACGATTAAAAACAATACAAATCCTACGATAATCAAGTTAATGATTGAGTTTACCCATTTACCCCACATTACTGCATTTTCAGGTTCTACTACTTCACCGTCTGGTCCAATAACTGCTGGATCTAGCACGTATTTAAGATCGGCAAAATCTACGCCTCCAGTAAAATGCCCTACAATAGGCATAATCATATCATTTGTAAAGCCGGTAACTACGAGTCCAACGGCACTTGCCAAAATTACGGCTACGGCAAGATCTACGACGTTGCCCGTCATAATAAAATCTCTAAATTCCTTTAACATATTTTGATGGTTTTAATGGTTAATATGTGCTAATTTACTTAAAATGCTTTCAAAAAATTAATACTTTATACATTTAAGTATTAATTTTTACGAATTACCCGTTTTACTCGTTGCGATATGGCCGTAATCAGTTCATAAGAAATTGTATTTATTGAAGCCGCTAAGTCTTCAGCACTGGCAGAGGGGCCAAAAATAATTGCCTCATCGCCTTCTTCACAAGTAATATTAGTAACATCTACCATAATCATATCCATACAAACGTTACCAAGAATAGGTGCCTTTTTTCCAGCAATAGTTACCCATCCTTTTCCTTTGCCATATGAGCGCGGAATACCATCTGCGTGACCAATGGGAAGAGTTGCAGATCTGGTTACTGTTTCAGCAATAAAGCCGCGATTATAACCAACACTTTGATTTTTTTGCACCTCATGGATTTGCGAAATAACCGTTTTTAAGGTGGCTACAGGTTTTAAATGTTTGTTTTCTTCGGGATCATTTCCAAAGCCGTAAAGACCAATTCCAGATCGCACCATGTTAAAATGCGCTTCGGGATAATTTATTATTCCAGATGTATTTGCACAGTGTAACAACGGCTTGTACCCAAGTTTAGCGATTAATTCCTCCGAAATTTCTCTAAAATCTTTAATCTGACCTTGGGTAAACTCCTTCAATTTTAAATCTTCGCTAGCAGCTAAATGCGAAAAAATAGATTTTACTTTTACGCTTTTTGTGTTGGAAAGTGTTTCTGCAATCCATAATAAATCATTGTGGTTAAACCCCAAACGATTTAACCCCGTATTAAATTTTAAATGTATTGGATAGTTAGATTGATTGTGATTCTCTGCAAATTCAATAAACTCTTTTAAGGTTTTTCGAGAATAAATGCTCGGTTCCAGACAGCGATTTACAATAGTTTCAAAATTAACTGGCAGCGGATGCAACACTAAAATTGGAGTTTTTATTGAAGCATTTCTAAGTGTTTCGCCCTCATTAGTATAGGCTACAGCAAAATAAGATACACCCAAAGTTTCAAGCTCTTTTGCAACAATAACTGCATCGTTACCGTAGGCGTATGCTTTTACTACTGCAAGCATTTTCGTGCTCGGAGCTATTTTTGAAGTTATATATTTGTAATTTGAATTGAGCGCATTTAAGTCAATTTCTAATAAGGTTTCTGTGGCTTTGGGCATATTATGCTTGTTTTCCCGTTTTATCGGGCTGTCAGTCTTGGCGAGATGCTTTTTCATCTTTAATTTCTTCGGCATCCTTCACGTCTAATTTTACTACTTTATCTCTGAGCTGTACTTTGTAATATGCAGCGCGGCTTAGGGGTTCGTATTCTTCGGTTTCGCCCAGCAAAACAAGCGCTTCACTTTTTGCTTTTCTATAGCTATAGTGTGCAAGATTACCCGTTCGGGTGCAGACGGCGTGTACTTTTGTTACATATTCGGCAGTTGCCATTAAAGCGGGCATTGGGCCAAACGGATTTCCTTTATAATCCATATCCAGCCCCGCTACGATTACCCGAACGCCCCGGTTGGCGAGGTCGTTGCACACTTTTACTATTTCGTCATCAAAAAATTGAGCCTCGTCTATACCTACTACATCGCAATTATCTGCCAAAATAGGAATATTAGCTGCTGCCGGAACGGGCGTAGATCTAATTTTATTGCTATCGTGGCTAGTTACAGCATCTTCGGCGTAACGAGTATCTAATGATGGAGTAAAAATTTCAACTTTTTGTCGAGCAAATTGGGCACGTTTTAACCTTCGGATAAGTTCTTCGGTCTTTCCTGAAAACATGGAACCGCAGATTACTTCAATCCAACCAAATTGTTCTTTCTGATTTACGGTATTTTCAAGAAACATAGTTTATTTTTACGCGAAACATGAACACAAATCTATTTACAAAAGTAAACGCAACTAAAATACGGTTTAAAACCTTTGTAAAATATTGGTTTTAAACAAGAAACAAAAATAGTTGACGTTTACATATAGGATGCGTAAATTTATAAAAACAAAATAGAAAATCCGTTTAATTTAAAAAGATATGAAGAAGAAAGTCCGCGAGCAGGTAACAGCGCTCGCCAAGCAGCTAATTGAAGAAGAAAGTACTTGTAAAACCGCATATTTAAAGGGGTTAGTTGGCGAACTATACGAAAAATTATCTGTGCTCGAATATCTTGAAAATCAGTTGGAAGATACGCCCGAAGATAGCACTTTAGCTTCCTTAGATTCAAAAAGTTTCCGCGAAGAAAACTGGTTTACGGAACCCGAACCCGTGCCACAACCAGAACATAAAGAAGATCTTATTGAACCTTTGATGGAAAAAATAAAAGATATTGTAGCCCAAATGCCCGAAGAAAGCGAGCGTATTGACGAATTACTGGAAGAAATGATGCCAAAAAACCAAGCGGCAACCTCGGTACAGGTTAAGGAAAAGCCTTCGGTAAAATACACAAAAAACGATTTGGAGGAATTTGCTTCAAATTATCAGCAAATGCCCGAATTTGAAAGAAAAACAACCGGGCTCTTTCCAAAAGCTTCGGAAGGAGAAAAGGCGAGCAAAACATTAAAAGAATCTCGTCCAAAATCGCTAAACGAAACTATTAACAAAGGATTAAATATTGGGCTCAATGATCGTTTAGCGTTTATAAAGCATCTCTTTGACGGTCACGCCGAAGATTACACCCGGGTACTTTCACAAATTAACACGATGGATAATTTTGAAGAAGTAAAAAATTTCGTGAAGGCAAAAGTAAAGCCAGATTATAATTATTGGTTAGATAAAGAAGAATATTCTGAACGTTTTATGAATATCATTGAAAAACGCTTTAACTAAATAAATGTCATGACAGCCCAAAGAACCATTTATTGGATAGCAACAAGCCTGCTTAGCGCATTATTTTTATATTCGGCATTTACTTATTTAACAGATACCGCGGTAATTGAAGGTACATATCAAGATTATCAATATCCTTCCTATTTGGTAATTCCGATGGCGCTTGCTAAAATTTCTGCCATTGTATTTATAATTTTACGAAGGCCAAAATGGGTTATGGAGTGGGCCTATGCAGGGCTTTTTTTCGATTTGGTATTGGCCTGCTTTGCCCTTTACCGAATTGGCGACCCAGGAATGACGCTGCCATTGTTCGGAATTTTGGTATTATTAATTTCATACTTCTTCGGAAAAACAGTACGCCCATAAATTATGACGGGAAAACTCTATTTGGTACCCACACCTATCGGCAATTTAAAAGATATGACCCTTCGTGCGGTAGAAGTACTGAATGAAGTAGATTTAATTCTCGCCGAAGATACGCGAAACAGCGGAAAACTATTAAAACATTTTAAAATAGGCACCCAGATGCATTCGCACCACATGCACAACGAGCACAAAACGGTGGAAGGCATTGTAAAACGAATTCAAAACGGTGAAAACATTGCGTTAATTAGCGATGCCGGAACTCCGGCCATTAGCGACCCAGGATTTCTATTAACCCGTGCCTGTGTTGAAGCTGGTATTGAAGTAGATTGTTTGCCTGGCGCGACTGCCTTTGTTCCCGCATTAGTTAACAGCGGTTTCCCAAACGATAAATTTGTATTTGAAGGATTTCTCCCTGTGAAAAAAGGAAGACAAACCCGCTTGGAACTTTTAGCCGAAGAAACCCGAACTATTATTTTCTACGAATCGCCGCACAAGCTTTTGAAAACACTCGCACAGTTTGTGAAATATTTTGGTGCCGAAAGACAAATTTCCGTATCGCGGGAACTTACTAAACTACACGAAGAAACCGTCCGCGGCACTGCCGAAGAAGTTTTAAACCATTTTGAAAACAAGCCGCCGAAGGGGGAGATTGTTATTGTAGTTGCCGGGAAGAAATAGTTTTTCGTTTTACATAATGTTTTTTATAAAAAACACTTTTTGTTTATTTTGTTTTTTGTCGTAAACAATATTTATTATATTTGTTTTTCATAAAAAACAAAATGAAAGAGCTTTTCATAATCAGCGAACGTATTTTAGATGCTTTAAATATCCAAAAAGAACGGTACTTGTTGGCGCAAATTGATTGGTCGCAGCGGCTTATTGGTGTAAAGGGCGCTAGAGGTTCCGGCAAAACAACTTTATTACTTCAACGTATAAAATTTCATCTTTCCGAAGCGGAAAAGCCTTTGTACACTTCCTTAGACAATCTATATTTTATGAACCATACCTTAATTGGTTTGGCGGAGGAATTTGCAGTACAAGGCGGAACACATTTGTTTTTAGACGAGGTACACAAATACCCGAACTGGTCTCGGGAATTAAAGCTGATTTACGACCAATTACCTTCTCTAAATGTAATATTTACATCTTCCTCCATTCTTGAAATAAATAAAGGAGAATCCGATCTAAGTCGACGGGCGGTGAAATATATTTTAAAGGAAATGTCGTTTCGTGAATATTTGAATATAAAACACAATCTGGATGTGCCTTCTTTCGATTTCGAATATATTCTGAAAAATCAAAAAGACGTAGCTTTGGAGCTTAAAAAGCAAGTTAATTTCCCAGTTGCTGAATTTAAAAAATATCTTAAATACGGTTGTTATCCTTATAGCTTTGAAGGAGTTGATAATTACTACCCCAAACTTTTAGACACTGTTAATTTAATGCTTGAGATTGATGTAAGTTCGGTAGAAAACATCCCGTATCAGGAAAGTCGGAAAATAAAAAAGCTGCTCGTTGCTATTGCACAAAGTGCCCCGTTTACGCCCAACGTTTCAAAACTTAGTGAGCGCTTGGGTTTTTCCAGAAATTTTCTATTGAATTCACTTAAAATATTGGATCGAGCCGAACTTATTCATGAATTCTTTACTCCTTTAAAAGGCATTGGTGCATTCACCAAACCTGAAAAATTATACCTCAACAATACTAATTTAATTTATGCACTTGCACAAAGTCAACTAGAGCAAGGAACCCTACGCGAAACATTTTTTGCCAATCAATTAAAACATATTCATGAAATTCACCTTGTTAAAAAAGGTGATTTTATCGTAAACAGAAAATATACCGTTGAAATAGGAGGCAAAAATAAAACTACACATCAGATTAAAGATCTCAAAGATGCTTTTATACTTAAAGATGATATTGAAATTGGAGCCTTAAACATTATTCCATTACATCTTTTTGGATTAATGTACTAATAGTTATCAATCTAAAATTACTAGTGCTTTCCTTTATTCCACCCATGTTTCCCGAGATATTGCTCGCCACTTTCTACAGCACCTTTTTCAATTGAAGTACCCATTGAGTCATTCCAACGGTTTAAGTATCCAAAGAGCGAAATCACGCCCAGCATTTCTACAATTTCGCCTTCATCCCAATTATTGTAAAGTCTTTGTTTTATTTTCTCATCAACGGCATTTGGTACTTGGCTGGCAGCGAGTGAAAAATCCAAAGCAGCGCGTTCAGCCTCTGAAAATGCAGGATGGGTTCTGTATTCCCAAATATTATCAAGTTGTTCCTGCTCCGCGCCATAACGTTCTGCAGCACGGATTGCGTGTGCTTGGCAGTAGCGACAACCGGTAGCATTGCTGCTTACCCAGGCAATCATTCTTTTTAAGGCAGAAGTAACCCGGCCTTCATTCGCCATTACGGCTTTATTTAGATTTATAAATGCTTTACTGATTGCTGGACGATGTTGCATGGTAAGTACGCTGTTAGGACAAAAACCAAGGGTTTCGTTAAAGAATTCTGCTAATTGTTCGGTATCATTATCGTGATTTGGAGAAAGCGGGTTTACTAATGGCATATTTTAAAATTGTTTGAAATCCGAAAGTACGAAATGCCACTTGGAAATTCCAAATAAATCGCAACCCTCAAATTCCGAAGAAATTTTTTCAACTCAATTCTTCAGTAAACGAAACACACTATTTGAAGTTTTCAGAAAATAAACGCCACTTTGGACAGCGGCAAGATTTAGCTGCGATTGCTTTTCAGTCAATTCACCAGTGGCAATAATTTTTCCAGTTACATCGGTTATTTGATACGGTGTTTTTTCAGAAAACAGTTCGCACTCAATTGTGAAAATTCCGTTCGAAGGGTTTGGGTAAATTTTAAAGCTATCGTTTTCAAATTCTGAAACACTTAATGGACCATTAATAAGACGAGCCACAACCAAGCTTTCGCTGCCACTGTAGAAAAATGTATTGCCTCCAATTACGAGTTTTCCGTCCTGCTGAAAAGCAATATCGGCACCTTCAAAACCCAGCGCAGTGTAGCCGTTAGCGCCAAAAGTAGTGTCAAGTATTCCTTCTGAATTAAATCTATAAGTCCTGTTAAAATCGGGCTCAAACCCAAAAGTAACTCCAAAAACAATTATGTTGTTATCTGGCTGAATCAAAATTTTAAGGGCAGTAAATATATCGCCGTCAATAATTGCCGTTCCATTATTTCCAAATGAAGTGTCAATTTCACCACTTGGCAGGAATCTTTTTATGGAAGTTCCGGGTTGTGTTCTCAACGAGGTTAGTATTTTTCCATCGTCTTGAATAGTGATAGATGAATGAAATACTTCAGAGGACGACTCTATTTCAACAATACCATCAACTCCAAAATCATTGTCCAAATCGCCATTAGGTAAAAATCTGGCAATTTGGAATTTTTTTACAAAATTCTCTTCGGTTTTATAAGGCACTAATATTTTACCATCGCTTTGCACCTTAATGCCAAAAACTTTAAAGGATTCATTATTTATAAAATGAAAGAGACTTCCATTTGTGCCAAATGAAGTGTCCAGCGACCCATCGGGCAAATACTTTACCAGTAAAATAGAATTGTCGCCTCCATTTGTTGAACTTCCCCCTGCCAATATTTTAGCGTCGGGAAGCAATACAGTACCACTTAAATAGTTCTCGGCATAACTAGTCTTTACGATTCCGTCTATTCCAAAAGCAGTGTCTAATGCACCATCGGGCAAATAGCGAACTAACAGAAAACCTACTTCTCCGTTTTCAAAAAATGTTGTGGAGGTTATAATTTTTTGATCGGGCTGAATGTGAAGTGAATTAAAGTATTCCTCGTAAAAATTTCCAATTTGCGTAGTTACCAAACCTCCAATTCCAAAAGTAGGGTCCAAGCTACCATCGGGCAGATGTCCGGCAAGTGCGTAAGAAAAACCGCCTCCAGCGTGACTTGCAAAACCATAAATTATTATTCTTCCATTATCTTGAACAGCAACGGAAGTACCTCTGTCACTTCTTCCAAAAAAATCGGTAATTGCAAAGCCATTATTCCCAAAAGATGTATCAAGTGTTCCATCCTGCGAATAGGTAAGTGTTGAAGCTATTCCTATTAAAAAAAGTAAAAGTATTTTCATATTTTCAAGTTTTAATGCTTCCGAAGAAATTTTTCCGACTCAATTCTTCATTAAACGAAACACACTATTTGAAGTTTTCAGAAAATAAACCCCGCTTTGTGCCGAAGAAAGATTTAGCTGCGTTTGCTTTTCAGTCAATTCGCCAGTGGCAATGACTTTTCCAGTAATATCAGTTATTTGGTACTCCGTAGTTTCAGGAAATTCGCGTTCAATGGTGAAAATTCCGTTTGAGGGATTTGGGTAAATAGTTGTTTTTTGGTTTTCAAATTCGGGAGTGGACAAAGGATTATTAACACGGCGCTCCATAATAATATCTTCTTGCCCATTGTACCAAGCTGTATTGGCCAAACAAGTGATTTTACCGTCCTGTTGAATTAACATATCTGTTACAAAATACTCAGTAGAATTTGTGACGAAATTAAAACCTGTATCCACATATCCATCAATGTAATACCGCTTCATAAAAAACGGTCCGCCACCCTCAAAAAAATCAGTAAGCTCTCCAAAAACTAACAATCTTTGGTTCTCTTGAACTTCAATGTTGCTTATTATAAAATTATTTCTGTTCGGATTTATATACCCATTATTGCCAAAAGATGTATCAAAACTTCCATCAGGTAGGTATCTGAAAATTAAATTATTCATTATATCAAACTGCCAATCCAAAAAAGAACTGTGAACTGCAATTTTACCATCATTGTACAGAGCAATATGGTTTGATGAATAATCAGGTTCATTCGTTATGCTCACTATTCCATTACTGCCAAACGACGTATCCAATGTACCATTAGACAAGTAACGCAATAGCACTTGAGATGTAACACCGTTTTCTTGACTTATGCCGAGGACGACTATTTTGTTATTAGACGTTATTTCTATTTTTTGAGCCGAGTTTGATTCATTTCCTACTTCTGTAATTACCACGCCATTATTTCCAAAAGTAGAGTCTAAAGTTCCGTCAGGCAAATATTTTTTCAAGCCAATTTTAGATATTCCATTTTCAAATAATCTACCCGCTGCTAAAAGCGAATCATCATTTAAAAGTACCATCTCGCCACTATAAATACTCTCGGGAAATACTATCAGTTCTCCACTATTCCCGAAACTAGTATCTACTGAGCCATCGGCTAAAAATCGGTTAACTACAAACTCAGAATTAGCAGTCAGACTAAATGATCCACTAGCAACAATTTTACCATCACTTTGGCTTAAAACCTTTCTGTAATATTCCTCTTCATAACCTGCACCATTAAAAACTGTTACCCCATTTGTACCAAAAGAAGTATCTAAAGTACCATTTAGGTTATATCTAGCTATAGACGGAAAAGCTTGTCCTTGAATTTTAAACTGTCCCGCCACCAATAGTTTTTCATCTGTTTGCTGTGCAATTGAAATGGCCATATCCGTATCGCCTGCAATATCGGTTTGTACGGTTCCATTGTTTCCAAACGAAACATCTAAACTGCCGTCTTGGGCAAGTCCTAAAGTCGAGAACATTCCCACTAAAAAAAGTAAAACTATTTTCATAATATTGAGATTTTATGAATAAAGGGGAGAATTATTCCTACAAGATACTAAATTTTTCAAATACAGCAAATAATTACTTTTTCCACCAAATTTTGTAAATTTATAGCGCTTCCCATAATTAAATAATCGCAATCTATTTTTGGAATTTGTAATTTTAAACTTTGAAATTTTCGAAGTATATGCGCTGGACCCTAAAACCAAAACCCGATCCCGAAAAAGTAAATTCACTTTCAAAAGCCTTGAAAGTTGAACCGCTTATTGCTTCGCTTTTGGTACAGCGCGGGGTAGAAACTTTTGAAGAAGCCGAAAAATTTTTTCGCCCAAATTTGGACAATCTTCACGATCCGTATCTTATGAAAGATATGGATAAGGCGGTTTTGCGCATTCAAAAAGCAATTGAAAATGAAGAATACATATTGGTTTACGGTGATTACGATGTAGATGGAACCACAAGCGTTGCCTTGCTTTCTTCATACTTAAAAAGTTATTACCCTAATGTTTCAACCTATATTCCCGACCGTTATAACGAAGGGTATGGCGTATCGTATAAAGGAATTGATTATGCCGAAGACAATGGTTTTTCGTTAATTATAGCTTTAGATTGCGGTATAAAAGCCATCGACAAAGTTGGCTACGCATCCGAAAAAAATATCGATTTTATCATTTGCGATCACCACCGACCGGGGAAGGAAATTCCGAAAGCCGTGGCCGTACTCGACCCAAAACGGGATGATTGCTCCTATCCGTACAAGGATCTTTGCGGGTGTGGTGTTGGTTTCAAATTAATTCAAGCTTTAGCCGAAAAGCGAGGTTTACAGCTTGAAGATTTATTGCTGTATTTAGATTTGGTAGCTACTGCAATTGCAGCAGATATTGTACCAATTACAGGTGAAAACCGCATCCTTGCACACTACGGTCTTAAAGTAATAAACAGCAATCCACGAACGGGAATACAAACAATCTTAAAGCAAGTAAAAAAGGAAAAACTTACCATTACCGATGTAGTTTTTATAATAGCCCCGCGCATCAACGCCGCCGGACGAATGAAACACGGAAACCACGCTGTTGCGCTCCTTACTGAAACAGATTTTGAGAAAGCCCAAACGTACGCCGCGGAGATTGAAACTTTTAACACAAACCGACGTGAAGCAGACAAACAAATTACAGAGGAGGCACTACAGCAAATAATTGCTAATAAAGAAGAAGCACGTAAAACCACTGTTGTTTATCAAGAAAGCTGGCACAAAGGGGTTATTGGTATTGTGGCTTCCCGATTGACGGAAACCTATTATCGTCCAACTTTAGTGTTTACCAAAAGTGGCGAAAAGCTAGCAGCTTCAGCTCGCTCCGTAAAAGGTTTTGATGTTTACAACGCCTTGGAAAGCTGCGCGGAACACATTGAACAATTTGGCGGCCATATGTATGCCGCAGGTTTAACATTATTTGAAAAAGATTTCGAAAATTTTAAAAATGAATTTGAACGCGTGGTTTCAGAAACCATTGATCCACATTTGCTTACCCCCGAAATTAGAATAGATACCGAAATAAACCTGCAAGACATCACCCCAAAATTTTTCAGAATTTTAAAACAATTTGCCCCTTTCGGCCCTGGAAATATGACACCCACTTTTATGACTCAAAACCTAATGGATACCGGTTGGGGAAAATGTGTGGGGGAAGATAAAACACATTTACGCGTCGTGGTGAAACAAGGAAATTCGAACCAATTTACGGGAATTGGGTTTGGTTTGGCAGATAAACAAGATATCGCCTGCGGCGGAAAACCTTTTATGGCAGCGTATTGTATTGATGAAAACGAATGGCAAGGAAACATTAGCCTGCAATTACGTTTAAAAGATATTCGTTAATATTGACCCGGAACCGTTGTAGGGACAAGGCAAGCCTTGTCCCTACAATCACGACACATCCGTAAAACGATTACAATGAATGGGGTTTGAATTCCCTCAATTCAAACCGTTCGCCATCAAAAACGCCGTAGGTATAATGGTTTATCCAATCGCCAAGATTATAATAGGTTGAATTGTCGCCAACCTTTATTTCCATCGGCAAATGGCGATGCCCAAAGATAAAATAATCAAAATGTTTCCTTTCCAATTTTCGTTTGGCGTATTGGGCCAACCATTCCTTTTCCTCACCTAAAAACGCTTTGTCCTCATCGCCGGAAATCAATTTGTTTTTTACCGAAAGATGTTGTGCCAATCGCACTCCAATATCGGGATGCAACCACCGGAATAGCCACTGCGAAAGCGGATTGGTAAAAACTTTCTTCATCCGCTTGTAACCTTTATCGCCCGGACCTTTTCCATCGCCGTGACCAATAAAAAAATGTTTGTTATTAAAAACAAACTCTTTCGGGTCGTGATATACTGGAATATTGAGTTCTTTTTCAAAATAATCGTGCATCCACAAATCGTGGTTGCCCACAAAAAAGTGAATTTGGATGCCGCTATCACGAAGCTCTGCCAATTTCCCCAAAACACGAACAAAACCTTTTGGTACAACAGTTTTATATTCAAACCAAAAATCAAAAAGGTCGCCGAGCAGGAAAATTGCTTCGGCATCGTGTTTTATAGTGTCCAGCCATTTCACAAAAATCTTTTCGCGCGGCAAGCTTTCGGCCTGTGTGGGCGCGCCAAGATGATTATCGCTGGAAAAGTATATTTTCTTGCCTTGCGGGATTTGCATGGAGCAAAGATAGTGAAAGTGAATTGTCGGAGTACTTTTTTATTAAGTTGTATGTTTTGTTATAACAATGTATTAACTTTGTGTAAATTTTTCAAAAATGGAAGCGAAAATAATAAAGATTGGTAATTCAAAAGGAATCATTATACCAGCCAAATTTCTGAAGCTCATCGGCCTCGAGGAAAAAGTTGCCATCGAAATTGAAGATGACAAAATGATCATTACAGCTGCAAAATCTAAACCTCGTGAAGGGTGGGAAGAAATGCTGGCAGAAGATGTGACAAAATATGGGCAGCCCGAAAGATTGATGCCAGATTTTTTCGAAGAAGAAAATAATTCTGATTGGGAATGGTAAAACAATACGATATTTATTGGGTAAACTTAGATCCAACCGTTGGAAGTGAGATTAAAAAAACGCGTCCTTGTCTTATAATATCTCCAGATTTTTCAAATAAAATTTTAAATACACTCTTTGTAGCGCCCATTACTTCTACCCTTAGAAATTTTCCGATGCGAATTGAGATTATTTTAAAAGGCAAAAGAGGGCAAGTAGCATTAGATCAAATAAGATGCATAGATAAGTTGCGATTAGGCAACAAGATGGATAGCTTGAACAAGAGATCCATCAAGGAATTAAAAACAATTCTTTCAGAATATTTAATTGAATAATTGTTAATTATCTCCCGCAAACCATTCCGCATAACTGCTGTCGGTTTCCTGCAATCTGAGGGAGTGAAGCTGAATGTTTTTCGGCAAACGATTTTTTATTTTTTCAGAAAAATCAATCACCATCATTTCGCTGGTGGGTTGGTAATCTACCAAAAGTACACTGTGGCCGCGGTCGCTCAATTCCTTTGCCAATTCTACGTGTGGCGTATTTTTATTGAAAACGGTTGCGTGATCAAAAACATCTACAATTTCTTCTTTTACGATTTTTTTTAGGTCGCTAAAATCTATTACCATCCCAAATTTCACATTTTTGCTATCTGAAATTGGGCTGCCAATTACCGTTACCGAAAGTTTGTAACTGTGGCCGTGTACATTTCGGCATTTGCCGTCGTAGCCGTAAAGTGCGTGTCCGGTTTCAAAAGAAAAAATCTTGGTAATGCGTATCTGGTTCATAACGTAAAGTTGGGCAGCAAAGATACAACTTTCTTCGCCCGTGCTTTATTTTCTACCTTTTGAAAATTGAAGCTGAATTTTACGAACAAAAATATGCTCCTCAAACCGCATCTATTTTAGTTTAATTCACGTGTAAAACCAATGACTTTCTGCGCTATATTTGCGCGTTTTCTTAAAAGAATATAAAATGACCGAAGAACTTTTTGAGCAATTGGAATTTGTTGAAAACCCGCTGTTCGAAACTATTATAGATAACTTGTTGGATAAGCAATACAGCATTGTAAACAACTTTTTTTCTTCGGAAGAAGTGGTGGTTTTACGCAACTCGTTACTTGCAAAATACGACGCAGATAGATTTAAAAAATCTGCAATTGGCAGTAAAACGAACGAAGAAATTGACAAATCTGTTCGTGGTGATTTTATTCTTTGGATGGATGAAAATAGCGCAAATGAAGCGGAACTTATTTTCTTCAAAAAAATAAATGACTTAGTTAATTATTTAAACAAAACCTGTTTTTTAGGAATTCTTCATAAGGAATTTCACTACGCTGTGTATCCAACCGGCACTTTTTATAAGCGGCATTTAGATACCTTTCAGAATGACGACCGACGTAAGCTTTCTATAGTTTGCTATTTAAACGAAGACAACTGGTTGGCAGAAAATGGAGGCGAGCTCACTATTTATACCGAAAATGAAGATTTAAATATTTTACCGATTCCGGGACGTATTGTTATTTTTGAAAGTCAAATTTTGGAGCACGAAGTAAAAGTTGTAAAAGCTTCGGAACGGATGAGTATTACGGGTTGGCTAAAAACGCGTTAGTTTTTCGCGTATTCCTTTTTTGGTTTCAGAGATAAATTTTGTGGTCGCGACAATAGTCATCTATATACTCCCGAAGATTTTCAATTGCATGTTTAAAATTTACACGCTCTGTTTCGCCAAATCGTTCAGCTTCGAGATCGCGATTTAATTCCATCGAAATACTTTGGCGGATTTCGAGTAAAAGAATTTTCAGATATTTTTCTTTGCTCATTTCTGAAATCTGCTGCAAATCTATAAGCGCATCGCAAACTGCTTCGTATTCTGAAATAAGTTCTTTAACCGATGGATTTTGCTGTATTTCAGGATTGTTTTTAAATATTTCGGAAGGTGTTTTCACGGTAAAAAAATTCAGAGGAAAAAGCCAAATAACTTTAGCGTTTTTTCAATTTTTGATATAGAACGACGACAATAACCAAAACGGCCAGAAATAAAAAAAGCCCAGGGCCACCAAAAAACTTTAACCAATCCATAGTAAGATTTTAAAGAATTTAAATAGTAAACGCGATTATGAAAATCGTTCTTTCAACACCAAATATATAAATTTAGAATTCCCAACAAGATAGCGCTTCCACATGCGTTTAGGCTCTTGGGCAAAGCGATAAAACCATTCTAAACCTGAGGTTTGCATCCAATGTGGAGCACGTTTTGTTTTTCCAGCCACAACGTCAAAACTGCCGCCAACACCCATAATTAAGTTTACATCTTTAAGGATATCACGGTATTTGTAAAGGAAATTTTCTTTGATGGGCGAAGAGATTGCAACGAAAAGCATTTGGGTGCCACTGTCTGCAATCTGTTTGGCAATTTCCGCTTCTTCGGAAGGAGTGAAATAACCGTTTCTATAACCAGCAATAATTTCTGGACTGTAGATTTCGGAATATTTTTCAACTACATTTTTAACCACTTCTTCTTTTGCTCCAAAAAGAAAGATTTTGTTATGGTTTTTATATGCCATTTCCACAAGGCTCGCCATTAAGTCTATTCCTGCAACGCGCTCTTTTAGAGGTTTCCCTAAAAACCGCGAAGCCCAAACAACCGATTGCCCATCAGCGTTTATTATACTACATTCATTTACACTGTGGCGCAGCTCTTTATTCTTCTGCATCGCCACCACTTTTCCGGCGTTTACCACTACGTGATGGAGTTGTTCTCCCTTCTGTATTTTTTCCTGAACCAGAGCAAGGGTTTCTTGCATAGAAAGGTTATCTATGGTAGTGTTAAGGATTTTTATTCTTTTCTCGGTACTCACGATTATTATTTAAAGATGCAAAGATAGTGTTTACAAGTTCTTTAAAAATGCTACAAGATCTTTATTTACAGTCAGTGAATCATAATTTTGGGCTGTAGTGATTGCATTGCGCTTCATTTTATTTTTCTCAATTTCGGGCAGTTTGTAAAAATCCAGAATTTTTTCAGCTAGCATAGTGGCATTCTTTATATCAAAAAGAAAACCATTTTCATTATCCACAATATATCCCAAAGGGCCACCAATTTTAGTGGCTATTACTGGGATTCCACAGGCCATTGCTTCGAGGCCAACGAGTCCAAGACTTTCCTCTTCCCGATACGTGGGAAAAATGAAGACATTCATTTGGTTATAAATAGCTGCGAGTTCTTTCTGTGAAATGTTTGAAATAATTTCAAATTTAATATCCAAGTCGGCAAGTAAATTTTCTATTTCTGGCTTGTCTGGGCCATCGCCAACCATGAGTATTTCAAAATTGGTAATGCTATTTTCACTTTTGATTTTCTTAAGCGCATCCAAAAAAATGCGCCATCCTTTTCCTTCTATAAAGTTTGAAACAAAACCTATTATAAAACTGGAATTCTCGCTTTTTCGGTTTGGAGAAAACACTTTGCTATTAATGCCTCCGGAAGGATAAACGAATAATTTTGACTTAGAAATATTAAATTTTGCAATGAGTTTTTCTTTGTAATAGGTGGACGGCAGCACAATGGTCGATTTTTTTAATCCCGGCTTTAAGAAAAATGATAGTGCTTTTTTAAATGTAGTATTAAAAATAAGATCACTGCCGTGAAAGTTTAAAACTACTTTGCGGTTTAGCCACCACAATGGCACTAAGGCTGGCGCCACGTGCAGTGGAAAATGCACATACACCAAATCATTTTTTCCACTTTTAAAATAGAGCTGTATTATTTGAAAATACAATTTCAAATACCCTAAAAACTTGGATAGGAAGGAATATTTTTTGGTAAGCACTACTTTTTCAACTTCAAAAAAATCTGAAACTGCTATTTCAAAATTTTTCACAAAAATACCGTAGCGCACATTTTCTGTGGACGGATACATGTTTGATACGAGGTACAATCGTTGTTTTTTAGACATTTACCGCTCGCTTTGAATATAAAAGAATAAAAAGTGCATAGAAAAAAGCAAATATAAAAACACCTTTACTTATGCCAAAAATGGTTTCTGAACCTGAAAACAGCACAATTATTATAAATAAACTAAGCGCCTCTCCCTTTAATCTGGTTTTTTTGAAAAAGATAAACAGCACTCCCAAATAAACCAACAACCCCAACATTCCATTGGAAATTAGAAATTCCAAGTATTGGCTGTGGGCGTTATATTCATTCTTTAATGCGACCATAAACCCATTTTTGCTATAGGCAATATTATAGAGTTCCTGCGAATCGCCAGTTCCGATACCAAAAATCCAACTTTCACGGACCTTAAAATCTGTGAGTATTGCGCCCCATCTGTCGTACCTATCAAGGGTTATATTTCCTTTAGAATCTACGATTTGCGACATTTTTGAACCTAAATAATCAAACTTTAGAGATAGTATTGCCAATGCAATCAGTAAGCCAATTACATAAAATATTCTCTTAATTTCGAGCTTTTTAAAAATTGTTACTACGGCAATTACCACCAGACAGATTACGCCAATTCTACTGCTCGTTTCGATTAAAAAGAGGAAAAAGGGTGCTAAAAGTAGGATAAATTTAAATTTATTTTTTCGTACGTTTTTAAATGCTGGCATCCGTATAAGTCCCACAATAAATATCACCAACATTACGGCAAAGTAACTGGGATGACCTTCTAAAGGAGCTACAGCATTCCAACCATTATAAACCCATTTAAAAAAGTAGCCAGCTTGTACCCACGGGGTAGCGTTGGTTAAAATAGATTCAATTATTACCGCCCAGCAAATAACCATTGCCGTAAAGAGTCCCACTCCAAATGCAACGTACATTTTTTTTAAATTGAAATCTTCACGTTTGTGAGACAAAAGAATTAAGGGAATTATAACGAGGGTTAGCGTGCGTTCCATATCGCGCAATGCATCTTTAGTCTCCGTTGAAAGTAGCCATCCTATTATAAACAAGAGATACAACGCAAACAAACCCATAAAAGCAGTCTTGTTCTGTTTTAAATTTTCCAGCCGCTCTCTTGGTTTTAAAAGAAAAATAGACGAAGCCACGAATAGCCACAGCACCAGTGTATTTAGCTTGTCCCATAACGGTAAGGTTGCCACAAATAAATAGGTGCTAATTTCGAATAAAATTCGCCAAATTGATTTATTGTTCCAGTAGCTTTTTATACCTTTTATCATATGTGTTGTTAAGGGCAATTTCTTTGAGTAAATTCAATAATGCCTGATATTCCTCCGGGTTGATGCTTTTTATTCTACGATGGATTTCCTGTTTGTTTTCTAAGGATGCAAAAAGTGGGTAATCGTTGCCTAACAATCTTTTTGCCGGATTGTGTTCTTCAGAAAAAAACGGCAGCTGAAAGCTTAAAAAATCAAACATCTTAATAGGAAACGTAATATCGTCGTATATATTTCTGGGACGTGTATGGAAGGCAAATGCAATATTGTTTTCAGCAATAAATTGTGGAATGTTCTTTCTTGGTACTTTTCCTAATTGTATGTGACCTGCCGTTACCTTTTCTTTTAAATCTTTGTCGCCAGAGAGGATATAGAAATTGTATTCGTTTTTATACATTTCGGCAAAGTCAATAAAATTTTGGTAGCCCGAATTTGTATAGCCCAAGCTACCCAAATAGAGAATACCAAGTTTTTCTGAGAAATTGGGTAGCTTTCGGTTTTGGGTAATATCGTGTGTTCCCGGCGGTAAATCTGTAAATGGCCGTTTTGGAAAAAACTTGTTTTTTTGAAAAAAGACTTCGCCCATTTCTACGGTGGGAAAAACCATTGAAGTGGAAATCAAGGTTAAATAGAAATTGCTCAGCTTGTTAGAAAAATAAGTGATCTTGCCTCTAAAAGTGTTGTATTCTTCCGGAAATAATTCAATATAAATATCGCGGATAAAGACGATTGTTTTTTTAGAACGCAGCCTTAAGAAAAAGAGGCAGAGAATATCTATTAGGGCAATGCGGTTTGTGGCAGATTCTACGTAAGATAAATCTAATCTTTTTAAAATAGCCTTAAGCTTATTCGCTTTATAAAAAATAGTATTTCCTTTTGTTTCAAATATACTTTTAAAAGAATTGATCCGTGTTTTGGGACCTCCCGAAACTTTGTTGAGATTTGGAACTACATATAAACTGTTCCTCATTTTTCTAAAATTTTTGGAGGATCATTATATTTTTTTGAACTAGTTTCTAAAATTATAAATGGAAGTATTAAATAGAAAACATTATTAAAATAATGAATGGAAAGCAAGTTTGTAAAAACTACAATGAAAATAAAGCCCAATTTCGCTTTTAGCGAGGGTATTTTGTAGATTAAGTAAATGTTTACCAGTAAAAATAAAAGCAACAATAAAAATCCACCTCGGTGATATAAATAATAAAATCCGTTATCTATTTCTTGAAAAGTAATTTTACCACTTAAACTTACAGCTATTTCATTTTCGCGATAAATAGTTGTACTCGCACCAAAGCCCTCACCAATTAATTTTTCAGACCAGGTAAAATCCTCAGTGCGTAGCGCCATTCCAAAATCGGTTATGCGAGTCTTTAAACTTGCGTATTCCCAGGGTTTTAAAATATAGGGTAATTTAGTTTTAATTGCCTCTGGTGCAAAATCTGAATTAAAAAAAGCAATAGAACCTACCAAGATTATTGAAAACCCCACCAGAAATGCAGGTTTAAAAATTTTATAAACATTAACAACTATTAAACCCAAAAGGATTCCTGCTGTTACGAGATTCATAAGATTGGAAGTCATAAACAGATAGACCAGAGCCAATAGCCATGACAGACCTAAAGGCACATCAAAAGACATTCTATTATATAAATAATAAAAACCTATTAAAACAATTGGAATTATAGATGGACCGTACAATCTTCCTTCCATTCCGGATATAGATTCATTCCATAAACTTGGTACCAGCCCCAAATAAATTAAAATATAGACTCCACAAACAATAGCATTAAGAATAAAGAGAAATCGCAGCAGATTAAAATGCTTAACGTTCACCAAAAAAAGATAAAAGATAAAACCGAAAAACTGAAACTTTACGTCCCTAACCCAATTAGGATGCCCATTGATTAGGCCTAAAACTAGGAAAAATACATAAATCCCGAAGCCCAGGATTATATAATGGGGTACGAGCAGTTTTCCTTTTCTACTATCAATCCATGCACTAGCAAATAATATAGCCAAGCAAATAGCAACAAACGCACTTAGGGTTTTGGTGCCAATGGCCAAAAAAAGAAAAATTAATATTATTTGATTAAAAACTTTCAATACAATAATTTATGGATAACTCAATAAAAAGCTTCGTTTACCTCTTATGTTGGAATCCCCTGGCAAAGCTACTATTTTTTACATTTTATTATAGAAAAAGAAATAGCTTTAATAAAGTTGATAAAGATTACTTTGTGAACCTCTCATTATAAGATTTAATTGTAGTTTTGAGAGAATGAAAATCAGATCATTATTCTAAAAAAATCCGTATAAATGTCTTTTACAAACGAGCTTGCAGACTACAATAATAAAAAATCTTTGGCCAATAGATTCAGAGATAGACGATTTCGATTTTTTGAGGATCAATTAAAAAAAATAGCGCCAAAAAAAGGAACTGTTTTAACAATACTAGATGTAGGGGGCACAGAATCATTCTGGGTTAACAGAGGTTATCATAAAAACCCAGATATACATATTACGCTTTTGAATTTAACAAAAGCTGAAACCCAACACGATAACATGGAATCTGTTGTAGGTAATGCTTGCGATCTCTCTGAATATAGCGATAACACCTTCGACCTCGTTTTTTCAAACTCAGTAATAGAGCATTTATATAGTTATGAAAATCAAGAGTTAATGGCAAAAGAAGTTCAACGCGTTGGCGAAAATTACTATATACAAACCCCAAATAAATATTTTTTCATAGAACCGCATTATTTATTACCGTACTTTCAGTTTCTTCCGCGGAAAACAAAATTGTTTGTCTTGAGCAAAACCAGACTTTCCAGAGGAAATAAATTGTCTATGGAAAAAGCTAAGGACAAGGTTGCAGAAATTCAATTGTTATCCTTAAAGGACATGAATCATCTTTTCCCAGGGGCAAAAATATTTAAAGAAAAGTTTTTGGGGATGAATAAATCGCTGACGGCTTATTTGATAAATGAAAAATAATCCAAATGTCAGAAATCTCAAAGATTTAAAACTATTGAAAAGACATTATGAAAAGGAACTACTTCATTATTTTAACACCATTAATATTACTTATTGCATGTAATAGCAATAGTACTGATAGCAACAAAATCGAAAAATTAAAGGATACCGCTATAAACATTACGCCAGATAGCACACATTATGCCTTGAGTTTATATGATATCTCAAAAGAATTACGATTTGACGAAATTCCGAGAACGGTTCCTTACGATTCCATAAAAAACAAACGCTATGCAGATCTCATAATGAAAGACTCCATTGTGGTAATGCACTCTTTTAAGCCATTTTATATTCCAATCGATCAAATAACGTGGTCTGAAAATCCAGAAAAGAACAATACTTGGCAAAATTATTACGAAGCTCTCTTTTTTGTATCTATACTTAATCATGCATATCACGATTATGGGAAAGAAACGTATCACGAAAAAGCTAAAAAATATATTTTCAACTATATTGATAAACACCCATCATTAGAAGAAAAAACTTCAGAATATACTTGGTATGACCATGCAGTAGCTTTTAGAACCTTGCACTTGCTACAAACTGTTGCAAATGAATTGGATGAAAGCGACCCGGATACCAATTTCATACATAAAGCGTTCAGCCATATTTCATTGAACGTTACTTTTATGATGGATCCAAAAAACTACAAATCGAATAATCATTCATTAATGATGGATCGCACTTTGCTCTACTTAGCAAAGATTACAAAATCCGACCCTCCATTTTACAAAAAAATCTATTATCCAACAGTAACCCGCACAGAGGAAAACATTGATAAGATAATAGATCCCACTGGGCTTGCCAGGGAGCATTCTACAACGTACCATATATTCAATCACAACCTGAATAAAAGCATATTGAAATTCATTGAGAAAGATGATATAAACCCCGCATTTCAGCTGAAGATGTTGCGAAAAAATGATGTGCTCTTACAATTGGTAAAACCAGACCTTACTTTTCCGCTATGGGGCGATAGTCAAATGGAAATCCTGAATGCTAAGCTTGCCGATGATTTTGGGAATGACCAGCGTGTTTTGGATTTTTTAACAAACAAAAAACTACCTTCCATGGTAAACTTTGATAATAATATTGCAACATTAAGAAGCCAAAAAGCCGATAACGGCTATGTAGCTTTATTTGCAAATTTTTACTCTCGTGTACATAAACACAATGATGACTTATCCTTTATTTTTCAAACATTGGGTGTTGATATTCTTACAGACCAAGGCTATTTTGGGTATGAAAAAGAACACAGACCATTTCTAATTTCAGTATTTGCACATAATTCCATTGCGGTAAATAATGAAGATTATTGGCCAGGAAAGAAAGGTCAATATTCTAAGCTTACTGGATATTCAAAAAGTGATGATGTTGAAATTGTTTCTGGTGAACATAACATGTATGATTCCATAACCGTAAAACGCAAATTGTACTTTATAAAACCGAATGTAATAGTACTGCAAGATTGGGCTGAGACAGATTATCCAAATCTTGTTAAAAACATTAGCCAGCAATTCAACTTTGGAGAAAAAGCCACAGATGCGAAAGTTTCAGAAAACAGTGCTATTATCACTTTTCCAAAAAATATGACCGCAACTGTAACGTCATTCATAAATAATGATAAAATCACTTTAGAGGAATCCTATAGGTCTAGAATTCAATATTCCAAAGTTCCCATATATCAAATTAAGGTTCAAAAAGCGAGCAATAAATTAATTACCGTAATTGAGGTTCAGTCTCCAGCTTACAAAAACCCTGTATCAAACATCAGCATTCAAGATGGGAAAATTATTTACTTAAAAGATGGTAAAAAGTACACTCTGGAATTGTAGCTCGGTTAAGACTACCATAAATCTTATTGAAAAATTTTGTATATTAACATAAAATTGAGATGATTATGAAATATCTATTTACATCAATTATTTGTTTAATCCCTTTTGCAATATTAAGTGCACAAACTACTTATGTGCCCGATAATAATTTTGAACAGGTATTAATAGATTTAGGGTTAGATGATGTTTTGGACGATTACGTTTTAACCAGTAATATTTCTGGAGTTACGCTTTTAGATATTAGTAATAAAAACATTTTAGATCCAACAGGGCTTGAGGAGTTTAGTAGTTTAACCCATATTAATATAGACGGTAATCCTGTAGGTAGTATTCCATTTCACCCCAATGTTAACCTTACAGACCTAATATGTCAATATACGCAGCTTACAGATTTAGACCTAAGTCCTCATACAAATTTAAGAACATTGTTTTGTGCTGGAAATAATCTCACATCTCTCGACCTAAGTCAAAACCCGGATTTATTAGATCTAATCTGTGGCCAAAATCAACTTTCAGAGATAATATTTAACCCTCAAATAAATCTCTACGAATTTAATTGTACTAATAATAATCTTACATCACTAGATATGAGCCAACATGTTAGTTTAAGATATTTGGGGTGTTCATTAAATCAGCTCACAGAATTAGATCTTTCAAATAATATAAACCTTCTGCAGGTTCGTGCTCATACCAATCCACCTTTGGAAATGGTAGATATTCGTAACGATAATAACAATCAAATCAATCAATTTCTACTATATAACAATCCTAACCTTCCATACATTTATGTTGACGATTGTGTATATAGCACCACAAACTGGACAGACATTGACCCAACTACTATTTTTGTTGAAATGGAAGGTCAAACAGAATGTGAAATGATAGGGGTGGAAGATAATATTGCTGTTTCTTTTAATTTATACCCAAATCCAGCAAAAAATAGTATTAACATCCAAGCAACAGAGGCGCCAGAACTTGTTCAGATATATTCAATTCAAGGCATATTAGTTAAAGAAACGTCTGAACTAAACATTGACGTATCAAATTTAGCTCCGGGTTTATATTTTATCAAGGTTTATTCACGGGGCAATTCCATTACAAAAAAGTTTATGAAGAATTAATCATAGGATTAGAAATTTATGCAAAATTGAAAATCCTCACATTTGTTATGTTTTAACTTTTTCAATGCGCAATTCCCCGGTATCAGCATCTCCCGTAATAGTAATACTCAAAGTTCCTTTATTAAATTCTTTGTGCGAAACCTTTTTATCATTCCAATAAACATCATAGGAATATGCTGGGTTAAGACAGGCTATAAGTGAAAAAGGTTTATCAGCGTGATCCATAATTTTTAAGGTGGCTTCTAGCTGTGAATTATCTTTATTAAATTTTTCCTTTTCAACCCAAACATCATAGCCCGTAGTAAGATTTCCTATCTGGTAATAGGCATTAAACCACGATAATACCGGTGCAGATAATCCACTAAATTGATACCAACCTTTTCCACCTTTGGTTTCTATGGAAAAGCTTTCATAACAATTATAGGTTTTTTCTGTTTCGCGTTTCCATACATCCAGCGCTGTTGTGGCAATTTTATGGGCAAAATCAGCTTCACCCAGATCCAGCATTGCCTTCCAGTAAAACCATTGGTGCGGCATCCATACGCGGCCATTCCAATAGCCTCTTTTGTTGAAATAAGGCGCGGACTGATCAACCGTTGACAAACCAACATCTGACCATAGTTCGCCTTCTGTTTTAAGATGGGATAGGGTTTTCTGTATTTGCACTTCATTTCCAATTCCCGCTATTAAGGGCGAAACACCGCCCAAGCCCATATTATAGTTAATGGTATCGTTGTACATTAAAATTTCTTCAGGCTTTCCAGAATTTGAATGCAGGACATAGCCATAGTATCCGCTTTCTTCATCCCAAGAATATTCATTTAAAGCTGCAGAGAGGCTCTCAATGTCTTTATTGTATCCAACAACGTCGTCCGAAATATTTAACGCCTCAGCAGCCATCTTTAGGATTTTAGCAACGCGAATCATATGTGCAGAACTAACTACCGGAGCCGTAGTCTTGGCTAGCTTATTCTCATGCATATATTTTTGAGGCGGATAATCGTCCCAGCCGCCAGAATTGTAGAAATAATCCCAAGTGCGGATAAGGCCGGAATCTAAGTTTCGAGTGGTAGAGGTGCTCGTGTTTCCTATTAAAAAATCGTAATAACGTTTCAATCTGGGGTATTCCATTTTTAAAAATTCATCAGACTGTGTTTTGTTCCACAGCTCCTGAAATAAATAAATCTGTACTGGCAACGGCGTACCGTGATGGATAAATGCCGATTGTTCTTCGGGTCCTGTTAAATAGGCATTGAGGTTTTCGGTGCCGCGCTTAATATCCAATTGGCTAAGACCAATGCCAATAAACCCTGAATCCCAAGTGTATAAACAGTCCCACTTTCGTCCCGGTGCGTGATGCCTAATGTATTGATGTTGTGTGTAGATGGGGTAAACCACATTTGTTATAGTGGTGGCTGCCATTCTTTTTTGACTGAATAGATATTTTTCACCTGCAGGAACTGTATTGTAGGTGTGCAACTTTTTTTTAGCTTTCGTAAAAATATCTTTATAATCTAGGTCTTTTACATTTTTTAATCGGGTTTTAACTGTTGCCAATGTACCCGAACAAATTAAAGCGTTAATGGTTTTTGAGGAATTAGGATCAATTTTTATCTCTTGAATTGCTGCATCCGTAAAATGCCCTTCTTTATCGCCGTAAAATTTAGTATCTTCTGTTGCGTTTAGTTGTTCGTTGAAATCCTTAGGCAAATCTTTCGCGAACCATTCGGCAATTTTAAAATCCGCATAATCCCAAGAAATTCCGTAATAGGTATCCGTATTCGCGTATTTCAGAATTATTGAGGTTGGCGTGGGACCTTCAATTATTTCTGGTTCACTATTCCAAGTAACCGGTTTAAATTCAATTGAACCTAAATCCTTTTTTGGCACAATAGCATATCCGTCAATATTAACGGCGGTTTTGGAGGTAGATTCCACCGTAAGTTGAAATTCGCCCTTTTGTATATCTCCAATAGGTGTTTGAACCAAGTTAAGGGTAGTCGAAGCAGGTAGGCGTACATCAGTATTTACAAAACCGCTCAATCGCAATTTTGCATTTTCCTCCTTTTCGGTTTTATATCTAATGGCTATTACTGCATCTTTTATGTTCGTTGGAATTGCAAATTTGTAGGTAACCAAATCGCCAGCGCTTTTACCAAATCCGTTCCCTATGCCGCTTCCATTTACAAGGCCGTTTTCTCGAATTTCTCCGCGTAGCATTCCATCGGGAACTAGTTGGTCTTTTATCCAAGGATTTTTAAATGTGAAAGTTTCATAATCCAAGGCATCAACCCAAACTCCGTTTTCAGGCAAGTTTACAATTCCATAAATCAATGGTATTTCTGGTTTATGAGGTGCCAAAGGCGGAAAGTGCATTGAGGCTACTAAATGCATTGAAAGGTTTTGAATGGAATCTGTGTTATTAATACAGGTCATTTTTATGGCTCGTGCATCCGGGTTAATTTCAGCATATGCTATATCGGTATATACCTTGTCTTTCCATTCTAAATCGTGGCGATACGAAAAATACTCAAGATTGGGCGAAGCTTCCCAAGGATGAAAATTCGACGTTTTTAAAACATTGGGAGGAGCAATTGCTTTGTTGTAAAACGATGGAAAAACAGCCAAATCAAAACGAAGTCCTGCTTCAGTATTTGGAATATGAGAAATTCCGACGTATTTTTTAGTGTATGGCCCCCACTGCGGAAGGCTTAAATCGTGAGAACGTTTGCCTATAAGATTGGTGGTTTGGCTATTATTATTTTCGCAAGAACCGAATATGGCAACAATCCCAACAATTAAAACGACCAATCCCGTTACTTTCAATATTCTTTTCATTTCCCTTTAAATTTAAGCGATTTCTACTTCAGAAATAATAGAAAAGCAAGTTGCCTATCTTTTTATTTTTTCGAAACCATTCGTCTAATTTCATCAATATAAAGTTTGGGAACAACGGCCAATACAAATTCCTTTAAACTTGCGCCAGTCATTCGTCTCACCAAAAACCACCAATTGGGTACAAATAAAAACAGAAATCCCAAGGTAACGGCCCAAGCAACCGTCTGTATGGAAACCAGACTGCCCAAGAAAACAAATATTGCCATTATAGCCATAGAAAACAAATTCCAATAAAACGATAGATTGGTGCGTCCCGTTGCTATTACAAGGCTGCCAATTGGATTGCCCAGACTGCGAAGATACATATACAGCGAAAGGATGCGAACCAGTGCTACTATGCTTTCATATTTAGAGCCGTACAATATGGTAACGATTATTGGCGCAAAAATTATAATGCCCAAATACACAAAGAAGTTTAGCGAAGAGATGATATTTATAAGCTTTAAATAATTCCTTTTGAGCACATGAATGTCTGTTTGGAATTTTGCCAACAACGGATTCGCAATTTTTGTAATAATGGGGTTAATAATTTGTGCAGGTTTAAAAACCAGTTGTTTTGCAAGGCTGTAGCCCCCTAATAACTCGGTACTAAATAGTTTTCCGATAACGATAATATCTAAATCGCGATTAAAGTAATTTACAAATTGGCTTCCCACTTCATAAATACCAATCTTTAAAAAGGGCAAGGCTTCACTTAATTTAAAGTGAAAACGTACCGGATTTAAAAATAGACCTCGCAGCCAAAAAAATAAATTTGGTACCGCATATTGAAAAAGTGCAGAGAATATTAAGGCATATATGCCGTATTGGTAAATTGCAAGAATAACGGCTATTCCCAAAGAAATAATAGCACTTGTTAATTCTACTAATGCAATAATTCGAAAGTTTAAATTTTTATGTTCTATGGTTTTAAATTGGCCTCCAAGCGCAGCTGCCAAAACAGCCAGAGCCATTATAATTATAAGCTCGGCCAACAGTGGTTCATTGTAAAATGAAGCAATATAAGGCGATACGAAAAAAATAATGCCAAAGACCAATATCCCAAAAATTAAATTAATCCAGTAAAGGCTCGAGTATTCGTTTTTTGAAATATTCTGTTTATGAAATATGGCCGAAGTTAAGCCCATGTCCATAAAAAGATTTATGATTCCCAAAATAAACAGTGTTAGAGCCATAAGCCCAAAATCTGATTTATCGAGAAAGCGGGCCAAAATTGATAATCTCAAAAGCGAGCATATAGCAACTCCTATGGTACCCAGAGTAGTCCATTTTACGCCTTTTATTACGCTCCCTCTTATTGGATCCATCTGTGTTTTTAAGTATTTAGCATTCCCGTAAACTCAGCGATACTATTATTTGTAGCGCTGCTAGTGTGCTGGCTTTTCATTTGCTCTCTAAGGACAGTTAGCTTTTCCGGGTTTTTCAATAAAGTTTCTACCCCTTGTAGTAATGCTTTTGTATTATTGGCAACAATACTTCCGTTTACATTTTCTATTACAAATTCCTTTGCCGCTGGAAAATCTGTAGTAATAACTGGAGTATTTAGCATAATTGCTTCACTTAAAACCATTCCTTGGGCTTCATAGGCAGAAGATAGTACAAAACAATCTGCATATTTTATATACGGATAGGGATTTTGCTGAAATCCTTTAAATACCATATATCCTTTTAAGGCATTTGTTTTAGCTTGCGTCTTTAACGCTTCTAAATCGGGGCCATCGCCTATAAGGTACCATTTAAAAGAATAGTTTTTTTCTTTGAGTTCTTTGGCAATTTCTAAAATTCTATCAATACGTTTTTGGTTGTTTTCAACACGCGCCACAGTAACAAAAATTATTTCATTACTATTTTTTGAATACGGATTGCTGTTGCCAGCCTTTTCAATAAGAACTTTTGGATCAAGAAAATTATGAACCAAATACGATTTGGCTGAAAATTCTGGTGCAAGTCTATCAAAATCTGCTTTACAACTTTTTGATACCGATACTATTTTATCAAAATTTTTATAGCGTTCTAAAATATATTTTCTTGTAAAGCCCAATTTATCGAGGTCGTTATGGATCCAGGCTATTTTCTGTTTGGCCGTTACTGAAGTCTGAACAAAATAGTTTGTTCCCATCTCGGCATTATTTTTTGGAATATCGTTCGAAAAAGAAATTGCTGCGTCGTAGTAAGTTTCTCTATTCCAATGATTATACAGATACCGCATTGCTAATTTACGAGAAGTGATATCGCCCAAGATCTTTGAAATAGGCTTAACAATTGCATAGGCTGCCAATTGATACCACGGCAGATGTGTTTTGGCTACGGTGAAATTAATGTATAAACATTTCAGAATAAAAGGAGAGTAAACCTGTACCTTATTGGTTATTTGGTTAAATTTTTCACCAAAATACGGATTAAAGCATACCAATTCAATAGAGAACTGACTATCCTTTTGCAGTTCGATAAGGAGATTGTACAATGAATTTGCAATGCCTCCCATTTTAAGGTGTGGATTTACAAATAATATTTTCATTGTACTTCTCTTTTAAAAAATTCTAGCTATTTAATATTCCACAAAAATCTACAACTATAGCTTGAGGTGGTATCTCTAGTCCTTTAAACTCCTTATGAGCCACCAAAAAAACCATAATGTCGCTGGTTTCTTTAGCTTCTGAAACTGAAGTTAAATTGAATTTACTGTGAGATTTTAGGTTTGGTTCTACAAACTGAACATTAAACCCATCGGTTTTTAATTGTTGTGCAACGTGAAGGGCAGGCGATTCGCGTAAATCGTCTATATTGGGTTTAAAAGCCAAGCCCATGCAGGCTATTTTAGCATCTTTACCGGTATCTACTTTGAACTGAAGGGCGGCAGTTTTTACTTTTTCAATAGCCCATTCGGTTTTATAATTGTTTATTTCACGCGCATTTCGAATTATTTTCGATTCCTCTGGAAATTCAGAAACAATAAACCATGGATCCACTGCAATACAATGGCCGCCAACACCCGTTCCCGGTTGTAAGATATTTACACGAGGGTGTTTATTCGCCAATCGGATTAACTCCCAGACATTGATGTTTGCTTTATCGCAAATCATGGAGAGTTCATTTGCAAATGCTATCTGCACATCGCGTGATGAGTTTTCAACCAGTTTGCACATTTCGGCAGTTTGCGAATTTGTTTTGTGAAGTTCACCTTTAACGAAATGCTTATAAAACCAAACTGCTTTTTCAGTAGAAGCTTCATCTATTCCACCTATTGCTCGATCATTCTGTTCCAGTTCATAAATTACATTCCCGGGCAAAACACGTTCTGGACAATAGGCAATAAAAATTTCACCCTTTAAATCGGGGCGTTCCTCAAAAATTATTTCTTGGATTTTATGGGTCGTGCCAACGGGGCTGGTAGATTCCAAAATAACCAGAGCGCCCTTCTCTAGTGTAGGAATTATATTTTTAACCGCACTTTCAACATAAGAAAGATCTGGCACGTGCTCTTCTTTAAAAGGTGTTGGTACAGCTATTAAATAAACATCTGCTATAATGGGTGCTGTTGAAGCTTTAAGGTAGCCGTGCTTAACAACATGATGCACCAAACCATCAAGTTCGGGTTCTACAATGTGAATTTTACCTTCATTTATGGTATTAACGACACTTTGAGAAATATCTACTCCAGTAACATTTAATTTTTTACTCGCTATTAACGCTGCTGTGGGCAAGCCTATATAGCCAAGCCCCATCATTACCACTGTGGGTTTATTTTCCATTTTATAATGCTTCAATAAAATTTACAATTCGTTCTGCCGATTTTCCATCACCATACGGATTGTGTAACATACTCATACTTTTGTAATATTGAGTATCTGTTAATAATTTTTCGGTTTCTTCAATTATTGTTTCTGTGTTTGTTCCCAATAAAATTACGGTGCCTTCTTCAACGGCTTCGGGACGTTCGGTAGTAGTTCTAGTTACCAAAACTGGTTTCCCCAAGCTTGGCGCCTCTTCTTGAATTCCGCCACTATCTGTAATTATTAAATACGACTTTTCCATTAACCAAATAAATGCGGGATACGCTAGAGGTGCTACTAAAAATAAATTTTTAATTCCGCCGAGAAGTTCGTTTACAGGTCCAACTACGTTCGGATTTAGGTGAACAGGGTAAATTATTTCAACATCTGGATGCTTCTCTGCTATAGTTTTTAACGCAGCGCAAATACTAATAAGTCCATCCCCGTGATTTTCTCTTCGATGCCCTGTTACAAGTATTATTTTTTTCTGAAAATTTAAAATAGTTTTTAAATTTTCAATTTCTAAATCCTTAAAATTTTCTGCATTTACCTTTTCAATTCCGTAGAGCAGAGCATCGATAACGGTATTTCCGGTAACCAAAATAGTATCTTCCTTTGTGTTTTCGGCCAAAAGATTATTCTTAGAAAGTTCCGTAGGCGCAAAGTGATAATCTGCAATTTTTCCCGTAAGCTGTCTGTTAAATTCTTCGGGGAACGGATATTGCCTATTAAAGGTTCGTAATCCAGCTTCAACATGACATATTTTCGCACCACTATAAAATGCGGCTATCCCCACTGCCATAGAGGTTGTTGTATCTCCGTGAACGTAAACATAATCTGGTTTAACCTCGTCCAGTACTGCTTTCATGTTTTCAATTATAGCAGCAGTCAGCGAATACAGATTCTGGTTTGGACGCATGAGATCTAAATCAAAATCCGGTGTTATTTCGAAAAAGTCCAGCACCTGATCCAGCATTTCTCGGTGCTGCGCAGTAACACAAACTTTTGTTACAAAGTTTTTATTCTTTAAAAACTCTTGAACCAGAGGCGCCATTTTTATAGCTTCGGGACGCGTGCCAAATACAATTAAATTTGTTCTAGACATTAACTATTTTTTGAAGAATTACTAAACTTTATCGTTTCAGAAAATTATTCTGCATTAGCATATTTTTTAAGACCTCTAAAAAGATAAAGCACAAAAAAGATTAAAGAAAACAAGAAAACCAATAGTATCGGGTATTTTACTTTATTTGAAATATCAATAAATTTCTCTGGTTCCATATTAAAGTTGGCACTTACTAGTTTTATTGGAACGGTATAATCATTCTGCTCTATTTCAAGTTGCTGTAAATATTCTACAAGTTGTCGTTTCTTTTCTACCAAATTATACTGATCGGCTATATTGTTTACCGATACTGAAGTACCCGCTTTGGGTCCGGCGTAATTAGATTTTATTAGCGAATCCAGCTGACCTATCATTATATAGTGTTCCTTTACCTCAAAATCCTTTACTTCTTTATATATTTTTTGATACTCTTGCAGATGCTCATTACTGTTAAAATGAGCAATAAGATCGTTTACAATTTGTTGTGATGTAGTTTTTCCCTTGGCAAATACTCGTATTCTATGATATTTGTAGTATTTGCTAGTCGTCATGTTTTCTACATATTCAGAAAAATCCTGATTTTGAGAAATAATTTTTAAAATATCAACATATTGTCGAGATTCGGATATAAAATTGTACAAATCTACAATTGGTTCAATTTCAATGAGTTTAAGTTTCGAAAAGTTGGTGTCTAACACCGTCTTTAAATACGCCGTATCTTTTGCGGCAATTTTTAAATTAAGCTCATTTACTTTATCGTACAGATAATCTACACTTTGAAAGTTTGGAATTACGATCAATTCATTGCTGTAGGTTTTAGTGGATGTATAATCCTTATAAAACCCATATGCAAATCCTATAATTGCAATAACAATAATTACTATGAAATATCTTTTAAAGAAATCAATAGCTAATAAAAAGTTTCTTGCTGCACTTTTAGAAAAATCGCCAAATTTTCCCAATAAATATCCCAAATCAACCTCTTCTGATGAATTGTGTTTTGCCATGCTAAATAATTTTAAAAATCAATGACTGTCCTTTTGTAATACAGATTGGAGGCTCTCCCGCCAATCTATATATTTTAATTTTAACTTATTCTGTGCCTTCGTATTATCTAAAACACTGTATTCTGGCCTTGCGGCAAAAGTACGGTATTGGTTGGTTTTTGCAAGATTTGTATCTTTTAATTTTCCCGTATGTAGTAGTATGGCTTCTGCAAAACCAAACCAGGTGGTTTCGCCACTGTTACTGTAATGATAAACGCCATATTCTGTAGAATCTTGTGCAATTATTTGCAATAAAGCTTCGGCTAAATCATTGGCATTTGTCGGGGTTCCAGTTTGTTCGGTCGTAATTGTTAGCGGTTTTGCCGCTTCGGCGTTTTTTAAAATAGTTTTTAGGAAGTTATGGCCATATTGCGAATACAACCACGAAGTGCGCAATATAAAGAATGACTCACAAAGTTCCTGAATATATTTTTCCCCCTTTAGTTTTGAAGCCCCGTAAACATTGATGGGGTTTGTAATATCGGTTTCAACATATGGCGTTTTCGATTTTCCATCAAATACATAATCTGTAGAAACGTGCAACAAAACAGTATTGTATTCATTACATATTGAAGCCAGGTTTTTCACCGCTTCGGCATTTATTGCAAGTGCTTTTTTTGCATCGCTTTCGGCCTGTTCTACATTTGTGTATGCTGCAGTATTAATGCAATGTGAAAAATTATTTTTTCTGAAGAATTCCGATACTGAATCTGCATTTTCAATATCTAATTCATTCTTTGACAGAAAGACAAATTCAAGGTCGGGAAAATCGGCTGCCGCATCTCTTATGCATTTTCCCAACTGTCCGTTTGCGCCTGTGACTACTATTTTTTTCATGAAAATACTTCCGTGAAACTAGGAAGCTCCAAATCCTTTTCTGATATAATAAATTCTTCCTTTGGAAGATGCCAATCCAGCGCTAAGGTTGCGTCATTGTAAATGATTCCGCTTTCTGAGGATTTATAGTAAAAATTATCACATTTATACGAAAATATTGACTCTTCAGAAAGGGTTATAAATCCGTGTGCCAAACCACGCGGCACAAAAAGCTGCAAATGTTCAACATCGTCCAGAACAATGCTGAACGACTTCCCAAAAGTTTCCGAATCCTTCCGAATATCAACCACTATGTCTAAAACTTTTCCTTTAACTACTCGAACTAGCTTTGCCTGCGCCATTTCACCCTTTTGAAAATGGAGCCCTCGTAAAACTCCTTTTGATGAAACAGATTGATTATCCTGCACAAAATCTATCTGTAAACCAGTAGTTTTTTTGAATGCTTGTTGATTGTACGTTTCGTAAAAAAGTCCGCGTTCGTCTCTAAAAACGTTCGGCTTTATAATAAAACAATTTTTTAAGGGAGTTCTTTGTAGTTCCAAATCTAATCTAATTGAAGTAAATGTTTTCCGTAACCGCTTTTTAACAGCGGTTTGGCCAATGTTATTAATTGTTCTTTTGAAATATAACCCATTTCGTATGCCGCTTCTTCAATAGCACCAATCTTTAAACCTTGCCGCTCCTCAATAACCTCAACAAATTGCGCTGCTTGCATTAACGAAGCAAATGTACCGGTATCCAGCCAAGCGGTACCTTTATCGAGAATACTCACGCTTAATTTGCCTTGTTTTAGATATTCGTTATTTACATCGGTTATCTCCAATTCGCCGCGGGCGCTGGGTTTTATATTTGCAGCAATTTCTACTACGCTATTGTCGTAAAAATAAATTCCCGGCACGGCGTAATTAGATTTTGGCGTTTTGGGTTTTTCTTCAATTGAAAGGGCCTTTCCAGCTTTATCAAATTCTACAACGCCATATCGTTCGGGGTCTAATACGTGGTACGCATAAATTACTCCACCGTCCGGATTGTTGTTGGATTGCAGCAATTCTTTTAAGCCAGAACCGTAAAATATATTATCGCCCAAAATTAGAGCCACTTTATCATTTCCAATAAAATCTTTTCCGATGACAAAAGCCTCGGCAAGTCCGTTGGGATTGGGTTGTTCGGCATATTGAAAGTTGCAACCCAACTTTTTGCCATCGCCCAAAAGTTGTTTAAACAGCGGTAAATCCTGCGGTGTGGAGATTATTAAAATATCGCGAATACCCGCAATCATTAACGTGGACAGCGGATAATAAATCATCGGTTTGTCGTACACCGGCATTAATTGCTTGCTTACCGCCAATGTTATTGGGTGTAAACGTGTACCTGAACCTCCTGCTAAAATTATTCCTTTCATCTACGTGTTTTTTTTTGACCACGAATACACGAATAGAAGTGTAAAACGAAATCGTTTTTTATATGTTCAAAACAAATCGGAGTGGGAGCCGATTCTAATCAATTTTATGGTTTTTGGAGATTCAATTTGAAACCAAATAATCAAAAGATCAGGTTTTAAATGGCATTCCCAATCATCCTTATATTTCCCCTTCAGTTTATGGGGTTTCATAGTAGGCGGTATACCCTTAACACCCTTGATTTCAAGCAGATGAAGAACTTCTGAAACTAACGCAAAGTCTGCTCCGCTTCTTTTAAAAATTCTTTTAATATCTTTTCTAAATTTAGAAGTTTCAATTAATTCGTACATCAGTCTCTATCATTCATTATATCTTCTAAATACTTGTCTAGATTAGGAATTTTTGTAAGATTTATATCGTTATGGGCTTCATAAATAGCTTGCTGTGTTTCGGTATTTGGAATATTGCCAACATCTTGGTACAATAAAAACTCAATATAATTATTTAAGCTTCGTTTTTGGGCTTTTGCTTTTGCTTTTACGAGCTCCAACAAATCTTTGTCAAATCTTAATGCTGTTTGTACCTTCATAATATCAATTCTTAAATATTTCTTCAAATATATGCAATAACAACCTGTTATACAAGTGTTATAATTGACCGTGAATACACGAATATTCTTTTATAATTATTCGTGTATTCATGGTTAACATTTACAATCTATCCCGATTATCCAAATACCAAGCAATTGTTTTTTGAATACCGGTTTCAAAATTTTCCTTTGCTTTCCAGCCCAGTTCACCTTCAATTTTTGAAGCATCAATGGCGTATCTAAAATCGTGGCCGGGACGGTCTTTTACAAAAGTAATTTGTTCTTTATACGAAGTATTCTTCGGAAGCATTTCGTCTAACAATTCGCAAATAACATTGGCTATATATAAGTTTTCGCGTTCATTGCGGCCGCCAATATTATAGGTTTCCCCAAGCTTTCCGTTCTCTAATGCCAACTGTATGCCACTGCAATGATCTACAACGTAAAGCCAATCGCGCACATTCTTTCCATCCCCGTAAATCGGGATAGATTCCCCCGAAATTGCTTTGCGAATAATAGTTGGGATTAATTTTTCTTTGTGCTGATTGGGCCCGTAATTATTAGAGCAATTTGTAGTAACAACGGGCAATCCGTAGGTGTGAAAGTAACTGCGTACAATAAAATCTGACGAAGCCTTTGACGCGCTATACGGACTATTGGGCGCATACGAGGTTTTTTCGGTGAAAAGACCTGTTTCTCCCAGTGTGCCGTAAACTTCATCGGTTGAAATATGCAGAAAACGCGCATTTCTGAATTCATCTTTCAAATCATTGGGGCCGTTCATCCAGGTTTTATAGGCACTCTCAAGCAAATTAAAAGTTCCTACAATATTTGTTTGGATAAATTCGGACGGACCCGAAATAGAATTGTCCACATGGCTTTCGGCAGCAAAGTGAACTACTTTTTGAAATTGATGTTCGGCAAATAAATTTTGAACCATTTCGGTATCACAAATATCACCTTTTATAAAAGTGAATTTATGCGAAACTTGTTCCAGATTTTTCAAATTTCCTGCATATGTTAGCTTATCCAACACGAAAATATCGTATGCTGAATTTTTTAGGACGTATTCCACATAATTGGATCCTATAAAACCTGCTCCTCCGGTAACCAGTACTTTATCGTTTTTCAAAATTAATTTTTAGGTGTCTCTAAAATTTGTTTTAACATCTTTTCGGTGATTAAGTAGGTGGGTTTTACTCCAGTTGTACCCAATCCGCCAGAGGCTAATGTGCTTCCAGTTTCCAACGGATTATCCGATGCGTAATAGGCATAACGAACCTTAACTTTCGAGCTTATGCTTCGGCGTATTTTGGCCGCGGCTTGAATTGCCTTTTGGTAATGCGCACCTTCCATTTCAAGTCCAATTACATTCCAAGTGGAATTGTGAAAAAACTTGAGTACATCGCGATTTTGAAGCGAAGTACCTAAAACCGAAATCATTGTTCCCGTAAAAACTGCTACGTCGTCATCTTTAAAATCAGACTTATCTAATCTATTTTTAAACGGATAATTATCTGCCGTACCTTCAAAAACGTGGGCTGAGGGAATCATGATGTCGCCCTTTCCACCCTCCAGAATTCCTGCTTTACCCATAATAGAAACAGAAGCAACGTTTAATAAATGGCGATTCTTATTGCTATCTACATATGGTTTTAAAAGCTCGTCCATGGTTTCGTAGGCTTGCTCACCAAAAGCGTAATCCATTACAATTATTACAGGTTTCTTTGAATCTTCTACATCTTTTATGGCTTCGGTAAATGGGCTTTCCTTTATTTTGGCGGTATCTATTACTTGTATATCAATATTGGTTCCGCTTTGATCTTCAATAAAAATCATTCCTTCGGCCAATGCCGTTTTTGTAACCTTATCACGCAATTTTAAGTTAACGTTGTTGCTTAACGCTTCAAAAACCTCCATTGGCTTTTTCTTTAAAAACTCTGTTGCAAGAGCTTTTGGAGCATAAATACTATTCATAACGCTGTGCATATTTGCACTAATAATATGCAGCGGACGTTTTAGCAATCCTTTGCTCTGAAGTTTTTCTTTAATGCGAAATGCCCATTGCTCGCCGTGAATATGATGGCCTAAACGCTCGCGGAGTACCGGGCTAAAAGTAATAATACGCTGATTGTCTGATAACACCTCGTCTATAGCCAATTTTCCTAAATAGTAAATAATACTAAAAAAGCGGTTTTCGTTTTTTTCACTTGCAAAAAAAGCATACACATTTTTCACTTCCTCAAAAGTTCTTCCTAAAAAGTTTGCAGTGTGCGTTAACGCTACTTCTTTCTCTTCCTTAGTGAGTTTGCCCTTTTTAAGTACGGCCTGCTCCAGTTTTTTCCAATCGCGTATTACATCGCCGTTTTCATTTATGAGCACTTGCTTCATAATTTTGTGCGATTCAACAAAAAGGAAAGTTAAGTGAGTAAGTATATCGTAAATTTCTGAACGGCCGCGGGTTATTTCAATATTCATTTGCTCAGAATCTATTCGGTAACAGTTTCTGCGGCGTTTAAGTGGAATTATTGGCTCAAAATGTGAATTTTTATATCCTTCATCGCTGGTTAGGTTTATGAATCTACATTCCTCAATACCATAGGGCAAACGGTCCATTACATATAGCAAACCTTGTAGCTCTATTTTGTCTTCGGTAATGGAACCATAAATTTCCGGACGAAGGGTTAGTAAAGATTCCCGCAACGTTTCTCCCGAAACGCCCATAGGTTTGTAAAAACCGCGATTAAACAAATGGCGCATTGTAATGTAAATACGCTCAATTGCTTGTGTGCTCTCTTGTGCACGTGTTCTTGTGTGTGACTTTAATTTATTCATCGGAAGCAAAGATAACACTAATTTTAAGGCTGAATTTTTATTAATGCATCGGCAATATTACGGTCGTTGGAAAGACGTGGCACTTTATTCTGCCCTCCCAGCTTGCCTTGCGATTTCATGTAGGTTTGAAAACTGTTTTTTTTAAGTGAAGTTACCTTTAAAGGTTGAAGTACTTTTCCAGCAATTAAATCGAAATAATACGAGTTTTGTTGTTGCATTTCGGTATCGAGAAATTGGGTAACTTCCGGAATACTTTCAGGTTCATTTTCAAATTCTACCATCCATTCGTGATACGGAAGATTGGCTTCCGAAGGCGTTATTTGCGGCGCAACAGTGAATTCAGTAATTGAAAAATTGTATTTTTCCATCGCTTTATTCATGGCTTCCTCAACTTCTTTTCCTATTACGTGTTCGCCAAATGCCGAAATAAAATGTTTTATACGTCCCGAAACAATTACGCGGTATGGTTTTGTTGAAGTAAATTGGACAGTGTCGCCCAAATTATAGGCCCAAAGCCCCGCATTTGTTGAAATAATCATCACATAATTCACTCCAATTTCAACATCGCCGATGGTCAATCGTTTTGGATTTTCTTCAAAAAAACTGGAAGCTTCTATAAACTCATAAAATATTCCAGCATTTAAAAGCAGTAACATGCCTTTTTCCTTTTGACTGTCTTGAAATGCAAAAAATCCTTCACTGGCGGGGAACAGCTCAATGCTGTCTACTTTTCTTCCTATTAAATTTTCAAATTTGGCGCGATAAGGCTCATAGTTTACACCTCCGTAAATAAACAGGTTAAAGTTTTTAAAAAGATCACCAACTTTTTTCCCTGTATTTTTTTGAAGTTTTTCAAAATACATTTGTACCCACGACGGAATACCGCTAATTACGGTCATATCCTCACTTTTGGTTTCCTCAACAATAGCGTCCACCTTGGTTTCCCAATCGTCTATGCAGTTGGTTTCCCAACTTGGCAAACGGTTTTTTTGAAGATATGCCGGCACATAATGGGCTACGATGCCGGAAAGTCTGCCGAGTTTAATTCCGTTTTTTTCGTCCATTTCTGGACTGCCTTGTAAAAAAATCATTTTACCGTCCGCGAAATCAGCCTTGCCGGTTTCATTTATATAACACAAAATTGCGTTCCGAGCTGCCTCGATATGATGGGGCATGGATTGCTTTGTTAATGGAATATATTTTGCGCCCGAAGTTGTTCCGGAAGTTTTGGCGAAATAGAGTGGCTTTCCGGGCCATAGCACATTTTCTTCGCCCGAAACTACTCGCTCTACATATGGTTTTAAAGCTTCGTAATCGCGTATGGGAACGTGTTTGGCGAATGTTTTATACGAAGTAATATTAACAAAATCGTGATCGCTCCCGAAGGCCGTGTTTTTTGCATCGGCAATTAATTTTTCAAAGACTTTTTGTTGCGTTTCAATTGGATTTCTACTCCATTTTTGAATTCGGAGCGCAACAATTTTAGCAAAGATTTTAGCGGAAACGGTTTTTAAGGACATAATGGGTTAATCAAAATCTATAAAATTTATTGGATTTACTGGAAAGCCATCGCGCCATAATTCAAAATGTAAATGAGGGCCAGTGGTTAGTTCGCCGGTATTGCCAACGGTACCGATTACTTCGCCAGCTTTTACGGCTTCTCCTTGACCTTTGGTAAGTGTTGCGTTGTGTTTATACACTGAAATTAAGTTGTTATCGTGCTTTAAAATAATAACATTTCCTGTGGCTGCAGTCCATTCGGCAAAAATAACTGTTCCTTCTGCCACTGCTTTAACTGGGGAGTCCTTTACCGTAACTACATCTACGGCATAATGTTTTGCTTTTGAATTATAATGTTCGGTAATGGTACCTTTTACCGGTGCAAAAAGAGCATATTGCCTAATCTGCGGCGCTATTAATGGGTTGTATTTGTCTTCCTTGGCCACGGCATCACGTAGTAGTGAATCTTTCCGCGAGGTTCTAATTAATACCGAAGGATCTGTTTTTGCAACTGCTATGATGGAATCTTTATTGAACTCAACCGATTTTACGTCGCCTGTAAGCACTTTTTTAATTGAAGCAAGGTATTGCTCGTTTACGGCGAGAATCTGCTGTAGCGAGTCTGTTTTATAGGTTAATTGCGTTGCGCGCTTCTTAAGTGCAGTTGAGGAATATCCGGGAATGTATTCGCGAAGTGGCGTAAAAGCAATAATTACGGTAGTTAACAAAATAAGGAGCAATGCAAATAGTGTACTGAATACAAAAACATTCAATCTATTTAATTTAAACGAAAAGCGTTCCTCAAAGGTTTCTTCGTTCAAAATTACCAAACGGTATTTGTGCAAGAGCTTCCTTTTAAATTTTTTTGCTCTCTTTTCTTTTTTAGCCATAAACTGCAATTGCTTTTTACAAATATAAAATAAACTGAAGCGCTATACGCTAAAGTTACCCTCAAAACGTTGTATCTAAACATTTCTTGTTACCTTTGCGTAATTAAAATTTTAAATTATGAATGCATTATTTCTTCCTTTAGGTGTTATTGGCCCTTGGCAAATTGTATTGATTGTTGTGATCGTATTGTTGCTTTTCGGCGGAAAGAAAATTCCAGAGCTTATGCGCGGTCTGGGTAGCGGACTTAAGGAATTTAAGGATGCTTCCAAAGATGAAACCACTGATAAAAACTTAGACGAGAAAAAATAATTTTCGTTTAATATTTATAAAAAAGAGCCTTTCAAATTTTGAGAGGCTCTTTTTTATAAACTCTATTATTTCTTGTTATTCAATTTTAGCAGAATTCAATATAGATTCCAGTTCAAATTGAAGATCTCTTTTTGACACCGCGGGGGCGTAGGTAAATCCTTCCAATATTAAATAGCGGTTATTTTTTTCGTCGCGAACGGCGTAGTTTACAAAGGGTCCGCCCATCCAATCGTCCTTTACTTCCCAAGTACCTTTGGTTTCATAAGCAAATTTACCATCAATTTTTGTTGTGAAAAGATACGGAGCATAGGCATCTTCGGTAACAAATTGGCCATCGTCTTCCACAGGAAGCAGTTTGCTGCCAATAGAATCGCGTATTTTAATGATGTCGCCCACGGCAGTGCTGTCGTTGTTGATCATTGAAAGAGGAACTTGATATACCAAAATGTTTGTTGTTCCATCCTTTAAATCTTTCCGCATCCAGAAAAAACTGTCAGTAGCTTTCGCAATTCTATAAGCACTGGGGATTTGCATCGTAACGCCCATAGCTTTTTTAAGCGAATCGGTTTTCATTAACGAAATAGCGGTTCTGCGTTGCCTTTCCTTTATTTCAGATTGGTGGAAGTTTTCAATTATCTGGGCAGCATTTTTATTGATAAGCTCCACCAATTTTTCTTCGGAAGAAGCTTTTATTATGGCTCCAATTTGTGGCTTGGCATATTCATTGGTGGCGATAGTTACTTTATCTTCTTCACTCAAAACCACATATAAAAATAGCCTGTTGCTACGGGCAAAACCGGTAAAGGCTTCAGGCGGCATTTGATTCATTGAAAAAAGCGGTTCGTCCTGTGGAAGACCGTCTGTGGGAGCTGCAAAATTATTCCGAATGGCTTCACCCACCACTCCATTCCATAAATCGTTAGGAGTAATTATTTGAAGCACATTAATGTTTCCTACAGAATCGGGAACAAGAGATTTGTCTTTGGCGCCGCTATTATTGCAAGAAGTAAATGCAACAAAAAGCGATAACAATGCAATGGTAAATAGTTTCATTTAAAGGATGTTTTTAGGGAACTATCCTTTGTGTATTTTTAGTTTAGTTCCAGGCTTTAAGTTAGTACCACTAATATCGTTCCATTTTTTGATATTTTGGACTGAAACTCCAGGAAATTTTTGAGAAATACTCCACAAAGAATCACCATTCCGGACTGTGTACGTTTTTTCTGAAGAATTACTGCCCTGAACTGCTGAGTTACTTGCAATGTCTTGAACACTTTTTCTTGGGTATATTATTAAATTCTGACCCGCCCTTAAAGTGTTGCTGCGCATGCCATTCCATTTTTTTATTTGGCTAACCCCAACTCCATAGCGTTCGGCAATTCTACCCAAATAATCGCCTCTTTTTACACGATAACGCAGTTTTTCAGGCTGTTCAAATAATTCGGGCAGTGGTTTTTCGGCTTCTTCCTGCTCTTCCTGTGCAAAGGTATAAATTGCATTTTCGTTGGTTACAAAAGTTCCTACGGCAGTAAGCGGTAAACGCAACACGTAATTTTCATTTTTTATAACAGGAATAATGCCTAGTTTATATGCAGGATTAAGAAATTCAAGTTCTTCTCTATCAAGATTGGTGAGTTTTGCAACTTGATCTAAAGTAATCTGTTGTTTAACGCGAATGGTGTCTGTAGCTACAAAAGGTATCCTCGCAGATTGTTTTTTAAAGCCGTGCTCTTGTGCATATTCAAAAATATACATAGTGGCCAAAAACGCAGGTACATAGCCAGCAGTTTCACGTGGAAGATAATTGCGCAGGCTCCAGTAATTTGTCATTCCACCAGAACGACGTATTGCTTTTGAAACATTCCCAGGACCCGAATTATAGGCTGCAAGTGCCAAATCCCAATCGTTAAAACTGTTGTTTAAGCTTTTTAAATATTTACAGGCGGCTTCGGTTGCCAGATATGGATCTGAGCGCTCATCTACATAGGAACTTACATCTAATCCAAACATTTTTCCGGTAGGAAACATAAACTGCCAAAGCCCCGTAGCACCTACTCTAGATTGAGCCTTTGGGTTTAAAGCTGATTCAATTACGGCTAAATATTTTAATTCTAGCGGCAAATTATGTTTGTCTAATTCTTGTTCAAATAATGGAAAGTAATATTCACTAAGCCCCATTAAGCGTTCCAAACCTCTGCGACGATTTTTTAAATATTGTTTGATTACACTTTCTAAAGAGGGGTTATACTCCACCTTAAACGGAGTGCGCGCATCTAACTCTTTTAAACGTTGCTTGAGTACTTCTGTGGGTAGCTCGTCATAATCAACAGGGTCAAAATTCTGATTGGCAACGCTGTTGTAAAAATCATCGAAAAGATCAGACTTGTAAAGTTCCTTTAGCCATAAGCTGTCCTTTTTACGAGCCAATGCCATATCCTTTAAGTCAAAAACTATACTATCTTTAATAGAAGTTGCCACTACAGAAGTAGGTAATTCTTCAGAAATTCTGGTTACTTTAATAGAATCAATAACCTGAATTTCCTTTGTTTGAAGCTTTTTATTCTGCTTTTTACCTTGTTGTGCAAAACTCATACCGCAGGCTAGCAACAGTATAAATGGAAGGTTTGTACTTAGTTTCATCAGCTATTAATTGTATTTGGGGATTTTAGTAAATTCGCCTGATTATTACTCCTAAAATAAAGCATCTGGCCTTATAGTAGTCAAAAATGGTAACGCATTTTTGATTAAAAAATTTTATCAAATTTAATGATTTCGCGAAATTACGCAAATTTTACACTCAAATGCCTAATATTGTGATATTTAACTTTTACTGCAACAATGTTTTTATACCGGGCAATGTTTTTCCTTCCAACATTTCCAACATTGCACCCCCACCTGTAGATACGTAACTTACACTATCCGACAGATTAAATTGTTGGACAGCCGCTACAGAATCGCCACCACCTACTAAAGAAAATGCGCCTTTTTCGGTTGCTTTGGCAATATTTTTTCCTAGCGCTTTAGTGCCTTCGGCAAACTTATCCATTTCAAAAACACCTACGGGACCGTTCCATAAAATAGTTTTGGAGTTTAGCAGTACCTGCGCAAAAATCTGGTTTGTTTCGGGTCCTACATCCAGCCCCATCCAACCATCGGGAATTGTTTTTATGTCTGAAACATTGGTATTGGCTGTTCCCGAAAAACTATCGGCAATAATAGCATCAACAGGTAGATGAACTTCCACGTGTTTGTTTTTTGCCAATTTTAAAATCTCGAGGGCCAGCTCTTGCTTATCGTCTTCTACCAACGAATTTCCAATTTTTCCACCTTGTGCTTTTATAAATGTGAAAGCCATTCCTCCGCCAATGATTAAATGGTCTATTTTATCGAGAATATTTTCAATTATTGTAATTTTTGAAGAAACCTTGGCACCGCCTATAATAGCTGTTACTGGCTTTTCATTGGATTCCAGCACTTTTTTTACATTTTCTATTTCTGAAGCCAACAATAATCCGAAACATTTATTTTCCTCAAAAAATCGGGCTATAATCGCTGTTGAAGCATGTGCGCGGTGTGCAGTTCCAAATGCATCATTTACGTAAATGTCTCCAAATTTTGAAAGCTTTTCGGCAAAATCCTGATCACCATTTGTTTCATCATTGTAATAACGTAGGTTTTCGAGCAATAAAATTTCGCCAGATTTTAAACTGGTTACCGCTTCTTCAACATTTGGCCCTACGCAATCATCCACAAATTTTACCTGCACTCCTAAAATTTCAGACAATGGTTTAATTATGTGCTGCAATGAAAATTCAGATTCTCTGTTTTTGGGTCTGCCCAAATGCGACATTAAAACACAACTTCCACCGTCCTCCAGAATTTTCAAAATGGTAGGTTTAGCGGCGCGTATCCGGGTAACGTCGGTAACTTTGAAATCATCGTTTAACGGTACATTAAAATCTACTCTTATTAACGCTTTCTTGTTTTTAAAATTTATGTCGTTTACAGTTTTCATCTATATAAATTTAGGCTGCAAATATACTTTTTTTAACGATTAAAATGTCTTTGGAAGCGTAATCCAAAATGTCATTCTATTTATAAAAATCTATTTTTTCAATAGATATTTCAATCATAAAGTAAGTATTAAATTGATTAGATTTGCGAATGGATTTTTCAGAAGTAATAGGCCACGAGCATATAAAATCGCATCTCTTAAAAACTATTGAAAATGGCAGAATTCCGCACGCCCAGCTGTTTTCGGGAGTTAACGGCAGTGGATTGTTGCCTATGGCCATTGCTTATGCTTCGGCCATTTTATGCAGTAAATATTCCGTAGGGAGCGCAGCCCAACTTGCGTGCAAAAACAAAGTTTCAAAATTAACGCATCCAGATTTGCATTTTGTATATCCTGTAAACACTAGCGATTATGTAAAAACGAATGCTATTTCGGACAATTACGCCGAAGGATGGCGCAATTTCGTCCTTAAGAATCCATATGCTTCACTTTTTGAATGGTTGCAAAGTCTTGGAATTGAGAATAAGCAAGGAAACATCAGCAAGTACGAGGCAGAAAGTATTTCAAAAAAATTATCGCTTAAGGCATACGAGGGTGACTATAAAGTGATGATTATTTGGATGGCAGACAATATGAACGGTGAATGTGCCAACAAAATATTAAAGCTGGTAGAAGAGCCGAATGACAAGACCGTGCTGCTACTTTTAACCGAAAAAGAAGAACAAATACTAACTACGATTAAATCGCGATGCCAAAAACTAACCTTTCCTCTGTTATCGGAAGCCGATATTTCTGAATCTTTAATTAGTAACCTACAAATAAGTGAACCATTGGCCGTTCAAACGGCTCGCAGGGCACGGGGAGACTATAATAATGCATTATTATTGCTAGACGACACTGGTGATGATGAAATATTCGAAAAATGGTTTATAAGCTGGGTACGAACTGCGTTTAGAGCCAAAGGGAATAAAACTGCCATAAACAATTTGTTAAACTGGAGTGACGATTTAGCGGGAGCGGGACGCGAAACCCAGAAAAAATTCTTAACTTATTGTATAGAGCTATTTCGCGAAGCGTTATTAGCTAATTATGGGGCAAAGTCTCTTTTATATTTTGAAGCGAATGACAGTTCGTTTTCTATATCTAAATTTGCGCCCTTTGTGCATCAAAATAATATTTTTGAAATTATTGCTGCTTTAGAAGAAGCCACTTACCACATTGAGCGAAATGGAAATGCAAAAATAATCTTCACCGATCTTTCCATTAAGTTAACTCGATTAATTCATAAAAAAGAACTAGTATAGACAGAATCTATTTTAATAGGTTTATCATAATTGATACCTATTGAAAATGACTCATTATTAGGCCGTTACAGCAAATTTTATAAATTGAATAAGATGTTTGTGCATAAATCGTGAAATAGGGCTTAAAAAGGCTTTAAATAGCTTATTTTATTCTTTTGAAGCAGTAAATGTGCGAAGAATACTCCTTGGTGCTCATTCCTTTGAAATTTGACAATAATCCGATCCAAATTGCTTTCACTGAAAATGCATTTCCTGTTTTATATTTTTCGGAAAGTAAACTCACATAAAATGAATCGAAAATCATTGGTTTAATTTTCTGCAGTTGAAAATTAGTTTCAAATAGTTTTATTATTGAATGTTTTGAAAAATGCCAAAGGTGTCTGGGCACATCAAAAGCTGCCCAATATTTTCCGTAATACTTAGCATCATAACTTTTAAAATTTGGGACTGCAATAATTAAAGTGCCACTGGGCTTTACCAATTTTGCCAAAGTTTCTATTGTTTCATCTAAATCCAACACATGCTCCAATACATGCCAAAGCGTTACAACATCAAATTGTTCTCCATCAAATTCAGTTAAATTGGCTTTTAAACTAATTCCTTTTTTCGATGCTAAATTTAAAGCGTTTGTATTTGGTTCCGTTCCATTGACTTTCCAACCATTGTCTTTCGCTACTTTTAAAAAATCACCGGTTCCTGCGCCAACATCCAACAAAGAGCCAACACTGCCATTTTGATTGCGTATTAATTTTGTTTTGTTTTTTAGCGACCATTTTTTTACCAATTGATACAAACTTGCAAACAATCCACTCTTCTCATCGGTATGTGAAATATATTGGTCGCTTTCATAATATTTAGAAAGATTTTCTACTTTTGGTTGTGGAGAGGTTTTTAATAAGCCCAAGTTTTCATCTAGAAGTAAATCAAACTTTTCACCAGAGACTAAGTAATCCTTTACCGATACGTAAATGTTTGCGCGATTTTTCAAAATAAGAAAAGCTTATTTATTTTTATGAAGTTTAAAGCTAGATTTTACAGACAAGGTAATATGTTCCACGTGAAACAACATTGTTAACGCCCCATATATACAAGAAGCACGGAAACATCATTTGGAGAAACACCACTTATTCTCGAGGCCTGTGAAACTGTAGCTGGTTTAATTTTTGAAAGTTTCTCTCTTGCTTCGTACGAGAGTGATTTTAATTTTGAATAGTCAAATGAAGCAGGAATCTTTAAACCTTCGAGCCTGTTCAATTTATCGGCATTATTCCTTTCCTTGGCTATATAGCCAGAATACTTTACTTGGATTTCTGTTTGTTGAATCATTTCATCATCCAAATCGTTCTCTGAAATATATTTTGCCACCGAACCAATACCCCTCATATCCTCCATTGTAATTTCTGGACGCGAAAAGAATTTAAACATTTTATCGCTCTGCTGGACTAAAGCAGATTCACGTGCCTGAAAAATTGGATTCATTTCTTCTGGGGCAACACTTGTATCTTTAAAAAACTGTACAAATGCACTAGATTTCCTTTTCTTTTCCTCCATTTTCCGCATACGTTCTTCACCCGCCAATCCAATTTCAAAAGATTTTGGGGTTAATCTAAAGTCTGCATTGTCCTGTCTAAGTAATGTTCTATATTCTGCACGCGATGTAAACATACGGTAAGGTTCTTCCGTTCCTTTTGTAATAAGATCGTCAATTAAAACACCAATATATGCTTCGTTACGTTGTAAAATAAAGGGTTCCATTTCACGTACTTTTAGGTGTGCATTTATACCGGCCATTAATCCTTGCGAAGCAGCTTCTTCATACCCAGTGGTACCATTAATTTGGCCAGCAAAATACAGTCCTGAAACCAATTTGGTCTCAAGTGTATGTTTTAATTGTGTTGGCGGGAAATAATCGTACTCAATAGCATACCCAGGCCGGAAAAATTTTACGTTTTCAAAGCCCGCAACTTTTCTTAAGGCTTTAAACTGAATATCTTCTGGCAAGGAAGTTGAAAATCCATTTATATAATATTCTACCGTATCCCAACCTTCAGGTTCTACAAAAAGTTGATGCCTGTCTTTATCGGCAAATCGATTAATTTTATCTTCAATGGAAGGGCAATAGCGAGGACCCAAACTTTGAATAGATCCATTAAACATTGGAGATCTGTTAAACCCTTCACGCAAAATATCATGCACATCCAAACTGGTGTAGCTCATATGGCAAGAACGCTGATTTTTCAACGTAGTGGTTTTATCCGAATAAGAAAATTTCTCAGGAATTTCATCTCCGGGTTGCTCTATCATTTTTGAGAAATCCAAAGAGCGACCATCAACCCTCGGTGGGGTACCTGTTTTCATTCTACCCGCTTCAAATCCTAAATCGATTAAGTCTTTTGTAATTCCGGTTGAAGCCTTTTCGCCCGCACGTCCACCACCAAACTGTTTTTCACCAATATGAATTAGTCCGTTTAAAAAGGTACCATTTGTAAGTACTACACTTTTGCCTTCAATTGTTAAACCAAGTGATGTTCTAACGCCTTTTATAATACCATCTTCTACGATTATGCCAGAGATCATTTCTTGATAAAAATCTAAATTTGGTGTACTTTCCAACATCAATCTCCAAGTTTCGGCAAATCGCATGCGATCACTTTGAACTCTCGGACTCCACATAGCCGGACCTTTAGATTTATTGAGCATTTTAAACTGAATGGCCGTCTTATCAGAAACAATACCGCTGTAACCTCCCATTGCATCAATTTCCCGCACAATTTGCCCTTTAGCAATTCCTCCCATAGCCGGATTGCAACTCATTTGAGCAATAGTTTGTAAGTTCATGGTAACTAACAGGGTTTTGGAACCCATGTTCGCAGCAGCGGCAGCGGCTTCAGATCCCGCATGCCCCGCACCTACCACAATTACATCATACTTTTCTTGAAACATATTCTTCCTTAATTGTTCCACGTGGAACATCTTATATAAACTAATTTTTTTGGGGGTGCAAAATTACAACAATTATCTTATTATTAATTGTTTAATCCAGATTATTGGGTTTACATTTTGAGGAGTAATTGCAGAGCCTCATCTTCCTTATTTCGCATTTGGACTACTTCCTCTTTGGTTTTATCCAAATAACCACAGAAATGTAAAATGCCATGAATAATTACCCGATTTAATTCGTCGGCAAACTCAGCTTTAAAATCTGCAGCATTATCCGCTACACGTTCAACAGAAATATAAATTTCTCCATTTATTTGTTTGCCGAGACAATAATCGAAACTCAAAATATCCGTTAGCGTGTCGTGATTTAAAAATTCAATATTTAGTTTGTGTAAATATTCATCATCACAAAAAATATATAAAATCTCACCCACTTCAAACCCTTCAGCAATTATTACTTTAGAAATCCAATTTCGTAGTTTCTTAGAATTATCTAACGTAAAATCGGTTTCAAAATTAAACTCAATCATTAGCTTCTTTAAAATATTCCTGTACTTTATTTTTGTAATCTTGCCGCAAAGGTAATGCCTCCCGATTTAAAATTTCAGTAGTATTAAAGTATTTTTTTATATCATCGGGAGCTAGCTGAATAGGATTACGATACTCTCGTTTATTGGTCTTTGATTCCCTCCTATTTTCCTGTCCCTGTTCAAAAGCAGCCTTGTCTAACTTTAACAATTCATACTTTAAGTTTTGCATTTGTTGAAGCGTGTTCTCATTAAACCCTTTATCTAAAAGTTGCTGTTCTATCCCTTCCATCTTTTTTAAAAGATTTCCACCATTTCCTTTTAAACCTTCCTTGCTGAGTATATTTTGTAGTTGTTGTCTCAAATCTTGTTGTTGCTTATAAATTTCATACAACTCACCATTCATCCTTTCGCTATCGCCTTTGCCATTTTCACCTTCCCCTTGCTTTTCACCCTCAGATCCATTATTACCGTTTTCACCCTTTCCATCCCCAGTACCATCTCCTTCACCTTTGCCTTCTCCCTTACCCTTTCCTTCACCTTTGGAACCCTTTTCACCTTTCTCCATTCCGTCTTTCATTTGTTCACTTAAACTCTCTTGCTTTTTGATGATGTCTGGTAATTGAAATCCCTGCCCACTTCCAGCGCCGGGGCTCGGCATACCTTTTCCAGAACCGGAACCCATGGCCATAGATAATTGCATTTGCATATTGCTTAAAATATCACTTAACAAAACCGCTAAATCATTGGCGCCAGTGATTGTATATTGCTGATTACCAATGCCTTGTCGCGTTTGATTCTGCGCAAGCCTGTCTAAAGATTTATCTATATTATACTGTATTTCAGTCAACGACGAATTTATTTGGGTTCCAAGCAGCGGCTGTCGTAGCGACAGTGAAAACAAACTGTCGTCTATATGCTCAAAATTAGTTTTAAGATCGTTTTGGATATTTAACTTTTTACCAAAAATTGGGTTACCGTATTCAATCTTTTTAAATACTTCCATCAAATCTTCTTGCTGAAAAGAAAATACAACGAGATTATCCACAATTTGTCGCAGCATTTTTACATCTTCATCTATAGATTCCATTTGGCCGGATTTCATTTGCATTTGCATAGACTTACCCATCTGCTTCATTTTTTGTCCAGCCTTTTTTTGATTCTTTCCGGCTTCGGTGGGATTCTTTTCCTTTAATTTTTCGGTGGCCTTTTTTTGCTCCTCATCAACTTGTTGCTCTCCAACTTTATCTTTAGGAATATCTAAAGGCTTCTTTAAATCTTCATTTTCCTTTTGAAGCTCTTCCGCTTGCTTTTTATGTTCTTCGAACTTTTTGTTTAATTCCTCTTGCGCTTCTTTTGTATTTTCCTCGACAGGTTTTTCTGCAAGTTTTTCCTGTTCCTCACCTAACTCATATAATTGTTCGGCCAATTTCTCCGCTTTCTTTTCAACATAATAGCGCTTAGTTAATTCCAGTAATTGATCTAGATTTTTTTCTTGGTTTCTATTTTGCTTCGAGAGCTTTTCAAGTTTATCCGTTAACTCTTCCTTTTGTATTTTTTCAAGTACTTTTTCCAATTCTTCGAGCAATTTTTCATTCTCCTTTAATTGCTCTTCATTTTCATCCAATCGTTTTTCCAGTTCTTCTTTAAATGAATCTTTTTCTTCCTTTTCCGGCTGAAAATTTTGAAGCTCCTCTTTTAATTCCTTTGAAAAATTCTTCATCATTTCCTCTTGCTGCTTCTGACGTTTTAGGAAATTTTCAAGCTTCTTTTTGTCATTGTAATTAAGTTGATTTTTTTCCTTTTGAGTACGCGAAAGTTCCTCTAAGGTTTGTCGTTGGTCCTTAAATTCTTCTAAAGATTTATCCAACCCCTTTATAGCGTTTTGTTGATTTTGCAGTTGTTCTTCCTCCAGTTCAGCCTTGGTAAGCTTTCTGAATGAGAAAACACCCGATTTTGAAGATTTGTAATGATGGATAGCATCGTTGTCAAAAACTTCAAAATAGTATTCGTAGGCAACTCCTTCTTCTAAGTTCAATGCTCCTGGAAATACAAAGGTAAATTGATCAAAATTTGTTGCTTTAAGCGGTAAAAGTTGCTTTTTAGCCTGCTTTTCTTCTCCAATGGGGTAATAGACCAATTGTAATTTTGTAAGTCCATAATCGTCTGAAATCTGACCTAAAAATAAAACTCGCTGGCTATCGGTGCTATCTTGTTTTGACTGCACATCTATTTCGGGAAATTGATCCTTTACAACATTTAAAGTAAAGGCGAGATTTTCATAATCCTTCAATTTTTCATTGGAAGTGGTAATAGCATAATCTAATTTATTGTAAATATTCTTTTCAATATTAAACTTCGCTCCGTTCGCCGAAAATGAAAAAGAAGTATCTGCTGTTTTTAACGTAACCATTTCTGTGTTCTTGGTAGCCACGTTCCATTTAACCTTTGTGCCTTCGGGAACAGTAGCATTTCCCGTACTTTTTAAAGTTTCATCTTTTTTTCCGGTATAATGAGGATAATCCAAAACCATTTCAAAATTAAGCAGCGACGGAGTTTTTACGACGTCTAAACTATAAGTGCGAGAATTCACCTTATTGGCCTTTAAATTGAAAAGAACCCTTTCCGAGGGTTGTTGAAAAGTGTATTCGAAAAAACCGGGAGCAGTTTGCTGCATATAATAGGTTTCGCCATTATAATTGATGCTAGCATTCTCTGGAATAGCTGTGCCTTGAGTGCGAATTTTTAAGTTGAATGGTTTGTTTTCAACCGCATTTAAGTTTTCGTTCAACACTATAAAAGCAAAAGGTGCGGGTGGCTCAAAAGCAGTGTCATAATGCACTACGCGTTTATAACTACTCGAAAAAATATCTGTTCCACCTAAAAGACTAAAAGCCAAAAACACAAAGATAGGGATGGCCGCGTATTTTAAATATTTGGCGTTTTTTTTAAAATTTACCGCGCTTTTAAAAGGAATAGGTTGTAGCTCAATAGCCTTTTGGTCAATACTTGCAGCTAGCAATTCACTTTCACGTTGGTTTTGATTTAACTGAATTACATTGAGCAATTTATCGTTTACCTGCGGAAAATGGTTCCCAATTATTTTTGAGGCTACTTCGTAATCAATTCCTTTTTGGAGTTTAAAAAGTTTTGCTAGCGGGAAGGCAATAAAGCGAACAAACAATCCTATTTCAACAATTACAAATGCCCAAAACAGTATGCGTCTTCCAGTGGGATTGAGCCACAGAAAATACTCAACGAGCAACGTTATAAGCAAATACAGCAGGCCAATGGCAAAAAAAAGGATAGCTCCCTTTATAAGCTCATTGGTGTAGTATTTCTTAATAAATTCTTCCAGTTTTTGCTGGATGATGTTAAAAGTGCTCATAGTTTTTGTGAAAACAGGAGTTTCACCCGTAGTGTTTTACATCTGTATGTACCATTACAAGGTTTAAAACCCTGAAATAAGAAGCTAAAAATACAATAATATTCTGGTCTTGCCACGCTGCAATAATCAATCCAAAAAAACACAAAACCCCGACGTGCAATGACTTTAAAAAACCCGAGCATAATTGTACCTTTGCAGCTTATAAAATTAATGTAATATTATGTCTCAAAAAGTTCGGGTGCGTTTTGCCCCAAGTCCAACTGGTCCCCTACATATTGGTGGTGTTCGTACTGCCCTATTCAACTATTTATTTGCGAAAAAGCACGGAGGCGATTTCCTTTTGCGAATTGAAGATACAGATCAAAATCGTTTTGTGGAAGGTGCCGAGACTTATATTATTGAAGCTTTAAATTGGTTGCAGATACCCTACGACGAAGGCCCCAGGAAAGAAGGAAACTACGGTCCATACAGACAAAGTGAACGCAAGAATATTTATAAAGAATACGCCGATACTTTGATAAATTCTGGCAATGCGTATTACGCTTTTGATACTCCCGAAGAACTTGACGCACACCGTAAAGAACATGAAGCTAATGGAAAAACCTTCATTTACAATTGGCATAACCGTTTAAAGCTAAAAAATTCACTCACTTTTTCTGCGGAAGAAACACAACAAAAAATAGCAAATGGCGACGAATTTGTAATTCGGTTTAAATCGCCTGAGGATGAAACGCTCTATTTAAACGATCTTATTCGTGGCGGCATGCAAGTAGAAACCAATGTGCTGGACGATAAAGTTTTGTTTAAAAGCGACGGTATGCCAACCTATCATTTAGCCAACATTGTGGACGACCATTTAATGAAAATTACCCACGTAATCCGAGGCGAAGAGTGGTTACCGTCATTGGCACTGCACGTTTTGTTATACCGCGCTTTTGGTTGGAATGCCCCGCAATTTGCGCATTTGCCGCTGATTTTAAAACCAACTGGCAACGGAAAACTCAGCAAACGCGATGGCGATAAAATGGGTTTCCCTGTATTTCCTTTGGAATGGAAAACTGCAGAAGGCGATTTATTTTCCGGCTATCGCGAAGATGGTTATCTGCCCGAAGCCGTTGTAAATATGTTAGCCTTTTTAGGCTGGAATCCAGGAACCGAGCAAGAAATTTTTAATTTAAACGAATTGGTTTCTGCCTTTGAACTGGAACGTGTGCATAAAGCCGGTGCCAAGTTTGATCCCGAAAAAACCAAATGGTTTCAACATCAATACCTTCAAATGGTTGATGATTCAGTATTGGCAAATGAATTTGAAAAATATTTAAGCAAATTATCATTACTGAAACAAGGCAATGCTCTGTCACAACCATCAACAGAAACATGGATAAAGATCGTCTCCCTTTTAAAAGAGCGTGCAACATTCGTAAGCGACCTTTGGGAACAGGGAAGTTTCTTTTTTGTTGCCCCCACAACATACGATGCAAAAGCCTCCGATAAAGCTTTTAAACCTGAAACTCCAGGTATATTAAAACAGGTTATTTCAATCTTAAACACTACTGACGATTTTTCCGCAACAAATCTCTCCGAAAGTGTAAAAGGCTGGATTACTTCAGAAAATATTGGATTTGGAAAAGTGATGATGCCACTGCGTTTGGCGTTGGTGGGTGAAATGAAAGGCCCAGAAGTTTTCGATATAATTTCAATTTTAGGGAAAAAAGAAAGTATTTCCCGAATTGAAAAAGCAATTAATCATATTTCTTAAACTTCTTTTTCAACTCTATTTAATGATAGGAATGCGCGTAATTACAGCTTGCTCGCTTAAATTCGCGCGCAGACACACACCAAATAATCTGTTAGCAAATACTTAGTTACCAAAAATATTAGACGCCTAAAATTGCTTTAATTTCGTATCTTCCACATTCAATAATTAAAAATTTAAAGAAGTATGGGAGGGTTTATTTTAGTACCAATTTTAATAATAGGCTTGTTTATTCTATTTGCAAGTTTTTTTACCGTGAAACAACAAACGGCTGCAATAGTAGAAAGATTTGGAAAATTTCAGAGTATTCGGCATTCTGGATTACAATTAAAAATACCTTTAATAGATCGAATTGCCGGACGCATTAATTTAAAAATTCAGCAATTAGATGTTATCGTTGAAACAAAAACGAAGGACGATGTTTTTGTACGGTTAAAGATTTCGGTACAGTTTCAGGTGTTGGAACAAAAGGTGTACGATGCATTTTACAAGTTGGAAAATCCACACGACCAAATTACATCCTACGTTTTTGATGTGGTGCGAGCAGAAGTTCCAAAAATGAAACTGGATGACGTTTTTGAGAGAAAAGACGATGTTGCAATTGCCGTAAAAGCCGAATTAAACGAAGCCATGAGCACATATGGTTACGATATAATTAAAACCCTTGTTACTGATATTGATCCGGATATACAAGTAAAAGCTGCAATGAACCGTATTAACGCGGCAGAACGAGAAAAAGTTGCCGCTGAATTTGAAGCAGAAGCCGAACGAATTAAGATTGTTGCAAAAGCTCGTGCAGAAGCGGAAAGTAAACGTTTACAGGGTCAAGGTATTGCAGATCAACGCCGCGAAATTGCACGTGGTTTAGAAGAAAGTGTAGATGTATTAAACAATGTAGGTATTAATTCGCAGGAAGCTTCGGCATTGATTGTAGTTACTCAACATTACGATACCCTACAATCTATTGGTGAAGAAACCAATACAAACCTTATTTTACTGCCAAATTCTCCACAAGCAGGTAGCGAAATGTTGAATAATATGATTGCCTCCTTTGTAGCAAGCAACCAGATAGGTGAAGAAATGAAGAAAAAAAACTTGGAAAAAGGAATTGTAATGAAAAAACGGCCTAAAAGACAAACCCCGCCACGACCCGAAGAAGGGGAAGATTTAAATTATTAACTAGCAAAACGTGTAAAACAAGAGCGTTCTTTAAAATTTTAAAGGACGCTCTTGTTTTATAATAATATTTATATTTAAATATTAATCGTTGTATTCTTTCTTTTTCACCGGTTTTATACCAATTAATTTATCCACCACTTTTAAAACAAATGCTCGCTTTATTATGGCTCCAAATGTATTTGCAATTAGGTTTATTGGCGAAAATGTTTCGCTTATTGTTTCCCTACTTTGGGTTAAACCGAGCTTAACTTCTTCTAAATCTATTTGTAATTTTAGACGAAGGTATTTTAAATCTCTATCTATTTCTTCAAAAGTAGTGTATCGCTTCATTCGTTTTAATTTGAAAAATTTTCGCTCCTAGCCTGCTCTTCCTGTAGAGTTTCTTGATAATTTGTCAATTCGTTTTCGGCTGCTTTTCTAGGTTCCAATTCGTCTTCGTCATATAATAAACTGGAGAATTTATGAAGCAAATTGCGCTCAATTATTTTCCTGCCATAAATAAACATGAAAATAAGGATTATTCCGTAAAATGCGCCAATTAATAGAAAACCTACATAATGATGTTCAAAGAAAGTTCCCAGCCAAAAAGCCGCCCCGATAGAAATAAAAAGCATCACAAAAAGTGATAAACTACCGTAAACGAGCAAATTTACCAATGCGATGGCGCCCTTCATAGTAGATTTAAACAGGCGAAGTTTATAGTACTCCGCCGTGCTTACGCTGTAATCCTCTATTCTGTCGGCTACCTGATTTAGACTTTCCTTAAGGCTACTAAATGCCATATTATGATGTTGCTTTTTTGGCTTTTGCTTTCGTTTTATCGATGGTAGCATCCATCTGTAATTTTGCATTTTGCTTTCTCAATGCCTCCAATTTATCTTCCATAGCTAACAAAATATCGTCTGCTTTATAGCTTGCTGATGATAAAGTTTCGTTTAGTTTTTGCTCAAAACTTACTCTTGCTTTTTGTGCTCTTTCGGTTAGATTGCTAGTGGTTTCTTGATATTGTTGGTTTAATTGCTTTTGAGCCTTTTTGGCTTCTTTGCTTAATTTGTCTCTTGTTTTAGACCCTTTGTCCGGTGCATAAAGAATTCCTAAACCAGCTCCAATAGCTGCTCCAGTAATTAATGCAAGAAGTGTTTGACCTGTATTTGATGCCATTTTTTTGTGTTTTTATTAGTTAATATCCTCAAAGGTAAGTAACGGCCATTCAGCATATTGTTAACAACCGGTTAATAGTTAATTTTCAATACCTAAATTTATCACAAAAAGAAAAAATTATAGCCAAATCCTCTTAAAATATGCCAGATTTTGCCGAAATAATGTTAATTATTCACTCAATTTTGCCCAAGAGTCGCGTAAGGGTACGGTCCGATTAAAAACTAACTTTTCTGAAGTAGAATCGCGATCTACCACAAAATATCCCAACCGTTGAAATTGAAATTTATCCTCACTTTTTGATTGCGCTACAGACGGTTCTGCATATCCAGTGATTGTTTGTAAGGAATCTGGGTTTATGAAACCCATAAAATCTTTTTCTTTGTCGGCATCGGGTGAAGGAACAGTAAAAAGGCGGTCGTACAGCCTAACTTCAACTGGCAATGCGTGTGGCTCAGAAACCCAATGTAACGTACCCTTTACCTTGCGTAGCGAGGCTTCAGATCCGCTGCCACTTTTACTGTCAGGATCATAGGTGCAATGTATTTCGGTAATGTTTCCATCGGCATCCTTTACAACGCTTTCGCCTTTTATAATATACGCGTTTTTTAATCGCACTTCTTTACCAATGGTTAAACGAAAAAATTTGCGGTTTGCTTCTTCTTTAAAATCCTCTCTTTCTATTAATAATTCTCTTGAAAAGGGCACTTCGCGAAACCCTGCACTTTCGTCTTCCTGATTATTTTCGGCCTCCAACATTTCGGTTTTACCCTCCGGATAGTTATCTATTATTAATTTTACGGGATCTAAAACCACCATTATTCGCGGTGCTTTTTTATTTAAATCTTCGCGAACATTGAATTCTAAATGCGAAACATCAATTAAATTTTCGCGCTTTCCTACGCCAATACTTTCTGCGAAATTTTTTATAGATTCTGGCGTGTATCCTCTTCGGCGCAATCCTGAAATTGTTGGCATACGCGGATCGTCCCAACCTGTAACCACACCACTGCTTACCAAATGAGCGAGTTTTCGTTTACTAACGAGTGTATGACTTAAATTTCTACGCGCAAATTCACGCTGTTTAGGGCGTAATTTCTTTGGATCGACTACTTGGTCCAGAAACCAGTCATAAAGCTCTCTATGGGGCAGAAATTCGAGTGTACAGAAAGAATGCGATACCTGTTCTATATAATCGCTCTCGCCATGTGTCCAGTCGTACATCGGGAAAATTCGCCAATCTGTGCCTGTACGATGATGATTTTTAAAAAGTGTTCGGTACATAACCGGATCGCGCATTAACATATTTGGCGATTCCATGTTTATTTTGGCTCTCAGCACGTGCTCACCTTCCTTGGTTTCGCCATTTTTCATTTTTTCGAACAACTCTAAATTCTCAGCAACTGAACGATTGCGGTACGGACTTGCTTTTCCCACCGTATTCGGGGTGCCTTTTTGTTCTGCGATTGCTTCGGAAGTTTGCGAATCTACATACGCCTTTCCGTCTTTTATAAGTGCAACCGCCCAATCGTACAACTGCTGAAAATAATCTGAAGCATAACATTCGGTTGCCCAGGTATAGCCCAACCACGAAATATCGTGCTTAATGGCATCTACAAATTCCTGTTCTTCCTTTGCCGGATTGGTATCGTCAAAACGAAGGTTAACCGGGGCGCTATAACGTTCGCCCAAACCAAAATTTAAGCAGATTGATGACGCGTGGCCAATGTGCAGATAACCATTGGGCTCTGGTGGAAATCGGAAGCACAATTGTTCTTTTGTATATTCCTTGCTAAGATCATCTTCAATTATTTGCTCTATAAAATTTAGCGGTGTGGCTTCGTTTGTCATATTTTTATTGATTTAAAGACGAATACCGTCTTGTAAATAATGCTTTCAATTTAAGTGGTACAAAGGTAACCAAATAAATAAAAAAGTATCTTTGCGAAAACTAATTCCATGGGAACGATTCGTTTAAAAAACATAAAAATTTATGCCTTTCATGGGTGTTTAATTGAAGAAGGAAAAATAGGTTCAGATTATTTGGTAAATCTATCGGTAAAAGCCAATTTAAAAAATGCCTCGATTACTGATGAACTTCAGGATACCGTAGATTACGTACTATTGCAAAAAATAGTAAGAGATGAAATGGCAGTACGCGCCAAGCTTTTAGAACACGTGGCAAAACGTATAATAGATTCCATACTTTTAAAAATTGAAATGGTAAACCAAGTAAAAGTAACCGTCGCTAAAAAGAATCCGCCTATTGGCGGCGATGTTGCAGAAGTAAGTGTTACGATGAAAAGCAAAAGGTAATTTACTTTTTTAATGGCAATTTTACGTTTAATTTTTTTACATTTGCAGTCATTCTGAGAAAAAACCTCAAGAATTTCCCGCCTTGGCAGGAATTTGGTATCGTGGCCGAGTGGCTAGGCTCAGCTCTGCAAAAGCTGCTACAGCGGTTCGAATCCGCTCGATACCTCTAATAAAACCTCAACTTTTTGTTGGGGTTTTTTTATTACAAGTTTCAAAAACCATTGGGCGCCGGAAACGTATATTCAAGACAAACGTAATTTATACAGTTTTTAAATTATTTTTCCAGCTGGTTGGGGGCATTTTCCAAAGTACCATCAACAGGAGGAATGGAATGTTCAATAGGCCGCTGCTTATTAGGAATTCTATTTAATCCTGCTTCAACCCCTTTTGGAAAAATACCTTGAATGAGTAATAAAATTCCAAAACCTAGAATTAATATACTTACCCACTTTTTTGTTTTAAAAATAAAGCGTGGCGTCATTTTATTTTTAAGTCTTTTTGCTAAAACCATTTTTAAAATGTCTGTAATAAAAAAAGCAGCCAACACAGTTGAAACAAATAGAAAAACGCCATTGTCCGAAGTTGTTAAGGCATTCGCCATAATTAGCGTACCAATCCATCCCGCTAAAACGCCAAAGTTTACAAAGTTTAAGAGAAAGCCTTTTAAAAATAATCCACCGAGATTTTTTTTCACTTTTACAGCGTAGTGCTCTCTAACAATTTTAAAAACCGAACGATTGGTACGTATGTACGAAATTATGCCATAAGCAATTAAAATAGCACCTCCGAAAATAAGTAATCCCGGATCGTGCTTAACCTTTTCAAGAATTCTATTGGTACTGAAAAAAGCTATTAATATAAAGATAACGTCTGCAAAAATAGCTCCTAAATCAAAAAAAATAGCCGCTTTTATTCCTTTCGTAATAGCCGTTTCAATTAGCGTAAAAAAAACGGGGCCAACGGCAAATGCCAATAGAAATCCATAAAACGCAGCATAGAGTAAACCGTCAAACATAGTACTGTAAAAATACAAATTACTTTTACCCAATTACGGTAAAAAATTAATTATTACTTTTTACAATTTCAATTTTTCCGCCGGCACGCCTTTTCTTTTTTACATTTTTTGGGTTGCCATAAATTTTTATAGAACCTCCCGCAGTTACTTTGGCATCAATACTATCAGTTGTAAAAAGTGTGGCATAACCCCCTGCAGTAACGCTTACCACACTCTGGGAACAAATAAGATTTTCAGCATTGTAAACCCCTCCCGAATTTATAGTAACTTGTTGACGTTTAGCTGTTCCTTCGGCATCTATTATACCACCAGAAACAGATTTTATATTTAGATTTTGTGTTGAAATTTGTACCGCTATTTTGGCACCTTCCTGCACTCTAAGTTCTAATGAAGGGGCTTTTATTTCTTCTTCTGAAAATATAAACGAACCTTCGTTGGCATCCAAAACTGAAATATTTTTATAATAAACCACAACCTCGGTTGAATTTCCATCAAAGCGTTCTTCCAGCTCCATTCTAATTTTTAAAACTCCATTATCGTTTATAAATTTTACATAATCGGCATTGGTTCCGCTAACAACTACTTCATTTTTAGAAGCTGAAATAAGTTTAACCGTAATAAGATCAAAAACTTTTACCTCGTTAAAATCGCCAACCTCCATAGTCTGTTGGGCAAATGAAACCACAGATACACAAAGTGTGAATAGAAAAATTAATTTTTTCATTAGTAGTAATTGGTTTTAATTAGACTCTAATTGATGTCCTAACATCGTAAAATCTAAATGCTTCTTAACCAGATCTGCATTTTTTACTTTTACATATACTTCATCGCCAAGTCTATAAATATTATTAGTACGTTGGCCAATTACGGCAAATTCATCTCTGTCAAATTCGTAACGGTCGTCCTGTAAATCTTGCAATCGTACCATTCCTTCGCATTTATTCGAGATAATTTCAATATATATTCCCCATTCGGTAACACCCGAAATAACCCCTAAAAACGCTTCGTCTTTATGATCCTGCATATATTTTATCTGCATGTATTTTATGCTATCGCGCTCGGCATTGGTAGCAAGACTTTCCATATCGCTACTATGGCCACATTTTTCTTCGTATTCTTCTTCTTTTGCAGATTTTCCATTTTCTAAATAATGCTGCAATAAGCGATGAACCATAACATCGGGATACCTACGAATTGGCGAAGTAAAATGTGTATAATAATCAAATGCCAAGCCGTAATGACCTATATTATGGGTAGTGTACATGGCTTTGCTCATACTCCGGATAGCCAAGGTATCTATTAAATTCTGTTCCTTTTTACCTTGAACATCCTTTAAAAGTTTATTCATTGAAGTGGCTGTAGAATGACGGTCTTTTGTGTTTAATTTATAACCAAAGCGTTTAATTATATTTTCTAAAGCCGCAATTTTTTCATCATCCGGTTCGTCGTGAACACGATAAACAAACGTTTTTTTAGGTTGTTGCTTGCCTATAAATTCTGCTACTCGCCTATTTGCCAACAGCATAAATTCCTCAATCATTTTGTTGGCATCTTTACTTTCTTTAAAATACACACCCTCTGGATTTCCTTTGTTATCGAGTATGAATTTTACTTCAACTTTGTCAAAAGAAATTGCGCCGGCTCGCATACGTTTTGTACGTAACTTTTTTGCCATGGCATCCATTTGTAAAATAGCCTGTGCTATTTCCGGTTTTACCGTATATTCCTTATCGGTAATTGAAATATTTGACGGTATTTTATGTATTTCCTCTTTTGGATTTTCTATTACGTGTTGCGCTTCTTCATAAGCAAAACGCGCATCGCTATACGTAACCGTTTTTCCAAACCATTGATTTATAACTTCGGCTTTTTTATTCATTTCAAAAACTGCCGAAAAGGTATATTTTTCTTCGTTTGGTCGCAGCGAACATGCATTGTTAGAAAGAATTTCCGGTAACATTGGTACTACTCTATCTACTAAATATACCGATGTTGCGCGCTCGTAAGCTTCGTCATCAAGTTCGTTTCCGGCGGTTACATAATGTGAAACATCTGCAATGTGAATTCCTACCTCGTAGTTGCCGTTGTCTAATATTTCAAATGAAAGAGCATCGTCAAAATCCTTTGCATCTTTTGGATCTATGGTAAAAGTTAGAGCTTTGCGCATATCGCGCCGCTTTTTTATTTCCGATTCTTTAATTGAAGTATCAATTTTATTGGCAAAAACCTCTACTTCCTGCGGAAATTCGTACGGGAGTCCGTATTGTGCTAAAATAGAATGAATTTCGGTATTGTGCTCACCTGGCATTCCCAGAACCTTTAGCACACTTCCAAAAGGCGAGTCTGCCTTTTCGGGCCAATCTTCCATTGCCACCAGTACTTTCTCGCCATTTTTAGCTCCGTTTATTTTGTTCTTAGGAATAAAAATATCGGTGTACATTTTATAATCGGTAACTTCAACAAATGCAAAGTTTTCCTGCACTTGGATAGTACCCACAAATTCGGTTCGTTTGCGTTCTACAATTTTGGTTACTTCCCCTTCAGTTTTACCTCCCTTTTTGCGTTTAAATACGTAAACTTCAACAATATCGCCATTTAAAGCTTTGTTGAGATTTTTACTACTTACATAAATATCGTCTTCTAAATCTTCAACAATAATATATCCTTGGCCACGGCCTGCTATATCTACTTTTCCGGTATAATAATTTTGTGAAGGAGTGAGTATATATTTGCCGCGATCAATTTCTTGAATCCTTCCTTTGCCCTGCAAAACCTTTAATTTTTTTATTATTTGATTTCTGCTGCTAGGATCGTCCAATTGTAATTTTGCGGCAATTTGTTTGTAGTTGAATGCTTGCGAATGATCTTTCCGAAGAATGTTTAATATGGTTTGGGAAAGATTTTCAATTTTATTTGTTTTCTTTTTTCTTTTATTTCTTGGCATACTTAATTTTGTAATTCGGTAAATGTACTACTTCTCATAGAATGACGTGTTTACATTAGGAAAGATTTAGTACCTTGGTTACGTTATTAATTTCTTGGATATGTTGTAATGTAAGGGTTAATTTTTTAAAAATTCAAACTAATGCACACTCTAAATGAAGCATTTTAAAACCATAGCTATTTTTCAATATCCTGCGGAATACGCAATACTTCAGCTTTTGTTTGAACAGGAAGAAATACGTTACTTTTTTGAAAATGAAACCATGATTAGCGTTTTTCCTTTTTACTCAAATGCAATTGGCGGAATTAGACTTCAAGTTCATTTGGACGATGTGGCCCAAGCGGAAGAAATTATCGCTAACTTAAACTCTTCTTCAGATTTGAAAATAGTTTAATTTTCAATAATACCTTTTCTTCAAATTCATTTTCTCTAAATTTTTTATGTTATCAACATACATTAATATATCATTTGTTTTTTTTAAATTAATTAAAGAAAAATTAGTGATGATTATAGGGTGTTAATATGTACAATAACTTTTTGCAGTTTTATTTTGAAATCTAATTATCGCTATTTAATAATAGGTTATTAACATACAATTAAGAATTAATATCCTTGATTGTAAGCGAATATAAATACTAATTAACAACTGTGAACAACCTATTTTCACACCTATAATTTTATAAGTTTTTGGAAAATTATTGTTTGAAACTGAAAAAATGATGCTAACAAGTACCCCGTAAAAAATGAGTTATAAATTTGGTTTCCCAGAATATTAAAACCTATTGTAAAATTTAATTACATGTGCAATTTTAGTTGTGTTATTTATGCTAACAAATATCAACAATGTTGTTAACTGTAATGTGAAGTTGTGGTTAAGAAATCATTAATTATTTAAAACCAATAAGTTAATTTTAATTTGTGGCGCTAGGCGTAGCTTTTTATAAAAGAGCATTTATTTTAACAATTTATGGCATTATATAATGTGGGAGAAATTTTCTGAATTCGAATTCATTATCTTTGAAAAAAAATTAAAACCATGAAGATTTCCATCGGCAACGACCACGCAGGTACAACGTATAAATTTGAAATTGTTTCCTTTCTCGAAAAGGAAGGCCACTCAGTTATAAACCACGGAACCGACTCTGAATCGAGCGTAGATTATCCAGATTTTGTGCATCCCGTTGCGGCAGATGTTGAAAGTGGAAACGCAGAGTTAGGAATTATCATCTGCGGAAGCGGAAATGGCGCAAATATGACAGCTAATAAACACCAAAAAGTACGCTCTGCTTTATGTTGGACTAAAGAAATTACTGCGCTCGCCCGCCAACATAACGATGCTAATGTATTAAGTATTCCGGCCAGATTTACTAGTAAACCACAAGCTTTGGAAATGGTTAAAACATTTTTAAATACCGAATTTGAAGGGGGTCGCCACCAAAATCGCGTAGAAAAAATAGCTTGTTTATAAACAGCTTCAATGTCGCATAAGCACGTACATTCACACGATCATTCGCATCCAGATTTAAAAGGGAAAAAACTTTTACTTTCCATTCTTTTAAATATAGGAATTACACTTGCACAAGCAATTGGCGGAGTGGTTTCGGGAAGTTTGTCGTTACTCTCCGATGCGCTCCATAATTTTAGCGACGTTCTGTCTTTGGTGGTAAGTTATATAGCCGATAGATATTCAAAAAAGGATGCTTCGGTTACAAAAACATTTGGATATAAACGCGCCGAAATAATTGCTGCATTTGTAAATTCGGCCACCTTAATTGTGGTAGCAATTTACCTAATTTACGAAGCCGTTATTCGCTTTTATAATCCGCAACCAATTGAAAGCGGCCTCGTTATTTGGCTGGCTATTTTAGGAATTGTTTTTAACGGGTTTAGCGTATTGCTTCTATATAAAGATTCAAAAAGCAATATGAACATGCGCTCGGCCTACTTGCACTTGTTTACCGATATGGCAGCATCGGTAGCTGTTTTAATTGGTGGTTTGCTTATGCAATTTTATCAATGGTATTGGGTAGATAGCCTATTAACCGTTTTAATTGCGCTTTATTTACTTATTATGGGGTACGATTTATTAAAGAGTTCATTTAAAGTTTTAATGCTTTTTACACCCGATGATTTAAATTTAGAAGTAATTAATAAAGCAGTTTGTAAAATTCCAGAAATTAAAAATATGCATCACATTCATATCTGGCAATTAAACGAGCAGGAAACACATTTGGAAGCACATATAGATTTTTATAATGATCTTACCCTTTCAGAATTTGACGCCGTATTAGCAAAAGTAGAAGAGTTGCTGTATCACGATTTTGGAATAAACCATGTAACCATTCAACCCGAACATCAAAAAGATGACCCAAAAGACATTATTGTTCAAGATTGATTTTATTAAAAAAATATGGAATTTGATATAAAGAATTTTGAAGAATTAAGCCGAAAGGAGCTATACGAAATTTTGCAATTGCGAAGTGAAATTTTTGTAGTGGAACAAGATTGCGTTTATCAGGATATTGATGGAAAAGACCAACGTGCGTTGCACATAATGGGCTGGGAAAACGATATTTTAGTAACCTATGCACGCTGCTTTCAAGCTGGAGATTATTTTGATGAAGCTTCTATTGGTAGGGTTTTGGTACGCGAAAATTATCGTAAATTGGGGTACGGTCATCAAATTACCGATGCTGCCATAAAAGCTATTGTTGAAAAATATAAAGCCGATACTATAAAAATATCGGCGCAAATATATTTAGTAATGTTTTATGAAAGTCACGGTTTTAAAACCATTGGTGATAGATATATGGAAGATGGTATTCCACATATAGCAATGATTAGAGAATGATTAAAGCTTTATAAGATTTTTTTCTAGATTTAGATCTTTTAGCATTTCATCGGTAAATTTATAATGCCCACGGCGAGTTATTATTTTAAAACGCTGGTTTCGCATACGTGTTAAAGTATCTAAAAATTGCCATTTCGATTTTAATAATCTTGGCTTTGCAGATTTTAAACTAATTTCAAAATAGTGCTTAATGCCTGCGCGCTCCGCTACAATATCTGGGGTAATTACCACATCGCTATCTTTTTTAAGATAGGATTTTGGAGTTTCATATCCTTCCACATCTGCTTGAATGTGTTCAAAACCCCGGTTCTCTAAATAAGTCACGGATTCTTTAAGAATCGCTTTGTTTTCTTCTCTTTCTGAATGTACCATAACCGCTAAATTACAATATCATTGATAAACAGTGAGTTAAGTTTATGTTAACCGGAAAGCAGATGGTGTTAATTTATTTTTTATACCGAATTGACTTATCAAAAGGAAGTCTTAATTGGTGTAAAATATCCTCATCATTTTTATGGTCTGCAATGTCTAAACCATATTTTATTTCTGATGTATCTGCATAGATAAATGTACCAAATAAACGATCCCAAATAGAAAGCATATTGCCGAAATTGCTATCTGTCCAAGGCATTTTATAATGGTGATGAAATTTATGCATATTTGGAGTTACAATTATATAGCTAAGTAGGCGATCTACCTGCTTCGGAAGCGAAATATTGGCGTGGGTAAAATAGGTAAAAAGCACACTTAAAATTCTGTAAAAAAGATAAAAAGCAATTGGCATTCCCATGATAATTACAGCAATTAATGCGAAAGTTTCACGAATAATAAAATCAAACGGATGATGCCTGGTGCCTGTAGTAACGTCCACATTTTTATCGGAGTGGTGTACAGTGTGCAAGCGCCACATCCACTTTACTTTGTGAAGTAAATAATGCACAAAATATTGCGCAATTAGATCCAACACCATAATTGATAGCAACAATTCCAGCCAAATTGGAGCATCAAAAAGTGGAAGCAACCCAAAGTTAGAATGGTTTAACCACAAAAAAATACTTACAGTTGCAATTCCGAAAACTACATTTATAAGCATTACAAACACAAGCAAAATGAAGTTGGTTTTTGCGTGGCGCCATTTGTTGTATTTGGTAAAAACGAGTTTGTAATAGCCTTCAAGAATCCAGAAAACGGTAAGGACAAAAAACACCCAACCAGCTTTCATCCAAACGGGCATTGTTTCGAAGAAGGTTAAGAAGGATTGCATACTAAGTTCTTAAAGGAAATTTTTAGTATTTGTTGTTTATATAGTTCATTCTTAAAGGTGATTTTGTTTGTGCTCAAGCCGACAAAATATTACTTCAAAATTTTCCCATACCGTCCAGCATCATTTAAAACGGAAACCGCTTCTAATATTTCCGGATTGTGATTAATTTGATAATTATACAAACCTTCGCGGTAGAAATAGCGTTTTAATATTTCATCGGTCAGAAGCGATTCTATTTCTACTTTTTTATCGAGTATGGCTTTGTCTTTTGCATTGTCAATGGCAGCCATAAGTTGTTTGTAGCTTGTTGAAATATCCTTGCTTAAATCGTCGTTTTCTGCAACTTTTAATCCTTCAGAAAATTTCTTTTCTGTTTCTGTTTCGTATTCAAAATTGTTTTCTTTTAGAAACTTTAGAAAATCCTGAAAATCTGCTTCACTGAATTTAAAGTTTTTCCAATCTGCTAATTGATGATTATAATAGTATTTTGTGGCATAATCAAAAATGGCATTGTCTTTTAAAAGTGCTGTGGTTATTGAACTGAATGCTGCGGATTTTAATTCAATATCTGGTAAAATGCCACCGCCATCGTAAACGGTTCTGCCGCCTTTGGTTTTAAAGGCGTTGTACTCTTTTAAATCCTTACGAACGGGATCGCCGTTCTCGTCGCGGTGCCAATAATCTAATGCTTGAATACAACGACCGCTGGGGGTATAATAGCGCGAAATAGTAACTTTTAATTGGGTACCGTAGGTTAATTTCTTTGGTCGTTGCACCAATCCTTTTCCAAAACTGCGCGCTCCCACAATAACAGCCCGATCTAAATCTTGCAAACCGCCGGAAACTATTTCGCTGGCAGATGCACTTCTTCCATTAACTAAAACTACCAGTGGAATTTCAGTATCTATGGGATCGTATTTGGTTTTGTAAACTTGGTTGTATTTTTCAATTACAGATTTTGTAGTGGTAATTACTTCACCTTTATCCACAAATAGGTTCACTATATTTATTGCTTCACTCAGTAATCCGCCCGGATTTCCGCGAAGATCCAAAATAATTTTTTTGGCTCCCTGCGATTTTAAATCAACTAATGCAGCTTTTGTTTCTGTAGTCGTTTTTCGATTAAATTGTGAAAGTACGATATACCCAATATCATTTCTTATTAATTTGTAGAAGGGAACCGCTTTAATTTCTACTGCCTCGCGAGTAATAGTTGTAGTGGCAGTTTTACCTTGGCGTTTATAAGTTACAGCTACTTTTGAGCCCGGTGTACCTTTTAATAATTCGCCTGCATCGTCCTGTAAATCGGCAATAGTTATATCGCCAATTTTTACAATTTCGTCACCGGCTTTTAAACCTGCTTTATCGGCTGGATAATCTTTATAAGGCTCAACAATTATAATTTTATCCTTTCTACTTTGCGCAATGGCACCAATACCTGTATAGGTGCCCGAATTATTGATTTTAGCGTCTTCTACCTGCTGTTCGTTCCAATAGACTGTGTATGGGTCTAAATCTTCGAGCATGCCCTTAATAGCCTTGTCCATAAGTGTGGCGGGGGTAACCTCGTCCACATAATTCATATTTAACTCTTTATAGAGGGTAGTAAAGATTTCAATTTGTTTTGCAATTTCGAAAAAATCACTTTTAAAACTTACCGTGGTAAAAAATATACCAATGGCCACTATGGGTATTAAAATTCTTTTTTTCATTTTGTTGAAAATTTAAATATTCGGTCAGGTTACAACCTTAAAAATCTTTAGTAAAAGTATTAATTGTAAGATCAGAGATAAAATATACCGCTTTCTATTTGTTTACCTTTTTTCGTTTTAGAAATTTACGAAGAACAAAAATTACAATTATTGCAACGAGGAATAAGGGCCAAAGGTATAAAACGCCTAAGAAAAATACCGAAATACCGTTCCAACCTCCTTGAAGGGCATTTTTTATTTTTTGTCCGTAAGACTGAGTAATACCTGTATCGGCGGTAGTTTTATAAAATTCTACGATTACCGTACTCATGGAAACTTGTGTTTGGAGGTATTGCAAACGCCCTTGTTTTGCTTCAATTTCTTCACGAATATTTGAAAGTTCGCGTTCTATTTCCAGCATTTCCTTTACACTGTTTGCTTTTTTTAGCAACTCCAAATATCGGTTTTCTAAAGTGCGTTTTGCCTTTAAGCGTGCTTCCAGATCTACAAATTCTTCAGAAACATCTTGCCTACTTATATCGCGATGATCAAAATAAGCTACCCCTTCAGATATCCCGTCAATAAAAGATTGAAAGTTTTCTGTAGGTACGCGAACCACAATATTTTTATAGATTCGATTGTAATCTTTTCCGCTGTTGTCGCTTTGCACCAAACCTTTGTATTGCGATGCCAGATTAATAATTTTTTGGTGTGTTGCCTCAACGTCTTTTGTTTCGAAGGCTAATCGTGCAGTTTTAATAATTTTTTGCTCATCGAGCTCCGGTGTGGCTATATCTTCAGAAACATTTTCTATACCGGCCATTGAAGCTTCGGCTTCAAAATTGTTGTCTGAACCGCTATTTGTACATCCCAGAACAAATAATAAAAATATTGTGCTAACTATTTTCATCCCTTAATTTTTTAAGCAGCTTTACCATTGCTCTTTCAAGTTGGGCGTACTGCGGTTTAACTTTGCCTAAATATAGAAAAAGCATTACAAATTTCTTGCCGTTAATTTCCTTAAATATATGTTTATTAAGACGGTATGCTTCGCGAAGCTGTCGTTTTGCCTTATTGCGATCTACCGCAGATTTAAAATTGCGTTTGGGAACGGCAAATGCTGCCAGGGATGTTTTTAAATTTTCTTTCGGAAGAAAAAATACTTTTATAGGATAACTGGAATGTGTTTTTCCGTCCGAAAACAATGTTTCAATTGTTTTGGAACTCTTTAGTTTTTCGCTCTTCGGAAATTTTTGATTCACACGGTAAATATAAAAAAGAAAGACCTAACAGGTTTTAGAATCTATTAGGTCTGTGTAAGATATTAATTTCTCTTTTAACGATTAGGGATTTCTTTCCCAAATATTATTATCCTGATTAATATCTGCCATTCTGCGTGTGGCATCAATCATCATATTTTTTACTTTTTTCCCATTTTTAATTTCAAATGTATAGGTGGGATAAGCCCAAGCCCAATCTGCTAAAACAGTACGTTTTAAATCTGTAAACGGATTTGGTTTTTCATTCCACGTCATACGCAATGGAATGTAAAACAACTCCTGCGTGCCATCTTCATAAGTTACATAAAGGTCTATAGGCATTGGCATTAAACCAATTCTTTCTAAAGTAATTTTTGTATTATCCGTTTCATTTTCAACAGATTTTATACCATAATCTATTGTATTTGTAGTTTGTGTCCAATCTGTTAAATACCAATTTAGTTTAAAACCGGAAACCTTTTCGGCCGTGCGAATAAAATCTGTTGGCGTAGGGTGTTTAAATTTAAAATCTGAATAAAAACGCTTTAAGGTCTTAGATAGATTTTCTGGGCCAATAACGTACCCTAATTGAGTTAAAAATACCGAACCTTTGCTATACGCATTTACGCCATACGCACGGTTGGTTGCATATCTGTCTGCATGTGTAGATAGAGGTTGTTCATTGCCACTAGTGGCCATGTAAAAGTAACTTCTGTACGAACCTGCGTGCGGATTTGGTTTATTTTCTTCCATCACATAATTCATTGCCTCCTCGGATATGTATGAGGTAAAACCTTCATCCATCCACTCGTGTTTTAGTTCGTTGGTTGCCAAAACAAACTGAAACCAAGAATGTGCCAACTCGTGAGCAGTTACACCAACTAAACTTCCAAACTCCCGATTGCCAGTAATCATGGTACTCATAGCGTATTCCATACCACCATCGCCGCCTTGAATTACCGAGTATTGTTCGTAGGGATATTGGCCTATCTGTTCGTTAAAAAACTGCATTAGAGCAGCTGTTTTTGGTTGTAGATTTTTCCAGTTCTCAGCAATTTCAGGATCATTTTTATAGAAAAAATGAAGTGTTACTCCGTTTGGCCCCGGATAGGTATCGTGTACATATTGGTTATCTGCTGCCCAAGCAAAGTCATGTACATCTGGTGCTAAAAAGTGCCAAGTGTATTTTCCTTTTTTTGGTTTCATCCATTTTTGGCCTGGTTCTGTGTAGCCGTGGCCAACTTCGGCAGGGTTTTGTAAATAACCTGTTCCGCCAATAGTGTAATCTGCATCAATTGTAATTGTCACATCAAAATTACCCCATACTCCGTGAAACTCGCGACCAATGTACGGATCGGCGTGCCAACCTTCAAAGTCGTACTCAGCTAGTTTGGGATACCATTGGGTCATCGTAAGCGCTATGCCTTCAGAACTATCGCGTCCTGAACGGCGTACTTGCAAGGGCACCTGTGCATCCCACTCCATATTAAAAACGGTACTTTCGCCGGGCAAAATAGGTTCGTTTAAAACTACTTCCATTACCGTTCCTTTAATTGTGTACTTAGCGGCAACGTTATTTTGTGTAAATAAGTTTGGTTTTATGTAGCCAATTTCATCCGGTGTAAGTTTCGAAATTCTATCTGTAACGCGGCTATCAGGATCCGCAATTGTGCGTGATCGTACATCCATTTCGCTGCCAGGTTGAAATGCATTAAAGTAAAGATGATAATAAACTTTGGTTAAGGTATCGGGCGAATTGTTTGTATATTTTAATTCCTGGGTGCCTTGGTATTGAAAATTTTTCACGTTCATCTGAACGTCCATTTTATAATCTACTTCCTGCTGCCAATAGCACGGATTATTTTGTGCTGAAGCCGAAATGATTACGGCTATAAAAAAAATTACACTTAAAAATTGCTTCATTATTTAGACATTTTATCTGCCATAATTAAGGCGTTATACATATTTACCATTTTACCAGATTTTGAAATATTTGAGAAAGACTCCGTATTTGAAACTTCCCCGCCCAAAATAACATTAGTTTTTACCGAAAGGCCGCTATCCATTAATATTTGTTTTACTTGTGCAGCTGTTAGATTTGGGTAGTAAGATCTAATCATTGCGGCAACACCGGCAACTTCGGGAGATGCCATTGAGGTTCCCTGCAAAAATTCATATGTATTTAAAGGGGTTGTTGCCCAAATTTTTACACCGGGAGCAAAAACATCTACATTGGTTTTTCCGTAATTTGAAAAGTTTGCAACCAATTCACTACCATACTCATAATTAAGTGCACCAACGGTTAAAAATGAATCGGCAATTTCTGGTTGGTTATCAATCTGATCGTTCGGGTAAACATTTACAGTATCTAAATCAAGACCGTCGTTTCCAGCGGCATTCACAATTAATACATCTTTTGAGGCCGCATATTTTATAGCGTCGTACACCCAATCTGCGTGTGGCGAATAATATTTTCCGAAACTAGTATTTAGTACCTTAGCGCCATTATCTACGGCATATCTAATTGCCAATGCAATATCTTTGTCGTACTCATCGCCATCCGGTACTGCTCGTACAGCCATTATTTGCACATTGTTGGCTACGCCATCCATACCAATCCCGTTGTGGCGTTCAGCGGCAATTATACCTGCAACGTGGGTTCCGTGTTTTACGTTTTCGCGCGTTGGGTCTGGACCAGCTACATTATTGTCGCCGTAAACATTGTCTGTAATATCGTCGGGATTATCGCCTAACACAGCCCGGAAATCTTTGGTCATACTAAAATTATCTTCCAGTCTGTCATTAAAATATTTTATTCCTGCTTCAAGTTCCTTTAAAACTTCAGGAACTGAATCGGCAAAATTTAACATTTGGTCTAGCATGGCTATTTGGTGCTGTTCCTGTGGCGAAGGATTTTTTATATCCGCTAAATCTTCTTTTGAATAATCTTCTTTTCCAAGTTTCTGAGCAATTGCTTGATGTGTAGGCTTTAACTGCGCAATAATTTGCTCATACCGCTCTTTATTAGTTGAAATTTCTGAAAATTCCTTTTCGTATTCGGCCATTGCTTTTTGATAGATTGCAAAATCTTCACGATCTGCAGCACTTATTGAAGATTCGCTCTTACCTTCAAATTTTGGTTTAAATTTTCTGATGATACGTACATATTCCATGTTTTCACCAATAATATCGCCAATAAAATTCCAACCGTGTACATCATCAATGTAACCGTTGTTATCGTCGTCTATTCCGTTGCCGGATATTTCACCAGGATTGGTCCATAGTACATTTTTAAGGTCTTCGTGGTCTATATCTACCCCGCTATCAATAACGCCTACAATTACAGTTGTGCCTTTGCGTTTTTTGATTATTTGGTTGTAAGCTTTATTTACACTCATCCCGGGAACGGTGTCTTTTACCAAATCCATCGCTGGCCAATTTTTTAATTGTGCCTCGGTAAGCGGAACTACTTTTAAAGGGATTGCATCAATGTTTTCTATTGGGGTGGCAACAATTGCCGAGCTACTGCCACAGCTTGCCATAGAGGCTGCTATTACTACAGCCAAAAGAGAGTTTCTAAAGATTTTCATTTTAAAAATAAGAGTTAATTAAAAAATTCGTTAAGTGAGAATGTTTCGTTTAGCCGAACACCTTTATCGGTGTTTTTTACGGTAATTATCGGATTGTGTGCATCGTGTTCCAAAAATAGATAGAAATTATTTTCGGCAGCTTTATCCAAAAATTTTTCTTTTTCTGGAAGCGTTAGCAATGGTCGTGTATCGTAGCCCATAACAAACGGAAGTGGTAAATGACCTGCTGTGGGCAATAAATCTGCCATAAAAACCAGCGTTTTTCCTTTGTATTCTATATGCGGAATCATTTGCTTATCTGTGTGTCCGTCTACAAATAGAATTCCAAAATCCAATTCGTTGGCTGTTGCAAAATCTGTATTGGGTTGTGCCACAAACTTTAACTGTCCGCTTTCTTGCATCGGCATTATATTTTCCTTTAAAAAAGAAGCCTGCTCGCGTCGGTTTGGTTGCGTAGCCCACTGCCAGTGATCTTTATTGCTCCAGAAAGTTGCATTTTTAAAAGCTGGTTCATACCCTGTGCGATCTTTGTTCCATTGTACACTGCCACCGCAATGGTCAAAATGTAAATGGGTCATAAAAACATCGGTAATGTCGTCGCGATGAAAACCGTACTTTTTTAATGAATTGTCTAGGTTGTAATCGCCCCAACGGTAATAATAGCCAAAAAACTTTTCGCTTTGCTTATTGCCCATCCCGGTATCAATTAAGGTTAACCTATCGCCATTTTTAATGAGAAGACAGCGCGCGGCAATGTCTATCATATTATTGGCATCTGCAGGATTGGTTCTGGTCCAGAGGGTTTTAGGCACAACACCGAACATGGCACCACCATCTAATTTAAAATTGCCGGATTCAATAGGAAATAATTGCATAATCTGAAGAAATGAGTCGCAAATTAGCAAAAGCGTTACAGACCAAAGACGAAGTATAAATTAATTATACTATTTTTAACAAATTATTATTTTTTCGTAGCGTCGAAAAAGTTTTAATTTGCCTAAACCCCGATTGAATGGTAGAACTTGCAGGAATTATAATTTTAGGAATTTTGGCCCAATGGGTTGCATGGAAATTTAAAATACCCGCTATTTTACCTTTAATTTTAATTGGGCTGCTGGTAGGCCCGCTTTCTACGTTTTTCACTGAAGATGGAAGACAATGGCTTCAACCTATTTGGAATGGCGATAAAGGTCTTTTTCCGGGAGAAAATCTTTTCTATTTTGTTTCTTTGGCTGTAGGAATTATTCTTTTTGAAGGGGGATTAACGCTTAAAAGAGAAGAAATTTCGAAAGTAGGCTCTGCAATTGGCAAACTTATAAGCATAGGTGCTGCCATTACTTTTATTGGTGCCGGTGTGGCTGCCCACTACGTATTCGGGCTAAACTGGCGAATTGCTTTCCTTTTTTCAGCTTTAATAATTGTAACCGGCCCCACTGTAATTACGCCAATTTTGAGAAATATCCCACTTAAAAAAGATGTGGCGGCAGTACTTAGATGGGAAGGAATTTTAATTGATCCTATCGGAGCTTTGGTTGCTGTACTTGTATATGAATTTATAAGTGTAGAAGGCGATTCTGGTTACACAAAACAGGCACTACTGGATTTTGGAAAAATTGTTTTAATAGGAATGACTTTTGGAGTTTCGGCAGGATATGCACTTTACATTTCAATAAAAAAGAAACTCGTGCCGCATTACTTATCTAATGTGGTTTCGCTGTCATTGGTTATGGCAGTTTTTGTAGCCAGTGATTTACTTGCGCACGAATCGGGTCTGCTGGCCGTAGTTGTTATGGGTATGTTTTTAGGAAATAGCGATTTGCCAAGCCTTAAGGAACTTCTCTATTTTAAGGAATCGTTGAGCGTTTTATTGGTTTCAATACTTTTCATTTTACTTTCTGCCAATATTAGTGTTGACGATCTTTTGCTGGTTTTTAACTATAAAACTGCCATTTTATTGGCAATAATTATTTTTATTTTAAGACCCATGACCGTCTTTGCGAGTACTATAGGTTCCTCGCTTAAAACCAATGAAAAATTATTTATTAGTTGGGTTGGTCCTCGCGGAATAGTTGCAGCTGGTATATCGTCACTTTTCGGAACACAATTGGTTTCTAAAGGCGTGGTTGGGGCTGAATATATTACCCCTTTGGTTTTTGCGGTTGTTTTAACTACTGTAATTATCAATGCCACTACGGCTAGAGTAATGGCAAGTTGGATGGGGGTATTTTTGAAAAAATCTGAAGGAATACTCATGGTGGGTGCTTCAAAAGTATCTAGATTAATTGCTACTTATCTTCATAAAAACAATAGGCATGTGGTGCTCATTGATTCAAACCAGTTGAACATTAATAGAGCAAAAGAATTAGGATTAGAAGCATTTACTGCAAACATTTATGCCGATGACCTTACAGACAATATAGAGCTGAACGATGTGGGTTATTTGTTATCTATGACCGGAAGCGACGAAATAAACAAACAAGCTATTAATCGTTTTGGACAGTATTTTGGCGAAAATGGAACTTTTAGGTTAATGACTTCCGAAGAAATGAAACAAAAACAGAACATTTCCGCAAAAGAACTATTTTCATACACTCATGATTATACACGTTTTACCCAGGTAGCTCAGGATTTTCCGTCTATACAGGAAATTCCTGTTGAAAACCACAATCAATTTTTACGTGTATTAAATATTATTGGTGAAAACCCAGACGCAATTCCGCTATTTTTAAAACACGACAATGGATTTTTAGATCTTTTGAATTCTCCATCCGAGCTTGAAGTTGAAATGGGAAGCAGCCTTGTTTATTTAGGAAAACCAATGGATTTTGAAGATGTTGTAAATGCCACTAGATCTGAAAATGAAGGGAAGGTAAACAAATAATCTTAGCATTAATTCGTTTTCCTTAAAATTACTTTTTAATGAAAAATACATTCTTTGTTGTCGCTATTGTTTTGTGTGTAGGGATAGTTTCCTGTAAAAAGGACGATGGCGTTAGTTGCACTACTTGTACCTCGCCACAAACCGCAAATTTTGAAGTATGCGAGGAAAGCAATGGTAATGCATCGGTTAATGGTGAAAACACCGGTACTCCCTACGAGGTGTATTTGCAAGGGCTTATAGAGGCTGGCGCTACTTGTGGCATGTAAAATTTTTCCGAAGAAAGATATACGCTAAAGACTATTGAAACAGAAAAATAAATTATTTAAATTTCCTTTTCTAATCATTTAATTTAAGTACCGCCATAAAAGCCTCTTGCGGAATTTCTACATTGCCCACTTGGCGCATTCGTTTTTTACCTTTTTTCTGTTTTTCTAAAAGCTTTCTTTTACGCGAAATATCGCCTCCGTAACATTTTGCGGTTACGTCTTTTCGTAGGGCTTTCACAGTTTCACGAGCAATAATTTTGGCTCCGATAGCGGCCTGAATAGGGATGTCAAACTGTTGTCTGGGAATAAGTTGTCGTAACTTTTCACAGATTTTTTTGCCAATATCGTAGGCGTTGTCTCGGTGAAGGAGCGCAGAAAGTGCATCTACAACATTTCCGTTCAATAATACATCAACCTTAACTAAGTGCGATTGCCGCATTCCTATTGGCGAGTAGTCAAAGGAAGCGTATCCTTTTGAAACGGTTTTAAGCCTATCGTAGAAGTCGAAAACAATTTCTGCTAAAGGCATATCAAAAGTTAGTTCAACTCGTTCGGTAGTTAAATATGTCTGGTTGGTAATTTCGCCTCTTTTTTCAATACATAGCGACATAACCGAACCCACAAAATCTGACTTGGTAATAATAGTTGCTTTAATATACGGCTCTTCCACACGATTTAAAGTGGAAGGTTCCGGCAAATCTGATGGGTTATTTACGAGAATGGGAGTTTCCGGGTTTTTATTGGTGTAAGCGTAATACGAAACGTTTGGAACGGTGGTAATAACCGTCATATCAAACTCTCGCTCCAATCTTTCTTGAATTATTTCCAGGTGAAGCATGCCTAAAAATCCACAGCGAAAACCGAAACCAAGGGCTGCAGAACTTTCTGGAACAAATACGAGCGAAGCATCGTTTAGTTGCAACTTTTCCATGGAGTTTCGCAACTCTTCATAATCTTCGGTATCTACAGGATATATCCCGGCAAAAACCATAGGTTTTACATCTTCAAACCCTTCAATCATATTAACAGTTGGGTTTTTAGAATCGGTTATGGTATCGCCAACTTTTACTTCTTTGGCTTCTTTAATTCCGGTAATTAAGTAACCTACATCGCCTGTTTTAATAACGTCTCTAGGAAATTGTTTCAACCTTAAAGTTCCCACTTCATCTGCGAAATAACTTTTGCCGGTAGCCATAAATTTAATGTGCTGTCCTTTTCGAATTTCGCCATTTAGCACTCTAAAATATGTTTCAACTCCACGAAAGGGATTGTAAACTGAATCAAAAATCAGTGCTTGCAACGATTCGTCTGGATTACCTTTTGGCGCCGGGATACGTTCAATAATGGCACTTAAAATTTCTTCGATTCCCAGACCTGTTTTAGCACTTGCTGGTATTACTTCTTCGGGTTTACAGCCCAAAAGATCTACAATATCATCGGTTACTTCTTCTACATTTGCAGAGGGAAGATCTACTTTATTCAGTACCGGAATTATTTCCAGGTCGTTTTCTAAAGCCAAATATAGGTTTGAAATTGTTTGTGCCTGTATGCTTTGTGCGGCATCTACGATTAGCAAAGCTCCTTCACAAGCGGCAATGGAACGGGAAACTTCGTACGAAAAATCTACGTGGCCAGGCGTATCAATTAAATTTAAGGTGTATTTTTCACCTTTGTATTCATAATCCATTTGAATGGCATGGCTCTTAATGGTTATGCCGCGTTCGCGTTCCAAATCCATACTATCCAGTAATTGGGCTTGTTTTTCGCGATCGGTCACGGCGCCAGTGGCATCTAAAAGTCTATCTGCCAAGGTGCTTTTTCCGTGGTCTATATGGGCAATAATGCAAAAATTGCGTATGTTCTTCATAAAATTTCCTTCTCAAGCTATAATTTGCAAATATAGATTAAAAGTGCGATTATTTTTAAATTGCATTTAAACACTTAAAATAATAACGATACGGCGGTATTTATTTCATAAATTTTCAACATATTTGTAGTGCATTGGCTAAGGTATAGTTAATACTATTTGTTTTCTCCCCAGAAAATGTACAATTAAATGATGTCTTCCCCCAGATATCTACTTATGTTATGAGAAAATTTTTTATACTCCTATGCTGCCTTCAGCAGTGTGTTTTATTGGCTCAAGATTTTTCTATCTCAGGGCTGGTGAGCGATGCAGAAAATACCCCTTTATCCTTTGTAAATGTGTTGCTCTATGGGGCTGAATCTGAAGAGCCCATAAAAGGTACAACTACCGATGACGATGGTTATTTCGCAATAAAAAACTTGCCCGCTGGTAATTATAAATTGAACTTTAGTTACATAGGTTTTGAAACGCAGGAACAAACCGTTGCAGTTTCCTCCAACCAAAATTTAGGTACCATTATTTTAAAGATAAATCAGCAAATGCTAGATGAAACGGTGGTCACGGCAAAATTACCGACTATAAAAAAAACTGTTGGTAAATTGGTCTTTAATGTAGAAAACACCTCATTATCTGTAGGCAGCACTATGGATCTTCTTAAAAAAACACCAGGTGTCGTAGTTATTGGTGAAAATATACAAGTTAAATTTTCATCACCCACCATCTATATTAATGGTAAACGAGTTTATTTGTCTGCAGCCGAAGTAGCTTCACTTTTAGAAAATACCGATGCCACGAATATTAAATCTGTTGAGGTAATTACTAATCCAGGTTCAAAATACGATGCCGAGGCTGGCACTATTCTAAATATTGTTACTACAAAGGCAATTTCAATAGGATACAAAGGCTCGGTGAATGCCACATATACTCAGGGAATATTTCCAAAATACAGTTTTGGTACTTCACATTTTTATAAAAACAACTGGCTAAATCTGTACGGTAGCTACACGTACAATACTAAAAAGGAATTTAAAGAAGACGAGAGCTATCTTCGATTTTTTAAACCAGATGAAGTTTCTACAAAATCTATATGGGAAACCTACTTTAACCGAACTACAAATTCCGAAAACCATAACGGCAATATGGTAATGGATTTTACCATAGATGAAAAAAATACAATTAGTTTGGCTTCCACTATTTCGGTATCGCCGGCAAGCACGTATTTTAATAATGGCACCGCGGCTATTTATAATTCACAAATGCAATTAGACTCTACCAATACTACATTGAGTGGGGTAAATTATAAAAAGGATAACCTAACCTTTGCGTTAGACTATCAAAGAAAATTAAACGAGAATGGGGCTACCCTGTCTGCTGCTGCCAATTATATTTATTATAATAGCAATCAAGATCAAGACGTTAGCACCCATTATTTTTTGCCCAATAACGAATTTATAAAACACAACAGCTTTTTTACAAATTCGGCACAAAAGAGTAATATTCTTACTGCGCAGACCGATGTATCTACACCGTATTGGGGTGGTACTTTTGAAATAGGGTTTAAATTGAGCAAAATATACACGGATAGTAAAATAGACTTTTTTGATACCGTAAATAATACAGATACATATAACTGGGCGCTCTCAGACGATTTTAATTACAAAGAAAAAATCTATGCCGAATATGTAAAATTTGAAAAAGATTGGGAGAAATGGAGCTTTACTGCCGGATTGCGGGCTGAATATACAGACACTAACGCCAATTCGCGAAGGCTTGGAAAAACAACCAACCAAGACTATTTTGATGTTTTTCCTTCGGCATCGGTTAATTATAGTATTAACGATAATAACAACATTGGTATTGGCTATAACCGAAGTATTCAGCGGCCGCGATATGAAAGCCTAAATCCGTTCAAATATTTTATAACAGAAAACAATTATATAGGAGGGGATCCCAATTTAGTGCCTTCAATAAAAGATAAAATTACTTTAAGTTATTCCCTCAATAACAAATGGTTGTTTGATTTGTATTACGAAAACATTAAAAATGAATTGGGGTATTTATCATTTCAGAATAATGAAAATAGTGTGTTGCGAAGCGTTTATGACAATCTTATCGAAGCCTATCAATACAGTTTTGATGTTGTATATTACAACTCACTCACCCCTTGGTGGTATTTTCAGCTATCTACCTCATCCTATTATCTATCTAATAAATTTGAGGCATTAGAAAGCTCACAACAGGCCTATACCAACGATACATTCGGGCAGTATTTACAAACGTTTAACCGCTTTACCCTTACAAAAGATCAATCGTTTACGGCAGATCTTTCGGCACTTTATATTTCAAACTTTGTCTTCGGAAACCGCTATTTTAAAAACCAAAGCTTTGTAAATATTTCGTTTAGAAAAGTATTTTGGGACAAACGCGCGAGTGTAACCGCGGGAGTTGACGATATTTTTAACACTTTAAACAATGTTGTTTCTGTCGCTAAATATTACAATCAGGACAACCGTTTTTTTGTTAATCAAGAAAGCCGACTTTTCCGCCTTGGATTTAAATATAACTTCGGAAATGCCCGACTTCGCGATAACAATAAAACAATAGAAACTGACGAAGGCGACAGGTTATAAACCCAGTTAAACTTTCATTCACATTTAATTAACGGAGTATTTACTACTTTTGCAATTCCAAAAACAAAAGAATTGCCAAAAATAGGAAACATACAACTGCCTGATTTTCCATTGCTTTTAGCGCCCATGGAAGACGTTAGCGACCCTCCATTCCGCGCACTTTGCAAAGAGCAGGGGGCCGATGTGGTTTTTACTGAATTTATCTCTTCGGAAGGGCTTATTCGCGATGCCGCCAAAAGCGTAATGAAGCTGGATATTTACGAAAAGGAACGCCCCGTTGGAATCCAGATTTTTGGTGCCGTTTTGGAGTCTATGCTTCGCAGTGTAGAAATAGTTGAAGCCAGCGGCCCAGATATGATTGATATTAATTTTGGCTGTCCGGTGAAAAAAGTAGTTTCAAAAGGCGCCGGCGCAGGTATTTTGAAAGATATTGATTTAATGGTGAGCTTAACTGAAGCAATGGTAAAGCATACCAAACTTCCCGTTACAGTAAAAACGCGATTGGGTTGGGATCACGATTCCATTAAAATTATGGAAGTTGCCGAACGTTTGCAGGATGTAGGCTGCCAAGCTCTTTCCATTCACGGTCGTACGCGTGCGCAAATGTATAAAGGAGACGCCGATTGGAAACCCATTGCCGATGTAAAAAACAACCCGCGAATGCACATTCCCATCTTTGGGAACGGCGATGTTGATTCTTCAGAAAAAGCGATGGAAATGCGCGACAAATACGGTTTGGATGGCGCCATGATAGGCCGTGCCAGCATAGGTTATCCGTGGTTTTTTAAGGAGGTGAAACACTATTTTAAAACGGGCGAACACTTACCGCCGCCAACAATGGCTGAGCGTGTTTATGCAGCTAAACGTCATTTACAAATGGCTATAGACTGGAAAGGCGAAACCCTTGGCGTTTTTGAAACCCGCCGCCATTATACAAACTATTTTAAGGGCATCCCAAACTTTAAGGAATACCGAATGAAAATGGTTACAAGCGATGATTCTGCTTCGGTTTTTGAAGCTTTTGAGGAGGTTTTGGAAGTATTTGGGGATTATGAGTTTGCTTAAATTGATTAGGAATTTTAAGTGTTTTAATTTATAAATCCTTTTACCTTTGAAGATCAAAATATCCTCATGCAGCCGCTCAAGATACTCAACACCCATTATATTTCTCACAACGTTAAATGCTTTGTACTAGAAAAACCATCAGGGTTTACTTATACTCCGGGACAATCGGCACGTATTTCCATCAATTTGCCAAACTGGAAGGACCAAATCCGTCCATTTACATTTACGTCGTTACAGCATTGGGAATACTTAGAATTCATCGTAAAAATTTACGAAGATCACAAAGGTGTAACTTCGCAAATGGGCAGATTAAAGACTGGTGACGAACTGTTACTCCACGATGTTTACGGCACAATCAAGTATAAAGGTCCCGGTATATTTATAGCTGGCGGTACGGGAATCACCCCTTTTATTGCAATATTTAGAGCGCTTTTTGAAAGTGGAAATCTGCGGAATCTCGCACTTTTGTATTCCAACAAAACCAAGGAAGACATAATTTTACACGATGAATTAACGAAAATGTTGGGGCCAGCCTACAGAAATGTTTTCACTCAAGAAGGGGTAATTGGCTTTCGCGAACGCAGAATTGATCGAAAATTTCTTATTGAAACAATCGGAAGTTTCGATTCGCGATTCTATGTTTGTGGTCCTAAAAAATTTACAGAAGAAATTTGTAAAGCATTGGTGAGCTTGGGTACAAACCCCGAATATCTAATAGTTTAAATATTTTCTGATAATAGTATAATTGTGCTTTTTCAGAATTAAATTAACAGCTTCTCCCGAACTCTACTCGATGCAATTTTTGAAGCGATAATTCCTAACACACTAATCGTTACAAAAACAATTACAATATTCAGTAACTCTAATTTTACAGGATAGGGAAGGGTACTGGTTATAGCTACAAACTCAAATTTAAGTTGTGCCATTACGGCTAGAATTCCCAAGAAAATTCCGAACGAACCTCCAAGCACGGTCATTAAGGTACCTTGAAGAAAGAAGATACGACGGATTTCTGGCAATGAAGCACCCAAGTTGTAGAGTGTTTTTATGTTTTTTCGCTTGTCTAATACCATCATAATTATGGAACCAATTACGTTGAAAAGGGCAATTATCAATACCAAAGTGAAGATTAAATATACCGCGATATTTTCGGTATTGAGCATTTTATAAAGCGTGTCGTTTTGCTGAATTCTGTTTTTGATAGTAATACCTTCTGGAAAAATTTTTTCAATTTCGCTTCGCACTTTGTCTTCTGTTGCCGTAGGTGAAAGTTTTATTTCAATAGAAGAAATTTTAGTACTATCTAAGGACAGCAAATTTCTAGCAAATTCTAAGTCGGAAAAAACATATTTTGCATCCAGTTCCTCGTTTACTTGGTACACCCCGGAAACTACTACATTTTCTTTTGTGAAAGCATCTGTTGGATCCAGTGCATTGAGTTGTCCCGTCCCCGGTTTTGGAACGTAAATTTCCAAAAGTGCGCCATAATCGCGCACTCCCAACGATAGTTTCGCAATGATAGAAAGCCCTACTACAACTTCATTTTGGTTTCTAACAAACCAATCGCCATAGTACATTATACTGTCTAGCTGCGTTACTTTTCCATAAAGTGAATCTACACCTTTAATATAGGCGATGTGGTTTTTTCCTTTATAATGAAGAAAAATTCGTTCTTCGATTATTTCTGAAAAGGTTTCAATGCCTTCAATATCGTTTAACTCATTTCTCTGGGCTTCGGTAAATAATATTGTTTTACCGTTTTTGGGAATTATTTTAAGATCGCTGTCAAAAATATTCGTAAACTGAAGACTAAAGTCTTTTAGTCCCGAAAAGCCCGAAAGCACTATGAACAAGCACATGGCTCCCACAACCACGCCCACCGCCGCGATGCCCGTAATAATATTAATAGCATTGTTACTGCTTTTTGAAAACAAATAACGCTTGGCGATGTAGAGCGAAAAATTCAAGTTATGACTTTTTTCGTTTCGGAAGTAAATCCGGATTTTTTAAAGGATTATCTTCACCTTTTACTGCCTTGTCTATCTTTTCAATATATTCCAACGAATCGTCGTTATAAAAGGAAAGATCCGGCATTTTACGCAGTTGGTTCTTGGTAAGCTGTGCAATTTGATGTTTTATAGTTGGTTTTAATTTGTTTAGTTCAACCACAATACCATCGGCTTTATCTGCTGGAAATACACTTACATATACTTTCGAAATAGAAAGATCTGTGGTAACCGTTACCTTACTTACAGAAATTATTATGCCCGTTTGTCCGGCTTCGCGAAGCATATTTTGCAACACGTTTGCGAGGTCGTTTTGTAAAACACTCGCAATTTTCTTTTGTCTATTACTTTCTTCCATACTGCAAAAATAGAATATAAAACCATACAATAGGTTAATGAAGCTTGGAGCTTGGTGAAATTCAATGCGATTAAGTTTGTATTTTTGAACTACTAAATTGAAAATATGGAGAAAATAGAACACATAGGTATTGCGGTTAAAAATATTAAAGATGCAAATAAAATATACGAAGTCTTACTGGGAGCCGCTCCGTACAAAAGTGAAAAGGTGGAAAGTGAAGGAGTGGAAACTTCCTTTTTTCAGTGTGGGGAAAGTAAAATAGAACTTTTGGAAGCGTTAAACCCCGATAGTCCGATTGCAAAATTTATTGAAAAAAGAGGCGAGGGCATACATCACATTGCATTTGCGGTAAAAGATATTGAAGCAGAAATGGCCCGTTTAAAAAAAGAAGGCTTTGTATTGCTAAACGAAAAACCCAAAAGAGGCGCTGATAATAAATGGGTTGCTTTTATTCACCCAAAGTCTGCAAATGGAGTTTTGGTAGAGCTTTGCCAAGAAATTGAGAATAACTAAAAATAGTTTTGTGGTATTTGGAAAGTGTTTTACCTTTGCGAACCTTAAATTCGTCCTTTTTAGGATTAGGCATTAACTTAAGATTTGGTAGTTAATTGAAATATTGATAGTATAACGGTCCCATAGCTCAGCTGGTTAGAGCACCTGACTCATAATCAGGGGGTCCATGGTTCGAGCCCATGTGGGACCACTTTTTTAGTCTGAAACTTTATTGTTTACAAATTGTTGTTATTGCAATTTGAATTTGGCGAGAAGTTTACACTGAGCGCAGTCGAAGTGAGCCCATGTGGGACCACTTTTTCAATTGAAAAATTATTGCACCCTTTAGAATTATGCAATTTTTACTGCTATAACGAGTTATTACAATACGATTTTCTATATTTAATTTTTAATACGTAAATTTTATTATTTTAGATTTATTATAGCAATCCCCAATCGATAATTCTGTTTAATGCTATCAAACATTTATCTTTTAATGTTTTTGGTTGTGCAGGCTAGAGAAGATGTGCCACCACCAAATGATCCACCACCCCCCGGTCCCCAATTACCAATTGATGATTCGTTATGGATTTTAATTGTGGCTGGTCTAATTTATGGAATCTATATAGTTTACAAACATCGCAAAGCTATAAATAAGGCGTCATAAGATTTTTTATGTACTTCCCAATAATATCAAATTCTAAATTTACTTCGCTTCCCACGTTAATTGTTTTAAAATTGGTATTCTCAAAAGTATAGGGAATAATAGCTACACTAAAAGCTTCCTTTTTAGAATTTACCACAGTTAAACTAACGCCATTAACAGTAATAGATCCTTTTTCAACAGTGCCGAAATTTGTATTGTTATATTGAAAAGTAAAAACCCAACTGCCACTTTTATTTTCAATTTGAGTACAAGTAGCTGTGCCATCCACATGTCCTTGAACCATATGCCCATCTAAACGGTCGCCGAGTTTCATGGCTCTTTCTAAATTTACCAACGAACCAATTTTTAGATTTTTAAGATTTGTTTTATCCAAAGTTTCTTTAATAGCGGTAACCACATACGATGCTTCGTGTATTTTTACAACAGTTAAACACACCCCATTGTGCGAAACGCTTTGGTCTATTTTAAGTTCCTGCGACAGTGAACTTGCTACTTCAATATGAAGATTTTCACCTTCGCGGGTAAGTTGGGCAATTTCGCCAACGGTTTCAATAATTCCTGTAAACATTGTAGTATTTGGTTACATTTGTACTGCAAAAGTAACAATTTAAAAAGCCAAACGTAATGAGCGCAGAAGATAAAATAGTGGTGGGTATTTCCATAGGCGATATAAATGGCATTGGAAGTGAAGTAATTCTAAAAACATTTGAAGATTCGCGTATGTTAGAGTTTTGCACGCCCGTTATTTTTGCTTCGGTTAAGTTGCTGTCTTTCTTTAAAAAACACTTCGAAACTGATATAAACTTTCACGGAATAGATAAAATTGAAGATTGCATTCCCAAGAAAATAAACGTATTAAACGTTTGGAAAGAACACGTAGATGTAAAATTTGGTGAAGAAACACCCGCTGGCGGCGAATATGCCATTAAATCGTTAAAGGCCGCTGTAGAAGCATTAAAAGCTGAAAAAATTGACGCCTTGGTTACCGCGCCTATTAATAAAGCTAACATACAGTCAGAAAATTTTAACTTCCCGGGCCATACAGATTATTTGGCACAGGAACTAGAAGGGGAGAGTTTAATGCTATTAATTTCTGAAAACTTGCGTGTGGGGTTACTTACAGACCATGTACCCGTAAAGGACGTAGCCAAAAATATAGATCGCGCACGTATCGATAAAAAAATAAATACAATTTACCATACCTTAATTGAAGACTTTGGAATTGAAAAACCAAAAGTAGCGGTTTTGGGTATTAATCCCCACACTGGCGATAATGGAGTTATTGGAGACGAAGACGACACTATTTTGCGCCCCGCCTTAGACAATATCCGAAAAAATGGCAAAATGGTCTTTGGGCCCTATGCTGCCGATAGCTTTTTTGGTTCGGGCAACTATAAAAATTTTGATGCAATTATTGCGTCGTACCACGATCAAGGTTTAATACCGTTTAAAACGTTGGCTTTCGGAAAGGGAGTAAATTTTACCGCGGGACTTAACCGCATACGCACTTCGCCAGATCACGGAACAGCTTTCGATTTAGCAGGAAAAAATGAAGCCAATTTTGAGTCTTTTCGCGAAGCGGTTTTTAGCGCAGTTTCAATTTACAAAACACGCGAACAATACAAAGAAATTTCAAAAAATCCGCTCCAGACAAATCGCAAAAGAGGGTTCTCAAAAAAGAAATAAAAAAATGAATTGCTATTGAAATATTTTTTTATCTTTGCACCCGCCTTATCCGTAAGGTTAAGGTCTTAAATAGGTGTGAAAATGAAGGATTTGAAAGAGTTTACCATCCCTTTCGTAGGGTTGAAATTAGGAAAACACCAGTTTAACTTTGAATTAAAAAAAGCGTTCTTTGAGCATTTTGAGTATGACGAATTTAATGACGCTGCCATTAATCTCGACGTACAGCTGGAAAAAATGAGCACGTTGCTCGAGATTACATTAACATTTAATGGGTCTGTAAACGTTGCTTGCGATACAACAAATGAGCCTTTTGATCAAGAAATTGCCGGCTCGTATAATTTTGTTGTAAAATTTGGTGAGGAATATAATGATGAAAATGAAGATTTGCTCATTTTGCCTCACGGAAGTTACGAAGTAAACATCCAGCAATACGTTTATGAATCTGTTGTGTTGGCTATGCCCTCACGAAAAATTCATCCGGGAATTGCAGACGGCACATTAAAAAGCGATATACTCGATAAACTTGAAGAATTAAGTCCGAAGGCCATAGATCAAGAAGAACTGCCCGAAGACAACAATACCGATCCCCGATGGGATTCATTAAAAAAACTATTAACGGATAAATAATAAATAGCAATGGCACATCCAAAGAGAAAAATCTCGAAAACAAGAAGAGATAAGAGAAGAACGCATTACAAAGCTACTGCACCTACGCTTGCAACAGACCCAACAACGGGTGAGTCGCATCTTTTCCACAGAGCACACTGGCACGAAGGCAAGATGTACTACCGCGGTCAAGTTGTAATTGATGCAACTGAGCAGGTAGAAGCTTAATATATTTTAAACATACTCAAAACTCTCACATTCCCGTGAGGGTTTTTTTGTTTTTTAACTTTACAATAAGTCAAAAACAACTTAATTAGTGCCGAATTTCAAGTAAAATTTAGTATTTTTCACTCTTTTTAAAGATTTTTGGTCTTTTTTGTGAATTTTAATTCAGCCTTATGAATACTATCACGGCAGCTATTACCGCTGTAGGGAGCTACGTTCCAGATTATGTTCTTTCCAACAAAGTACTGGAAACTATGGTAGATACCAACGACGAGTGGATTACCTCCAGAACCGGAATTAAGGAAAGGAGAATACTAAAGGATAAAGACAAAGGAACTTCCTATCTTGCTATCCAAGCGGCCAAAGACCTTCTCCAAAAAAGCAATACAGACCCTGCCGAAATAGATATGGTAATCATGGCAACCGCAACGCCAGATATGCCCGTGGCAGCCACAGGAGTTTATGTGGCTACACAAATTGGTGCCGTAAATGCATTTTCTTTTGACCTAGTTGCAGCTTGTTCCAGTTTTCTGTTCGGAATGTCAACGGCCGCGCGATATATTGAATCAGGAAAATACAAAAAGGTGCTTCTAATTGGCGCAGACAAAATGTCGTCTATAATAGATTATACCGATAGAACAACATGCATTATATTTGGTGATGGCGGCGGCGCAGTTCTATTTGAACCAAACACAGAAAACCTTGGTGTAAAAGACGAATACCTTCGTACCGATGGTATAGGCAGGCCATTTTTAAAAATTGATGCTGGCGGCTCTTTGCTTCCGGCTTCAAATGAAACGGTGGCCAACAAACAACACTTTGTCTTTCAGGAGGGAAAAACAGTTTTTAAATTCGCCGTTTCGAATATGGCAGACGTTTGCGAAAAGGTAATGAAAAACAATAACCTTACAGGCCAAGATGTAGACTGGCTTGTGCCGCATCAGGCTAACAAGCGTATTATTGATGCAGCTGCTTCGCGAATGAAATTGCCCGATGATAAGGTAATGATAAACATTCACAAATACGGCAATACTACTTCTGCTACGTTGCCACTGTGTTTGGCCGATTATGAAAAACAACTTAAAAAGGGCGATAATTTAATATTCGCCTCATTCGGAGGAGGATTTACTTGGGGCGCTGTTTATGTAAAATGGGCCTACGATACTAATTAACTTTATAACCAACGCAAAAGACTAAATTTTATAATATGGATTTAAAAGACATTCAAAACTTGATCAAGTTTGTGGCGAAAAGTGGCGCCAGCGAAGTAAAACTTGAAACGGAAGACATAAAGATCACAATTAAAACAGGATCTGAAGACACTAAAGGAGAAACTACTTACATTCAGCAAATACCAACGATGGGGCAACCGCAAATGCAAATGCAACAACCCCAAGCCGCGGCAACTCCACAGGCTGAAACGGCAACAGAAGCTCCTGCCACCAAAACCGATTCTAAATACATAACTATTAAGTCGCCAATAATTGGTACTTTCTACAGAAAACCCGCTCCAGACAAACCCGTTTTTGTTGAAGTTGGCGATACAATTAACGTAGGCGATGTGCTTTGCGTAATTGAAGCAATGAAACTTTTTAACGAAATAGAAAGCGAAGTTTCTGGTAAAATAGTAAAGGTTTTGGTAGACGATTCTTCACCGGTAGAATTCGACCAACCTTTGTTTTTAGTAGATCCGTCGTAAATATAAACTCCAAATCACAAATTCCAAATTCCAAAAATAGTGGGATTTGAAAAATTTGGGATTTGTTATTTAAGAAACGTTATGTTCAAAAAAATATTAATTGCAAATAGGGGCGAAATAGCACTGCGAATAATTCGTACCTGCCGCGAGATGGGTATTAAATCTGTTGCAGTTTATTCTACCGCCGATGAGGAAAGTTTACATGTGCGTTTTGCAGATGAAGCCGTTTGCATTGGGCCACCAGCCAGTAATCTTAGCTACCTTAAAATGTCTAATATAATTGCCGCTGCCGAAATTACAAACGCAGACGCAATTCACCCTGGCTATGGTTTTCTTTCTGAAAATGCTAAATTTTCAAAAATCTGTCACGAACACGGTATAAAATTTATTGGGGCTTCCCCCGACATGATTGAGCGCATGGGCGACAAAGCTTCGGCCAAAGCAACTATGAAGGCTGCTGGAGTACCCACAGTTCCCGGGAGCGAAGGTATTATTGAAGATTTTGAGCAATGTGAAAAACTGGCCGAAGAAGTTGGTTATCCAGTAATGCTTAAAGCTACTGCAGGTGGTGGTGGTAAAGGAATGCGCGCTGTTTGGAAAAAGGAAGAGCTTAAAAAAGCTTGGGACAGTGCTCGCCAAGAAGCCGCTGCAGCCTTCGGAAACGACGGCATGTATATGGAAAAACTTATTGAAGAGCCACGCCATATAGAAATTCAAATTGTAGGCGATAGTAGCGGTAAAGCTTGCCATTTAAGCGAACGCGATTGTTCTATTCAGCGTCGCCATCAAAAACTTACCGAAGAAACCCCAAGCCCATTTATGACGAAAAAACTTCGAACAGAAATGGGGAATGCCGCTGTAAAAGCAGCTGAATACATAAAATACGAAGGCGCCGGTACCATAGAATTTTTGGTAGATAAACACCGAAATTTCTACTTTATGGAAATGAATACGCGTATTCAGGTAGAACACCCAATTACCGAACAGGTGATTGATTACGACTTAATAAGAGAGCAAATTTTAGTGGCTGCTGGAATTCCAATTTCTGGTAAAAATTACACGCCACAATTACACTCAATAGAATGTAGAATTAACGCCGAAGACCCGTACAACGACTTCCGTCCGTCACCCGGAAAAATAACGGTTTTACACGCACCCGGAGGACACGGTGTACGTTTAGATACGCACGTTTATGCGGGATATACCATTGTGCCGTATTACGATTCTATGATCGCTAAACTAATTACCACTGCACAAACTCGCGAAGAAGCTATTAGCAAAATGAAACGCGCTTTAGACGAATTCGTTATTGAAGGTATAAAAACCACAATTCCATTTCACCGTCAATTAATGGACGATCCAAATTATGTGGCAGGAAACTATACCACGGCTTTTATGAATACGTTTAAAATGGACGAGCCCGAGGAGGAATAATTCTTTAAAATACCAAATAACAAGCACCAAATTCCAAAAAACTTACCTTTGGAATTTGGTGCTTTTTTTAATTCTTAACATTCTACTTTAAATGAGGGTTAGAGAGAATGGATTCCTACCTATATTTGTTTAAACAGAAACAAAATGAACCTTTCTTTTTGGGAGCATAAAACCTGGTTTTCTAATATAGATTTTGCTGTTATTGGCAGCGGAATTGTAGGCATAAATTGTGCACTTGCTCTGCGTAAAAAATTTCCAAAAAGTAAAATTGTAGTGTTTGAACGCGGTACACTTCCCAGTGGCGCTAGTACAAAAAATGCTGGATTTGCCTGCTTCGGAAGTATTTCTGAAATATTAGACGACCTAAAAAACCATTCGGAAGAAGAAGTAGTTGAGCTTGTAAAAAATAGGGTGGAGGGCTTAAAATTATTGCGAAATACACTTGGCGATAAGCAATTGGATTATCAAGAAAATGGCGGCTACGAACTTTTCACTAACGAAGATGCTGAACTTTTTGAAACTTGTAAATCAAAAACTGCTTATGTAAATGAGCTGTTGAGACCTATTTTTAATGCTGAAGTTTTTTCAGAAAAAGAAAACCCTTTCGGATTTAAAAATATTCAACCAAACCTCATATTCAGCAAATTTGAAGGTCAGATTAATACCGGAAAAATGATACTCGGGCTAATCAAAAAAGCTTCCGAAGAAAACATATTGATTTTAAATGCTACCGAAATCACCAACATTATAGATACAGGCGAAAATGTTTCACTTCAATTGAATTCCTCGGAAAATATTTCGGTAAAAAAAGTTTTTATTGCAACAAATGGGTTTGCGAAACAATTTTTAAAAGAAGATGTTACCCCAGCAAGAGCGCAGGTTTTAGTAACGAAACCCATTAAAAACCTCGCCATAAAAGGAACCTTTCATTTGGAAAAGGGATATTATTACTTCAGAAATATTGAAAACAGAATCCTACTTGGAGGCGGACGAAATCTAGATTTTAAAGCAGAAGAAACCACCGAAATGGAGTTGACACAACTGGTGCAAAACAAGTTGGAGCAATTACTTAAAACCGTAATTTTACCGAACCATAATTTTGAAACTGATCAACGTTGGAGCGGCATTATGGGCATTGGAAAACAGAAAAAACCAATTTTAAAAAACGTGTCCAACAATGTATTCTGTGGCGTACGACTGGGCGGAATGGGTGTTGCAATAGGAAGTTCTATTGGCAACCAATTAGCAAATTTATATGATTAAAAAACTTTTCAGATTTATATTTAAACTTATACTCTGGTTTATTGGGCTTACAGTTTTATGGGTGCTTATTTACAAATTTGTCCCAGTGCCTTATACGCCATTAATGGTAATTCGCGCCGTAGAAGGTAGCAAAGAGTATAAAACGCGACATGACTGGGTGCCAATTGAAGAAATTTCTCCATACTTGCAATTGGCAGTTATATGCGCCGAGGATCAAACCTTTTTGAGCCATAATGGGTTTGATAGGGAAGCTATTGAAAAGGCATTAAAGCACAACGAAAAAGGTAAGAAAATTAGAGGAGGCAGTACTATTTCGCAACAAACAGCAAAAAATGTCTTTTTATGGCCTGACCGGACGTGGTTCCGAAAAGGCCTAGAGGCATATTTTACCTTGCTCATCGAAAATATTTGGAGCAAAGAGCGAATTTTAGAAGTATATTTAAACAGCATTGAAATGGGGGAGGGCGTGTTTGGCGCCGAAGCAGCCTCACAATTTTGGTTTAAAAAGTCGGCAAAAAACTTAAAAGCAGAAAACGCTGCTGCAATCGCAGCAATATTGCCCAGTCCACAACGCTATAGTGCCAATCCACCAGGATCATATGTGGCGAGACGCACCCAATGGATTTTGAGACAAATGCGTTATTACGGTCCTTTTAGCCTAGAGAAACAACAACCAAAAGATACTAATAAGAAGCAAAAAAAATGACCGCAGTAGAACTAAAAACCGAATTGTTGCAACACTGCCAAAAACAGGTTGACAACCGTTACTCCAAAATAAAACAAACCATTGAGGCAATTGAAGAATCGCTGCTTGAAGAATCTAAAAGTAGCAGCGGCGACAAACATGAAACTGGTAGGGCAATGCTTCAAATAGATAGGGAAAACGCGGGAAAGCAACTTCACGAAATTGAAAAAATAGCACAACTTCTCAAAAAAATTGATGTAAATACTACTTCAGATTATGCGCGATTGGGCAGTTTGGTTTATACCGATAAGTTTGCCTATTACATTAGTATTTCTATTGGTAGCGTTGAAATAGATGAAACAGATTATCTCTGTGTGGCGCTAAATTCGCCGGTTGGTTTGCTTATTTCTGGAAAACGGAAGGGCGATGAATTTACACTGAATGGAAATCTATTTAAGATTAAAAAGGTGAAATAAAATGCTCTTTAAAATGTAGTAGCCTTTAAAACCTTTGGTATTTTTTCGCTCATTGTAAGTAGCCATTTTAATTGTTCTCTAACCAGATGGGCTTCTTCCAATTTTGAGACAAAGGCAGCAGATTTTTGTATCTTTTCTACTTCTGTAGGTTTTAGGTTATTACCGAAAGTTGCTTCAAATAAATCCTCAAGATTGTGGGAGTCTTCCAAAGTTTCAGATACGGTTTTACTCTCCAAAATTGATTCTGCCAACAATAGATTTTGAACTATTCTTGAAGCGATGGTATTAAAATTCTCCGAGGCTGGAGTAGTTGGGTTGTTTATAATATAGGTACTCAAAGAGGCTAATGACGCTAAAAAAGTGTGATTAAGCATGGCAATTTCGTATATTTTATCAATATTTTTTCGTCGGGATTTTGGCTCCTGGGTCATACGTTGAAATGCCGAACTTAAGTCTGACATTTCTAAGAATGCTTTTTTTCGTGCTACTTTATAATCATCAGATACATCTCCTTTATTATTATAAAAAGCTATAATTTCCTGTAAATAAATACGATTAGCTTTTACGGTTTCTACTAAGGTATTTTGCAGACTGTGTATTTCCCACGCGGGCCAAAGCAGCAAATTACCGAGGGTTGCCAAGCCGGCTCCGATTATTGTGTCTGTTACGCGAAACTGGATAACATTAAAAACATCTGGGCTAAGCAATGCATAAATAAAAACCACACTTAAGGTAATAAAGGTGGCTGAAGCTTTGTAATTGCGTTGTACCATTGAAAAGGCAATAACTAACGAGGTTATGGCTAAAATGCCATAAACGGTGGTATTTTTGGTGATTAAAACAATTGCTACCGCCAAGGCTCCGCCAATTAACGTACCAATAGTTCTTTCCTTTGAACGCGTTTTTGTTAGCCCAAACGTAGGCCGCATGATAACGATTAAGGTTAGTAATATCCAATACGGATTTTGAACCGCAAAAACAATTCCCACGGCATACCCAATCATTGTCATAGTAGCGAGCCGAAGTGAATGTTTAAAAATGGTAGACCGTAGATTAAAATTTTCGACCAAAATTTCAAAATCGTAATTTTGTTTGGTTAAAAACCTCTTTGCGTTTTCACTTTTTATAAATGGAATTTGTTGGCGATCCGGATTGCCGAGCAACCATTCTATCTTTTCTATTTTTTTTACTTGCTCTTTTTGATATTTATAAAGGTTTCGGAGCATTAATAAATCATCAGTATATCCATCTTCTGAAGCAAAAACATCGTCTTTTACTCTTTGTAAAAATGATTCGATACTGTGGTTTTTTCGAAGTCGTTTCGGTTTCGAAAGAAAATTAGAAATTACCCGTAACCTATCGCTCATTGCAAATAACAAACCTTGGAAATCTGCTAATTGTTGCGGTTTCTTTTTAAAGAGCGCATCGGTTTTTGAATAATTTACCGGATTGGCCATAGCTAGCTCAAGCATATCTACCAATTGTATAAAAATGAGCATTCTTTTGCCTTCGTAATCAGATTTTCCCGATCCCGCTCTGCTCGAAATTAATATATCGCGTAGGGTTTCGTGAATGGAGGTAAGCTCTGTTTGCGTATTTAAAAGTTGTTTTAGCAACTCAGACCTGTCATTATTTTCTACAACCAATTCGCCACGGGTATGTAAATAATCTGCGGTAAGCCGAAGTGTTTTTGAAAGATAATATTCTGTAGCAGCTTTCGGAAAAATATAATGTCTGAGCAAGGAAAGCCCAACGTACCATAGTCCGCCAATACCAATTAAAAGCGATCTTTCATAAGGTTGCATATCTACTGAAACGTTCGAAAAACTTAGCACCAGGGCCAAAAGACCTGAGAAGCTAATAAGCGATGCCCGAAACCCATAGATTGAAATATATGAAATGAAGAACAATAATATTCCCAAAATTGGAAATAGAAACCACAACGAAAGATGTAAATAGCCTCCTATAAAACTAACAAGCATTGCGAGCAAAGTAGCCAATAAAAGACCAGTTATTTTGTGTCTGATACTGCCGCTAATATCACTGGGCGAAGCGAGCATTGCGCCAATAGTAATTGTAATTCCTATGGAAAGAACGTTAAATTTAATGCCAAGAAGTATAGGCACAGTAAGTGCAATTCCTAGTAAAATAGCTCTCGAAAAATCGGTACTACTAAAGTATTCCGAAAGATCTTTGAGCGATTCCTTAACGATGTTTTCAGAATTTTTCAAACGGGTTAAATTGGCTAGCAGCAAAGATATTCACTACATAATGCAAGTTCGTTAATCTTTTCAAAAAAGAAAATTTGTTATTGTTTTATTAAATAAAAGTTTGGAGTGGTTGTTTGTGTTTTAAAGTATTAAATTTAAGCAAATCACAAATTGCCTTACTATGAAAAATAAAACTATATCACTGAAAGAACGACCAAGCGGAAAGCCTACTCTAAATAATTTTGAAATATCTGAAGAAGAAGTGCCAAAACCAAAGGATGGGGAGCTATTATTACAAGCAAAGTACGTTTCTGTAGATCCGTATTTGCGGGGTCGGATGCGCGATCAAAAATCGTACATTCCGCCGTTCGAGCTTGGTAAACCGTTAGAGTCTGGCATTATTGCTGAAGTTCTGGAATCTAACAACAAAAATTTTACGAAAGGCGAATTCGTCAATGGAATGCTTCAGTGGAAAAAATTTCAAACTTCAAACGGAAATGGACTTAATAAAGTTGACCGAAAACACGCTCCCCTAAAAACCTATTTGGGCGTATTGGGATTAACTGGTTTAACGGCCTATTTAGGATTGGAAAAAATAGGAAAACTTCAAAAAGGTGAAACACTGCTAGTATCTGGAGCTGCCGGTGCTGTAGGAAGTGTGGTGGGACAAATAGGAAAAATAAAAGGCTGCCGTGTTGTGGGCATAGCTGGAAGCGAAGAAAAAATTGATAGAATTCAAGAGAAATTTGGGTTTGATGCTGCCATTAATTACAAGACTACAACAAATATTAATAAGGCGGTTGCGGCTGCCTGCCCCAATGGCGTTGATGTTTATTTTGACAATGTTGGTGGTGAAATTTTAGATGCCGCACTTGTAAATATGAATAGGTACGGAAGAGTTATTAATTGCGGTGCCATCTCACTTTACAATAAAACTGAAACACCAACTGGACCCCGAGTTGAACCGCTACTTATTAAAAACAGTATTTTAATGCAGGGTTTTATTGTACGCGATTTTGTAAAAGATTTTGGTCCTGCCCAAAAACAACTTGCAAAATGGATGGAGGAAGATAAACTCACCTATTTGGAAACCGTTGTTGAGGGTTTTGAAAATATTCCACAGGCTTTTATAGATTTATTTGATGGTAAAAACAAGGGAAAAATGATTGTTGTAGTGTAAAATATAATGTACGTATATAAACTACATTAACGGTGTAAAAGGTCTAATTCGTTTCATGTTTATATCATACCCGCGATTTAAGAGTAAAAACGTAAAAATTGGTTACGTCCAAAATTCACACTTTTATCGCTAATTTTTTTTATTAAAAAACGAAAGAAAATAAACGTTATTTGTTGCGAGCGAATCGCGATGATTAAAAAAGATTGTCTGCGCGTTCCAATGGCTTTCAATAAGATAATGGTCACCTTTAAAGTAGCTTTGTATAATTGATACTTCAAGCTTGGTTTTTTTGTCAGAAATATTTAATTGATGTGGAAAGACAACTATTGTTTCATCAGTTTTAGTTTTACAGAATAATTTTTTTGGAAGAATATTCGCCTCGCCAAAAAATCCCGCTTGATATTCGGTTTTAACATTATTATAGATAAATTCAGGGGTGCCGAGCATTTCATTGGAACCATCTTTCAACATTAAAATTTGATCAGAATATGCCAAAGCTTCATCACTTTCGTGGGTTGCGGTAATGCAACTAATCTGCTTTTCTTTTAAGTAATTATAAATTTTTCGCTGAAGTTTATTCTTTCTAAAAGTATCAATATTGCTGAAAGGCTCGTCCAGTAAAAGAATTTCGGGTTTGTTTGCCAATGCTTTTGCCAAGGCCACCCGTTGTTTTTGACCGCCACTAAGATTTTTAACCAAAGTATTTTTAAAGGCTTCCATTTCTACCACTTCAAGCAGAGTGTTTATTCGCTGTGTATCTTTTTCCTGATTTAGGCCAGAAAGATGCGATGCTAAATTTTCGGCTACCGTGGTAAAAGGCATAATATTAAATTCCTGCGCTACAAGTTTCATAAACGTTTCACCCGGAATAAGCGTTTTTGTTGGTCCGAGTAATTTTTTCCCATTGTAAAAGATACTTCCGAATTCTAAATGAAGCAATCCGTAAATAAGATGCAAAACGGTAGATTTTCCGCAGCCGCTTTCTCCAAGTATGCTGAGGTGCTCACCGGGTTTTAACGTGAAATATATGTTTGTTAATATTGTTCTTTCGGAATAGGAAAAGGAATCTATTTCAACTTTTAGCATCGCCCAGGTTTATTTTGCTATAATTCCCTTGCTATTAACTACTGGCAGTTGAACTGTTTTTTCTTCAGCAATACTATTGGGAGCAAAGGTGAATTTTCGTTCTAAGAGTAAATTTTCAGCAAAGAAAGTTACCAAATATTCATTGGTGAATGCTAATACTTCATCTGAGATAAATTCTATTTTAATCGCGGATTTTGGAGCTACATTACCTAAGTTGCGGCGTAAGGTTGTTGTTTTTTTATCTGCGTTATTTCCCCGAGAAAGTACCAGAACGGTGTCAACCTTTTCTTCGCGATTGTTTATAAAATACACGTTCCACAGCGCTGCCGAAATAGATTCATCCCATTCGTTTTTGGCAACTATATAAATGTTTTCAGCTTGCGGAATTACAATATCTTTTTGCATAGCTAATCGTCAATTTTCCACATAATCCAAACTGCTAAAAGGGCAATTGCTGCAACTCCCAATAAAATGGAACCGATTATAATTTTAATTGCCGCAATTACAAAAGTTAAATATGCAACGGTTAAACCAACAATTACAAGGAGCGCGATGATAAAATATTTTTTCATAAACTGAGGGTTTAAATACTTGCGAAATTTATAATGTGTAAAAATGTTAGTTAAAGCACACTTTTAAATTGGTCTAAAAAGCGAATGTCGTTTTCGCTGAACATTCTAATATCTGGAATTTGGTGCAACAGCATTGCTATTCGGTCTATGCCTACGCCAAAAGCAAATCCGGAGTAAACTTCGGGGTCAATGCCGCAATTTTTAAGAACGTTGGGATCTACCATTCCACAGCCACCAATTTCTAACCAGCCGGTTCCTTTTGTAATTTTATAATCTGTTTCGGTTTCCAAACCCCAATAAACATCAACTTCGGCGCTGGGCTCAGTAAAGGGAAAGTAGGAGGGACGAAGACGGATTTTAGATTTTCCGAACATTTCAGTAGTGAAATATTGCAGCGTTTGCTTAAGGTCTGCGAAGCTTACACCTTTATCAACGTACAAACCTTCCACTTGATGAAAAAAGCAGTGCGAACGTGCCGAGATAGCTTCATTTCGGTAAACACGACCGGGCGATATTGTGCGAATTGGCGGTTTGTTGTTTTCCATATATCGCACTTGAACAGACGAAGTATGGGTGCGCAGCAAAACATCCGGATTGGTTTGCACAAAAAACGTGTCCTGCATATCGCGGGCGGGGTGATATTCCGGTAAATTTAAAGCAGTGAAGTTATGCCAGTCGTCCTCTATTTCGGGACCTTCAGAAACATTAAAACCAATGCGTAAAAAAATATCTATTATTTTGTTTTTAACAATAGAGATAGGATGACGTGCACCTAACGGAATAACTTCACCCGGTCGGGAAAGATCGCCGTAAATGCCTTTAACTTCTGTGCTGTTTTCGAGAGCTTCCCTTAGCGAATCTACTTTATTTTGGGCTGCATTTTTAAGCGTGTTTATAACTTGCCCAAATTCTTTTTTCTGGGCATTGGGCACATTTTTAAACTCGGCGAAAAAGTTGTTTAAAATTCCTTTTTTGCCCAAATATTTTATGCGGAAGTTTTCTATTTCTTCTTTATTGGTGGAAGAGAAATCCTGTACTTCGGCTATGTGTTTTTTTAGTGTGTTTATCATTACTAAATTTTCTAAGGAAAAATATTTTAGTTAATTACATTCTTTTCAACAAAATACTGTACAATAGCCTCTTTCATTAAAACGCTTTGTTCGCCAGCTTTTAATGGTGGTAATTGTTCTAAAACAATGTAATGCGGCCAGCCTTCATCGTCAAAATAATCAAACTTGTAATAGCCATACGGTTCAAGAAGGCGGCAGATGGCTATGTGCATTAAGTTTAATTTTTCGTCTTTTTTAAACTTTCGGTGAACTTGCCCCAATTCCTGCAAACCAACCAAATAAATTATAGCGTCCAAATCTAGAGTATCTCCATCGGCAAAGCGGTTGCTAAGTAGCTTTACCACTGCTTCCCACTGCATTTTTAATTGTTCGTCTCGTGCCATTTTAATACAAAAATTAATTTGCAAAGATACTGGTTTAAAATTTCAAATAGCAAATATCAAAATTTAAAGAAATAGCAAAAACGAAGGTTGTTTTAAATGATTATGATAGCAAAATGATTTTATAATCAATTTAGAAGGTTTTGTTTTAAAATCGCCAATTTTTAATTCAGAATTTTGAAAATGGTATATTTATCAAAAATTTAAAAACATGAATACTATCGACATCGTTCTTGGAATTATTTTAATAATTGCCTTTTTCTTAGGTTTCAGAAAGGGAATTTTAAGATCGTTAGCTTCGTTAATTGGTCTGGTGGCAGGGGTTTATAGTGCCATGTTTTTTTCAGATTACGTACGTGTTTATATTGAAAAATGGTTTAACTGGAGTGAAGATTTAACCAGTATAGCCTCTTTTTTAATCACGTTTTTTTTAATTATGTTCCTCTTTGCCCTGCTTGGAAGACTATTAACAAAGATGGCTGATTTTGCAATGATGGGTATTGTAAACAAACTTTTTGGCGGAGTTTTTAATGCGCTAAAATATGCCTTTTTGGTAAGCGTGGTTTTTATGTTTGTAAATGCATCTGAAGATTACCGAATACTTTCGCCCGAGCAACGAGACGATTCTATTTTATACACTCCCGTTGCTGCCATGGCACCGGCTATTCTTCCTGCAATAATGAAAGAAGTGGATGATTTAAATATTGAACTTCCCGAAATAAACACGCCACTAGAAAATGAAACGGTTAAAGATAGTATTGAGTAATCGCTTTACAATTGTTTTAAATCTGTGGCAGGAATCCAGCCATCTTTGCCGTCGGCGAGTGTAATGCGATACCAATTGCCATCCTGGGCAGCAATTTGAACCTTTGTGCCTTCGTGAAGAGTAAATGCGGCGCTGCTCCCCATAGATGGTTCGGTTTTTACTTCAATTTCACTTGCAAAAATTATGGCGGGTTGTTTATTGGTGAAATCGGCATAGGTAAAAAATGCCATCGTTAACGAAGCAACCAAAAATATTCCCGCAACCATGGAACTGGCAAAAAGCAAACGCTTTCTTTTTTCGATATAAGCGAAATAATAAAAAAGAAACAGAGCCACAAAAAGGATTGAAAAAACTACTGCCAGGATTGCCCACCCATTAAATGTAAAAATTCCTGCAATACTTGAATACCATTTCGAAAAAACGGTTTGGGGCAAAGGTTCTATTGAATCAATTCGCGCGTTTTCGGCAAAGGCGAGATTATTTTTTATGTCGGAATCATTGGGAGCAAGTTGAAGTGCTTTTTCATAATAATACACACTCGGACCAATTTGGTTAAGTTTGTACTGGGCATTTCCTATATTGAAATACAGCTCCGCAGAATGTTGGCCCTTGTCCAAAATCTGCATCCATGCGTTTATGGCTTGTTGGTATTTTCCATTTTTATATAGATCTTTTCCTTGGTCGAAAAGATTTTCGTTTTGAGCAATACTCGAGAAAGAAACGAGTAAAATTAATAGGTACAGCAGCTTTTTCATCTTCTTCATTTTTACTGTATTTGCTTATCAATATTTGAAATTACTTCTACCGCTTTTGAGTAATCTTGTTGCACTGTAGCTTTAGAAGTAGAGGCGTATCGTGCAAATTCGCAACTTTTTAATAAACTGATAAAATCGTCAACTACGGGTGTTTCAACCTGACGTTCCAATAACATATTTGAAATCAGGCTCTTTTCCATTTCCGACGTTTCAATATTCAATTTTGCTTTTAAATAATTATGTAGCGCACGTTCTAAGGCTTCGTAAAAAGCAACTGGGTTTTGCATATTGCGTTTGGCTTCTGAAAGATATTTCTTTGCCAGTTTGTTTGCACGTCTTAATTTATTTCCTTCAACATCATTTAAACGTTGTCTGCGTTTTTTTCCTGCGATAATAAATAATGGAATTAATAAAAACGGTCCGCCCAAAAGAGACCAAAACAATGCCGATTTAAAGAAACTTTGTTGAGTAATAGATTTTAAATTGGCTTCTAATTTTATGTATTTAAAATTATCTTTTGAAAGTACAATTTGTTTGTTACCGTCATTGGTGGTAACCTGTGGTGCGGAGGCAGATAATGGCCCGTTTTCCACTTCAATGGTAAATTCTTTTGAAGTAATGGTTTGGTATTTTTCAGTCTTTGGATTGAAATATGAAAAAGTAATCGGATTTATAGGGTAGGTACCCTTAAATTGTGGAACTATAGTGTACGAATCGGTGATAGAACCTTGCATACCTCCAGCGGTGGTACTTACGTTTTCGTTGTGTTCTGGTTCGTAAACCTCTAATGTATTTGGAAGCTTTATTGAAGGAATGGTAAATAATTTTAAATTTCCTTTTCCCGAAACCTTTATATCTAGTTGTAGCGATTCGTTTGCGTTTAGTGAAGTTTTATTTGTATTTACGTTAAAAGAAAAATCGCCAACCGCCCCATTAAAACCATCGGGTTTACCATCTAACGGAAGTGGTTTTACGTTTATGGTACGTTTTCCTGCAGAAATTGTTTTATTAACGCGCTCCATCAATCTACGGCCAAAAATATCGCGACGATTGCCTTGAACGTCTATGGGAACATCTAGCGTAAGCGGTTCAATTTCTAGCTCGCCAGTTTTTTGAGGATACAGAACTGTGGTTCTTAAAATTACATAGCGGTAATCTTCGCCGTTGTATTTGCCTTCAGAAACTTTATAATTGTTTTGATTGTCTATATTTTGGCTCCAAAAATCGGCGTATTTTGGGGTGTCTATTTCACGCCATTGACTTGTAATACTTACATCGTGCGAAACATATAATTTGTAAGTAACTGTAATGGCTTCATTTAAAAAAGGATTGGCGTTAGACACTTCTGCCACCAAATGTACATTTTCACTGGCTACATATTCGGCGTTATTTCCATCTTTTGGAACGGCAACGGCAGCAGTAACTTCAACTTCAACGGGTAGTGTTTTATAGGTTTCGCCTTCAATTTCAATAGTGGCTTGGCCAATGGTTATATTTCCACGAGTTTGCGGGGATAAAAAATAAGAATAGGTTTTTGAAAAACTTCGTTTACCATTTATCCACGAATTGCTAATAGATTGATTTGGTCCGCCCACCACGCGAAACCCGTTAAAATTTGGCGGTCTAAAATTATCGCCGTCTTGGTTCATTTCAAAATCTACGCGCAAACGTTCGTTAATTCCGAGTCTCTTTTTGCTCACTTTGGCATCAAACTGAACTTGTGCCGTGACGGCCATGCCACACAACACAAACCCTAAAAGAAATAAAAATTTCATCGTCTTCATAATCTACCAATCTTTATCAGATTGCACTTTTGTGCCTTTTTGCTTTTCAGCATTTATTTTTTCCTGTGTTTTTTTCTCTTCGTTGTTCATTGCTTCCAACAGACTTTTTACTTGTTGAGGCGAAAGTTGCCCGGGAACAGGCTGCTGTTGTTGCGGTTTGTCGCCTTCTTCGTCTTTTGGTTTATCGGGCTTTCCTTGGTCTTTTTCGTTATCGCCTTCTTTTTTATCTTCTTGCTGGTCGCCCTTATCTTTATCTTCTTTTTCGTCGCCTTTGTCGCCTTCGTTATTTTTATTGTCCTTATTTTCTTGATCTTTGTTTTCCTGATCTTTTTTGTCTTCGTTTTTATCTTTGTTTTCGTCGTTTTTATCTTGCGGTGGCGGCGGGTTTTTTTCCAGCATATCCTTTGCCAGCGCTAAATTATAACGAGTTTCATCGTCATTGGGATTATTTCGAAGTGCATTTTTATAACTTTCCACGGCTTCGGTATATTTTTTTTCATTCATATACGTATTTCCTAAATTGTGGAAAGCCTTGTGTTTTTCGGCCTTACTATCTGCGGTTGCTGCAGCTTGTTTAAATCGGAGCATTGCCTCGGCATTTTTTTCTTTACCGTAATATGCCGTTCCCAAATTGTATTTTGCTGTTTCGTTTTTCGGATTTAAGGAAATGGCTTGGCGGTAATCTGCTTCGGCAATCGCAAATTTATCTTTCTGAAGCGCTTGTTGGGCTTCGCTCATAAAATGCTGCGCAGCCTTTATTTCTTTTTGCTGCGCTTGGGTTTGTTGTGCAAATGAATTTAAAGAAAATGCAGCCGCACAAACAATAAATATAATTTGCACCCTAATTTTATTTTGAAAAACTGAATTATCTCCAACCATCATCTTAATTATTTTTCCTTCTCATTAAACAAATTCAACTTTTTAAGCCAAGCAGTTTGTCGTTCTAAAAAGAACACGTCTAATACTAGCAAAAATAATGCCCCGGCTAAAAACCATTGAAATTGATCTTTAAAGTCGGTAAATTGTTTTGCTTCAAATTCTTTTTTATCCATGCCGCCCAAAATGGCTTTTACTCGGTCAACAACGGCTTTTGTATTATCGCCGTCAAGATACTCACCATTAGTGGTTTTCGCAATCTCTTTAAGAGTTTCTTCACCTAATCTGCTAATAACTTGTTCGTTATTTTTATCGCGAAGGTAATATTGCAGTACTCCATTGTTTTTAATGGGAATTGGCCCACCTTCAACAGTTCCAACACCAATAGGATATATTCTAATTCCTTTTTCGGCGGCTTCTTCGGCAATTTTGGCAATGTTGCCACCGTGATCTTCTCCGTCTGAAACTAAAAACATAACGCGGTTTGTTCGGCTTTCGTCATCGTAGAAAGTCTGGGCCATTTCAATAGCCTCCGTAATTGCTGTTCCCTGCGATGAAACCATATTGGTATTCATGCCGTTTAAAAATAGTTTTGCGGCAGCAAAATCTGTTGTTATAGGTACCTGCGGAAATGCACTACCGGCATATCCAATAATACCAACGCGATCTCCAGAAAGATTATTTATTATCTGGGTAATGAGTTGTTTTGATTTGTCTAATCGGTTGGGGGCAATATCCTCAACAAGCATACTTTTTGAAACATCTAAAGCGAAAACGATGTCCACACCTTCGCGTTTTACGGTTTCGAGTTTGGTTCCAATTTTTGGGTTTACCAATGCAAAACTCATACAGGCAATAGCCAAACAGAGTACCAAAATCTTTAAAACAGATTTAAAAATGGATCGATTCGGACTTAATTTTTTCAGTAATTCTTTGTCGATAAATTTTTTCTGAACCGATTTTTTCCAAACTAAAAGCAATAGAAAAACCACCACTATCACCGGAATGGCGAAGAGAATGTAAAAATATATGGGTTGTTCTAATTGATACATTTTTATAAAAATCCTTTAAATATGGTTATTCGCAACAAAAACTCAAAGCCAATTAAAATCAGTCCAAAAATCACCCAGGGGCGAAACATTTCGTCGTAATTTGTGTATTTGAATTCTTCGATATCTGTTTTTTCAAGTTTGTTTATTTCTTCGTAAATCTCTTCCAGTTTTGTATTATTGGTGGCGCGGAAATATTGACCGCCCGTTTTTTGGGCAATTTCTTTTAGCAAGGCTTCGTCAATTTCAACCTGCACATTTCCGTATTGAAATCCACCGTCGGGACGGATACCAATTGGCGACATGGCCATTCCGTTGCTTCCCAGACCAATGGTGTAAACTTTTATGCCAAATTCTACAGCCAATTCGCTTGCAATTCGCGGATCTATAAAGCCAGAATTATTTACGCCATCGGTTAATAGTATAATTACTTTGCTTTTTGCGCGGCTATCTTTTAATCGGTTTACGGCCGTTGCCAAACCGGAGCCAATTGCCGTTCCTCCTTCAATTGTAGTGTTATAGCTCATGCTTTTTAAAGAAGACAGAACTATGGTTTTATCGCTGGTTAATGGGGTACGGGTGTAACTTTCTCCGGCGTATTCAACCAAACCAATCCGATCGTTGGGGCGGCTGTTTATAAAGCGCGCCGCTACCGTTTTTAAAGCCTCCAATCGGTTGGGTTTTAAATCGCGTGCAAGCATACTCGCCGAGAGGTCCATAGACATTACAATGTCTATTCCGCGAGTGGTTTTTGTTTTTGTAGATTCGTCTACTGTTCGAGGTCGCGCCATGGCAATAATTAATGCCGAAAGTGCCACAAGCCGTAGTGCAAAAAGTATGGGTTTTAATTGTGCCAACCAGTTTTTACCGGTTTTAAATCCTTGAATACTCGAAATTTTTAATGAAGCAGTTTGTTGTTTACGTTTCCATAAATACCATAGCACGAGCACTGGAAGTATAAGAAACAACCAGAAAAACTGCGGATTTACAAATTCGAAATTACTGCCCATCATTTTTTGCTGAAATTTCAAGCTCTATGGAAGCTTCAATTCTTTTTAATATTTCTTCGGCGTATTTGCCATCGTTTTGATATACTATCAAAACCTCCTGCAAACCGTTTTGCTGTGCAAAAAGCAACAATTCATAGGTGCTTTTTTCTTTTAAAACTTTATTGTCAGAAACTTGTACGTTGAATTCGCCATAAGCTTTCAAACCTTTTATTCCTTTTTCGGTTTCAAAATCGTCGCGTTTTACAATCATATTTTTAGCGCCACTTTGTTCCAAATCGTCCAATACTGCATCTAAAGCCGAATCTAAAGCAATGTCTTGTTTTTGGTTAAAACGCATTGTTGAAACCATAATGTACAATGGCGAATTCATTTGGCCAAAAGTGAAAATGTCTCTTCCACTTACTGTGCTTTTAGAAGCGTTTGTAACGGGTACTTCGGCTCTAATTAGCACTTCGGGTGTTTCTAAAATTACGGCGGGACTTCCGTATTCGCTTTTTACCCATCGGCCTTCGGCAAGTTCGCGCATTTGGTTTCCTAATACTTTATCTTTTAAATTATCGAAACCAGTCACTGCTCCGTAAATTGTACCTGCCAAAATTACTGCTGCAACAACTCCAGAAATTCCTAAGATCCATTTTCTGCGTTGGCGTTTTTTGTGCAGTTTTTCCAGGTATTCTTGATTTTTTAAAAGCTCTTCTTCCGTAGGCTCAGGAACAGCTTCGTGTGTTTCATTAATAATTTCTTCAATGGTTTTTCTATCAACTTCTGCTTGCCCAGATTCTTGATTCAACTTTGCAAACTTGACCAAATCGGCACGTTTAAATATTGAATCTAATTTACGGATGGTTTCTAAATCGAAATCGAAACTTCCCGCGTCTTTATGCATCATTAGCCGGGTAATAAGTTCGTCGCTCGTACTTTCCAGCGCCGCTTCGTCCACTTCTCGATCTAGATATCGCTTTACGATTATGGTGAGATTACTGTAATATTCCTTGTTTTTATTTTCTTTTAAAAGTTGACTGTTGTCTAGCGTTTTTAAGGCTACAATTGCTTCTTCGTAAGGCGGCAATTGCTTCTGTGCAGCATCTTTTCGTTTTTTCCTTTGAAATAAATAAATGGCAATTACAATAATTAAAACAATAGGAACGAGCCAATACAGCAACAATAGCCATTCAAACCGAGGGCCTTTTACTTCAACCGCAGGTTTTATATCGAACATTTTCTGTTTGGTGGTATCAACGGGAACGTCAGCCACTTCAACTTTTATGGAATCTGTTAAAAATGGATTGTTATTTATAAAAATGCGTTGCGGCGGAATGGTGTAATTACCACTGTCAAATTGCGTTAAACCGTATTTTTTTATGAGTCTATATTTGGTGCCTTCAAACGTTGTATCGGTTTTATATGATTCAATCATTTCTAAAGGCGCAAAAGTTTGCTCTTCAGGAAATACAACTACATCGGTGGAATCTATTTGAACATTTATAGTGTAAAGAATTTCTTCCCCAATTTTAATTTTTGTAGAATCAACGGATGATGTTACTTGGGCGGTTGCGAAGAAAGTAAAAAGAAAAAAGAGAATAGAAAACAGAGAATAGCGATTGCGCTGAAATTTTAAATTTCGGTTTTTTAAATTTTTATTTTGTTTAAAGTCTAACATCTCAAATCTCACTTCTAAAATCTATCTTCTCTTAAAATACCCCAACAATTTTTTTACATAACTTTCATCAACTCTACTGCTTAAGGCGCCTGCACCACTTTTTGTAAAAGCCTCAGAAAAGTAATCTACACGTTCGCGGTGATAACTATAATATTGGTTTCGAACGTTTTTGGAGCCAGTGTTTACCAATAAAAGCTCACCAGTTTCTTGATCTTCCATCTGTACCATGCCTAGATTTGGAATGTTTTCCTCGGCTTTATCGTAAACTCTGATACCTGTTAAATCGTGTTTTTTTGCGGCAATCTTCAGCGTATCTCGATAATTGTCTGCTATAAAATCTGAAAGCACAAAAACGATAGCCTTCTTTTTCATCACGCTACTTAAAAATTTTAGCGCATTGGCGATATCGGTTTTGTTGCTTTTTGGTTTAAATTCAATTAATTCGCGAATAATTCGCAATACGTGCGATTTTCCTTTTTTGGGTGGAATGTAAAGTTCAATTTCATCTGAAAAAAGAATCAATCCTGTTTTGTCATTATTTTGCATTGCTGAAAATGCCAAGGTTGCGGCTATTTCAGTAATAATTTCATTTTTAAATTGTTCTTGTGTTCCAAAAAATTCGGAACCGCTAATATCTACCATTAGCATTAACGTAAGCTCGCGTTCTTCTTCAAAAACTTTTACAAAAGGTTCATTGTAACGTGCGGTAACATTCCAATCTATATTCCGAACATCATCGCCAAACTGATATTGGCGCACTTCGCTAAAAGTCATACCGCGACCTTTAAAAGTACTGTGGTACTCGCCTCCAAACACGTGATCGCTTAAGCGTCGTGTTTTGATCTCGATTTTCCGTACTTTTTTAAGAAGTTCTTTAGTATCCATTTCTGTGTAGTAGCCAGTTGGCAGTTACAGTTGGCAGTATAAACAGATCGCTTTTAGTTAATTAGCTTACTGCCTTCTGCTACTGAACACTGCATACTTTTTTAAGGTACTTCAATTACATTTACAATCTTATTGATTATATCTTCTGAAGTAATGTTTTCAGCTTCTGCTTCGTAGGTAATTCCAATTCGGTGGCGAAGCACATCGTGTACAACGGCCCGAATATCTTCAGGAATTACATAACCGCGACGGCGTATAAAAGCATAACATTTAGCAGCAATTGCAAGGTTGATGCTTCCTCGTGGTGAAGCGCCAAAATTAATAAGTGGCTTTAAATCTGAAAGTCCAAAATTTTCCGGTGTTCTTGTGGCAAAAATTATATCGAGTATATATTTCTCAATTTTTTCGTCCATATAAACCTCGCGAACGGCCGCCTGTGCTCTAAGTATTTGCTCTACGCTTGCAACTGGATTAATTTGTTCATAAGCGCCTTTTAAATTTTGGCGAATAATTAATTGTTCTTCTGCAATTTGCGGATATTTAATGACGGTTTTGAGCATAAAACGGTCAACCTGCGCTTCGGGCAATGGGTAGGTACCTTCCTGCTCAATTGGGTTTTGCGTTGCCATTACCAAAAATGGTTTATCGAGGGTAAAAGTAGTTTCGCCTATGGTAACTTGTTTTTCCTGCATTGCCTCCAAAAGTGCAGATTGTACCTTTGCCGGAGCCCTGTTTATTTCGTCTGCGAGTACAAAATTTGCGAAGATGGGTCCTTTTTTAATGCTGAAATCATTCACCTTCATATTGTAAATCATAGTTCCCACCACATCTGCAGGTAGCAAATCTGGCGTAAACTGAATTCGGCTAAAAGTACCGTGAACTGCTTTGGCAAGTGTATTAATAGCAAGTGTTTTTGCTAGGCCGGGAACCCCTTCCAAAAGAATATGGCCCTGCCCCAAAAGGCCAATTAAAAGCCGCTCCACCATGTGCTTTTGGCCCACGATTACTTTGTTCATTTCCATTGAAAGGATATCCACAAAGGCACTTTCCCTTTCAATTTTTTCGTTTAACGCCCCAATGTCAAAGGTCGAATTTGTATTTTCCATATTGTATTTAGATTCAATGTAGAATGCTTTTTAAAAAGTGGATGCAAATTGTGCATTAATTGCTAAAAAGCCTGTTAACAATTGGTTAAATTAAAAAAAGTGGAAACTTAAAGTTTTCTTAGCAATTGCAGGCATTTGTTAAGATTTTTAATATTGAATAAAATGGTGTTTCAAATATTTCAGAAATAGTACTTTTAAGGAAAGTTTAAGTTTAGCACAATAATAATAAATAGCAGGATAAATAAGATGAGTAAAACAGCATTTATAACTGGCGCAACTTCTGGAATTGGAAGAGCCACAGCAAATCTTTTCGCTAAAAATGGTGTAAGATTAGTGCTTTGCGGAAGAAGAGCAGATAGATTAAAAACAATTTCGGACGAGCTCTCTGCATCAACTGAAGTTTACACTTTAAAATTTGACATTCGCAATAAAGAAGAAGTTTTTTCGGCTGTACAATCGCTTCCAAAGAATTTTTCTGAAATAGATATTTTAATAAACAATGCGGGCAATGCGCACGGACTAGACTCCATTAACGATGGCAATACAGACGATTGGGATGCTATGTTGGATATTAATGTGAAGGGTTTATTGTATGTTTCTAAAGCTATTGTTCCAAAAATGATAGAACGGAAAAGGGGCCATATTATAAATATTGGCAGTACCGCCGGAAAGGAAGTTTATCCTAAAGGCAATGTGTATTGCGCCAGTAAACACGCCGTGGACGCCATAAACCAAGGTATGCGATTAGATTTAAACGGAAAGGGAATAAAGGTAGGTGCCATAAACCCCGGCTTGGTAGAAACGGAATTCAGCGAAGTGCGCTTTAAAGGAGATTCGGAAAGAGCCGAAAAAGTTTATCAAGGTTATACCCCATTAAAACCCGAAGATATTGCCGATATTATTTGGTTTGCCGTAACCCGGCCACCGTACGTAAATATTGCAGATTTAACCGTTATGTGTCTCGACCAGGCTTCTTCTACTATTGTGAATAAAAATTAAATTGTCTCCTCGAGCGCAGTCGAGGGGTTTGCGAAATAGCACTATTTTTCTATTTAATATAGGTCTCGACTGCGATCGGCCTGACATTTAACCAAATGATCAATAAAAGACTTCTTATCAAAAACCTGCTCGCCCATAACGACGAAAGCAGTTTCTATGATAAAAAGCGAAAAATTGATCTCGGCACTAAAGAAGGAAAAGCAAAATTCTTAAAACATATTTGTGCACTAAGTAATAGCAATCCGGCAAATAACTCGTTTATCGTAATTGGCGTTGAAGATGAAACCAACGAAATAAGGGGCGTAGATTTTTTTGACGATAGTAAAATTCAAAATTTGGTGAACGCTTATCTTACCCACGCACCATTGATTATTTATGAAAATGTGGCTTTTCCCAATTTGCCTTCAGATAAAGTTGTTGGGTTGGTTACTATTAGACCGAATGGCAAAATAACCTCCTTGCGCAAAAACATTTGGAAGTATTGGGGCGGGTCTATCTTTCTTCGCGATGGCAGTATTTCCATGCCAAAAGATTTCGATATTGAAATAAAGGATGTAAATTCTGAAATCGTGCGAGCTATTGAAAACGCTGCAAAAAACAATATTCAACTTACCCTGGACGGTGTAATGGATTTTGTAACGCACCGGCATAAGGATTTGGAAAGCCATTACAAGGTTTTTAAGGAACAATTTGTGGTATGCTGGGCAGGAAATCCGAAGAAACTAAAGGACAAAACTTATTATTCGCGTGTAGATATAGAACTTATTAACGAACAAGTTAGACTGTTTTATTCGGCTTTAGATGAAGTGAGTATTGAATTTACCGACGATTATTTTAGAACCGTAGAATACGTACACTTAGGTCTGAATGAACAATTTAAATATTATCCGTTAGAAGAAGTTACCATCAGTTTTTATGAAAACGGCTCCTATAATATAGATTCCCAGTTAATATTTGACCCGCCAAAATTCAACAAAAAAACGCTGTATCATATTTATAATGCGAACAATGCAGTTTTAAAAAAGTTGAAAAGTAATATTCCTTTAAATCCTTCCGAAAAACGGGACTTGCGCAATCTTCCATCTACATATTTAATTTGTTATTTCAACAATTTTGAAGATGCAAAAGACAAATTGCAGGAAACCAAGGAATTTTTAAGAGAATACGATGAGGAAGCCTATCAACTTTCAAAGGAATCATTGCGGATTTTACGGAAGGTGAGTTATAATTGATTGCGAACATGTATTCGTTCAGTAGAAATTTTAGTCCAACGGATTTATAAAATTATTAACTATTTCAATTTAGATATTCCTTATATTTTCAAAATGAAAACGGTTGTCATAGGAGACATACACGGAGGTTTTAGAGCCTTAAAACAATTAATAGAGCGCGCCAATCTTCCCTCCGACACAAAATATATTTTTGTGGGCGATTACGTGGACGGTTGGAGTCAATCTGCCGAAGTTATTTCGTACCTAATAGACTTTTCGCAAAAGTACGATTGTATTTTTCTTCGCGGAAACCACGATGAGTTGCTTTTAAATTATTTGCGTACAGGTGATGACAATCCAATGTGGCTCAGCCAAGGAGGCCAAAGTAGCGTTAACAGTTATTCAGAATTGTCTAAAACAAAGAAGAATATCCATCTTCGGTTTTTAGAAAATCTTCAAAATTATTATATCGATTCTGAAAACCGTCTTTTCTTGCACGCCGGATTTACCAATCAGCACGGGCCTCAAAACGAGTATTATCCAAATATGGTTTATTGGGACCGGACTCTTTGGGAAATGGTCTGCGCAATGGATTCGTCTATTTCCGAAAACGATGATAAATACCCAAAGCGATTAAAACTTTTTAAGGAAATTTTTATTGGTCATACACCCACCATTCGCGTAGGATATGACAAACCCGCTAATTTCGCCAATGTTTGGAATGTAGATACGGGTGCCGCTTTTAGAGGAAAACTCTCAATGCTCGATGTAGATTCTAAAGAAATTTGGCAGAGCGAGCCGGTATTTAAGTTATATCCCAATGAATTTGGCAGGAATTAATACTTCTTTATAATAATTTCCGCAGAACAGTCCCTATCTTTGTAATTACCTCTTTATAAAAATATCATGGCACTTAAAAACATACGACTTGAAGTAATGCGAACTCTTGAAAAAGAAGTTGATAGCTATATAAACCAATACCTTATTCCTGTTGAGGAAATTTGGCAACCTACCGATTTACTTCCTGATTTTCAAGGAGAAAATTATATGGAAGAGGTAACCCAAATACGTGAAGAAGCTAAAGAGCTGGGGTACGATTTCTGGATTGTATTGGTAGGCGATATGGTCACGGAAGAAGCTTTACCTACCTACGAAAGTTGGTTGATGGACATGGAAGGGGTGGACCAGCACGGCCGAAATAGTTGGAGTAAATGGATTCGGCAATGGACCGGCGAAGAAAATCGTCACGGCGACACCTTGAACAAATACTTGTATTTATCTGGAAGGGTGAATATGAGAGAAGTTGAAATAACCACTCAACACTTAATCAACGACGGTTTTGAAGTAGGAACAGGTCGCGATCCCTACAGAAATTTTATTTATACCAGTTTTCAGGAGCTTGCCACCAATATTTCGCACAATCGTGTGGGCAAAATAGCGAAAAAGAAAGGAAACAAGTCGTTGGCAAAAATGTGCAATCTAATTGCCGGTGACGAAATGCGCCACCATTTGGCGTATCGTCATTTTGTAAAAACTATTTTTGAATACGATGCCAGCGAAATGATGATTGCTTTCCAAGATATGATGCAGAAAAAAATTATTATGCCCGCACAGAACCTTCGTCAAAGTGGCGGCAAAATGGCATCGGCTTTTGATGATTTCAGTAACGCAGCCCAACGTTTGGGTGTTTACACTACTTTTGATTATATTGATATTCTCGAAAAATTAAATGCCCATTGGGAAATTTCAAAAATTAGTAATCTTACTGATGAAGCTGAGAAAGCGCGTGACTATCTGTTGAAACTACCATCGAGAATGTTACGCATTGCTGAAAGAATTAAAATTCCAGAAGATGCAAATCGATTTAAATGGGTTGAGCCGAATGGGGTGGTGTAACCCCCTCCCGACCTCCCCGAACGGGAGGAGATTGTAACTCAAGAAAAAACCTCACAGGTCTCTGAGACCTGTGAGGTTTTTTTCGTACCCACAGCATTTCCCCTACCGGGGTTAGGGGCTATTACAAATCAAACTTAATTCCCTGCGCTAACGGTAGCTCAGTAGTGTAGTTTATTGTATTGGTTTGTCTACGCATATAAATTTTCCAAGCATCACTTCCACTTTCGCGTCCGCCACCGGTTTCTTTTTCGCCACCAAATGCACCGCCAATTTCGGCACCGCTGGTTCCAATATTTACGTTTGCAATTCCACAATCTGATCCTTGAACAGATAAGAAATGTTCTGCTTCGCGTAAATTGTTAGTCATAATCGCAGAAGATAGCCCTTGTACAACTCCATTCTGCAATTCTAGAGCGTTTTCAACATCTCCGCTGTATTTCATCATATACAATACAGGTGCGAATGTTTCGTGTTGTACTATTTCATAACTGTTTTCTGCTTCGGCAATTGCTGGTTTTACGTAGCATCCGCTTTCATATCCTTCACCTTCCAGAACGCCACCTTCAACTATAATCTTACCACCTTCTTCTACCACTTTATCAAGAGCATTCTGGTAATTTTTAACAGCATCTTTATCAATAAGTGGCCCCACGTGATTGTTTTCATCTAAAGGATTTCCAATTCGAAGTTGGTTATAAGCTGCAACAACAGCATCTTTAACCTGATCGTAAATGCTTTCGTGAATAATCAATCTTCTAGTAGATGTACAACGTTGTCCTGCAGTACCAACAGCACCGAACACGGCTCCAATAACGGTCATTTTAATATCTGCATCTGGCGTTACGATTATTGCATTGTTTCCGCCCAGTTCAAGAAGCGATTTTCCCAAACGCGCTGCAACAGCTTGCGCTACAATCTTACCCATTCTAATAGAACCCGTTGCCGAAACTAAAGGTACGCGCTTGTCGTTGGTCATTAATTCGCCAACTTTATAGTCGCCGTTAATCAGGCAAGAAATTCCTTCTGACAAATTATTATCGGCAAAAACTTTAGCTGCAATTTTTTGACAAGCTACGCCTGTTAGAGGTGTTTTTTCTGAAGGTTTCCAAACACAAACGTCGCCACAAACCCAAGCCAATGCTGTGTTCCAAGCCCAAACCGCAACTGGGAAGTTAAAGGCAGAAATAACTCCTACCACTCCAAGTGGGTGATACTGTTCGTACATTCTGTGTCCCGGACGTTCACTGTGCATAGTTAAGCCGTGAAGCTGACGAGAAAGACCAACTGCAAAATCGCAAATATCAATCATCTCTTGTACTTCACCCAAACCTTCTTGGTAACTTTTTCCCATTTCATAAGAAACTAGTTTTCCTAACGGTTCTTTTAATCTTCTTAACTCTTCACCAAATTGACGAACAATTTCGCCTCTTTGCGGTGCAGGTTTTACTCTCCAATCTTTAAAAGCTGAAGTAGCCGCCGTCATTACTTTTTCATAATCGTCTTTTGAGGTAGCAGTTACTTTTGCAATTACATTGCCATCTACGGGTGAATATGAAGTTATTTCCTCCCCATTTGAAAACCAATTATTTCCTGTAGAGGTTCCTAGATTTGTATCTTTAATTCCTAATTGTTCCAATGCTTCTTCAATCCCGAAGCTAGTGGTTGTTGCTTGCATATATTTATTTTTTTTATTCCCGCGAAGGCGGGAATCTTATTGATATAGTATCTCCGCCTTTCGAATAACACTTGAGATAAACTTAGGCGGAAAAATTTTAATTAATTATCTAAATTTTCTAAAGATTCCCGCCTTCGCGGGAATTTGGCAAAGGTACACAATGCATTGTAGAATGTAAAACGAAACTATATTTGATTGATGAATACAGAGTTAATCTTGTATAAAACGTTTATCGACTTCCATCACCGTTCCGCATTTGTCGCAAGTGCGAAGTTCTTCGCTTCCGAAGAAATGTTTAAAATGCTTCAAAAAATCTGTTTCAATATTATTTAAGGGAAAGTAAACTTCGTATAATTTATTGTTACAATTGTCGCAAAACCAAAGCAATCCATCTTTTCCTTCTAAATCGGTACGTTTTCTTTCAATTACCAAACCAATTGAACCGGCACTTCTACTAGGAGAATGTGGCACTTTTGCGGGATGTAGATACATATCGCCGGGACCGAGTTCCATTACTTTTTTCTCACCGTTTTCCTGAATTGCAACTTGAATATTTCCTTCAAGTTGGTAAAAAAGTTCTTCAGTTTCGTTGTAGTGATAATCTTTTCTGGCATTGGGGCCGGCGACGACCATTACGATGTAATCATCAGATTCTACGTATAAATTCTTATTGCCAACGGGTGGTTTAAGTAGATCGCGATTTTCTTTTACCCACTTAGTTAAGTTGAAAGGTTTTTTAATAGTCATTGCCGTATTTTTAATTGTTACGTAAAAATACGGCAAAATGAGCTAATAGAAAAAGGGAAGTGAGGGTTACTTTCTGTAAAAGAGTTGGGTGAAGTATGTGCGGCCTTTAGGGCACTTCATCACGCCAAATCCAGTGTGTGTGTAGTTGCCTTCAATAATAGCTTTATGTCCAGGACTTTTCAGCCAAGCGTTTACTACATCTTCGGCAGTATTGTAGCCGTAAGCTACATTTTCGCCAACCACTTTTGCGTTATCGTGGAATTTTATACCTTCAGAACGGTATCCAAAATTATCGTGATTTATTTGTCCTTTATCAATCATATAATCTGTATGATCTACAGCAAATGCCGAGGCATATTGGCTATCTAACTTAAGTGCTGTAAGCCCAATAGAGGTACGATGGTCATTTACTAACCTTAAAATTTCAGACGACATAATGGCGTCATTTTTTTGAGCCAGAGCTAAATCTATATCGTATTTAGCGGCTTCAACTTCAACAGTATCTTCTTTTGAGCAAGAAGTGAAAACGAGGCATGTTAATGCTAATGCAAGTAGGTTGCTTTTGAGTAGGTTCATAATTTTAGGGGCATCAAATTTGGGGCATGATGTTGAGACAAATATAAAACAAATATTGAATAAAAATGCTTTTAGTCGTAAAAATATTGCACTTAATCGATAAAAGACAGGTATTTTGTATTTCTTGGATAAAATCGAAATCGGCTTATCTACTATAAACATTATATATTTCACGTATATTAGTAGTAAAATTAAAACATTAGCCATGATTAAAACTTTAACATATTTTATCGCTATTTTTCTGTTTTTAGGTTGTAAAAACGGAAAAAATGACACTTCGTCGATTAATTATCCGTCTAACGACAGCAATAAATCGTCAAAAAACTTTGGAATTGTAATTCACGGAGGTGCCGGAACCATTTTAAAAGAGAATATGAGCGATTCGCTGGAAACCGCTTATATGTTAAAATTGAAAGAAGCAATTAGTACGGGCCACGAAATTTTAAAGAATGGAGGTACTTCTTTAGAGGCCGTTACCCAAACCATAAATATTTTGGAAAACTCTCCTCTATTTAATGCAGGAAAAGGCGCCGTGTTTACCCATACTGGCGCAAATGAATTGGACGCCTCCATAATGGATGGAGCTACATTAAATGCCGGGGCAGTTGCCGGGGTAAAGCATATTAAAAATCCAATAGATTTAGCCCGTGATGTTATGCTAAAAAGTGAACACGTAATGCTGTACGGTCAGGGAGCAGAAGAATTTGCCCAAAGTTTAGGCTATAAAATGATGGATACTTCCTATTTCTATACCCAAAATAGATATGAGTCTTTGCAAAAGGTTTTGGAAATGGAAAAGAGTAAAGACGAAAAGAAGGTTTCTTTTGAAGATCCCTTTATTAAAAATTCAAAATTTGGAACCGTGGGCTGCGCTGCTCTTGACAAAAACGGCAATCTTGCCGCCGGAACTTCAACGGGCGGGATGACAAACAAACGCTGGAACCGCATTGGCGATGCCCCAATTATTGGCGCTGGAACTTACGCGAATAATAAAACCTGTGCAGTTTCTTCAACGGGCTGGGGCGAGTATTTTATCCGTTCTGTTGTTGCTTATGATATTTCGGCGCTGATGGAATATAAAGGAATGACCTTACAGGAAGCCGCTTCCGAAGTTATCCAGAAAAAAGTACCAGCACTGGGTGGTGACGGCGGCATTGTTGCAATTGATAAAGACGGAAATGTAGCGATGGAATTCAACACTGCAGGAATGTATCGCGCCACAATGAATTCTGAAGGTGAATTAATTATTAAAATCTATAAAGAAGAATAAATGGAACCGTATTACGCTGTAATCTTCACTTCAATCCAAACCGAAAATATTGAAGGCTATGCTGAAATGGCAGATTTAATGGAAACTTTGGCAAAACAACAACCAGGTTTTTTAGGGATTTAAAGTGCCCGAAATGAAGTTGGCATTACCGTAAGTTATTGGCAAAGTCTTGAAAATATTAAAAACTGGAAAGCGAATCTTGATCATTTAATTGCACAGAAAAAAGGGCGTGAACAATGGTATTCCTATTATAAAGTGAGGATTTGTAAGGTGGAAAGAGAGTACGAATTTTTGGATAGTGCAAATAAAACCTCAGCTAGTATTTTCTTGCGCAACCTTTTAAAGGTTTTCTTATCTATAAATTATAAAAGTAATTTTTAAACCAACCAAATTATAGATAAAAACTACATCTAATCCTTAATAGTAAATAGATGTTGGTAAAAAACTTGCTTCCAGTAGCTTTTCTTAGCGCAATACTTTTTTCGATTTTATTTTACAAACAAGCCTTAGGGCTTAATCTTCTTATTTTTGAGGCTTCATTTGTCATTTTTCTATTTCTAACAAAACAGGTTAAGTTTTCCAGTAAAATTCAAATAGTTTGCTCCGTAGGATTTTTATTGACAGCTATTTTTACAGTAATTACCCATTCAACTTTTTCATATATAATACATTTCATATCCTTATTGGTTTATGTTGGAATTCTTAGTTATCCCTATGCAAAATCTATCATAAACATTTTTTTCATTTCAATTATTTCAATCTTTCAATCGCAAATTGAGTTTTTCAGAAGCGTAACAAACTCAAAAGTGAAAGGAAAAAGCTTCGGAAAAACTATATGGAAATTCAGAATTTTTATAATTCCCGCAGTGGTTATTTTTGTTTTTGTAGCAATATACAAGGCTTCAAATCCAATTTTCGACAAACTGACAGTAAACTTGGGAAGCGTGTTTCAAAATGCATTGGACTTTATTTTTAGTGATATTGAATTTCTATTTGTTTTAACTTTTTTACTGGGATTATTGATCAGCAATATTCTTTTATTCAGAACAAAGAGCCCTTCCCTTGGAGAAAATGATGCAAAATCCAGCGATTTATTAATAAGAAATAGAAAGAAAAATTCCAGAAGCTTTGGTACAGTAAGTTTAAAAAATGAATTGAAGGCAGCATTATTTCTGCTTTTCATTTTGAACGCAATTTTATTGATATTGAACATCACAGATATTTACTTGGTTTGGTTCAATTTTGAGTGGGACGGACAAACTTTAAAGCAGTTCGTGCACGAAGGAACTTACCTTTTAATTTTCTCCATTTTAATTTCCATTGCAATTGTTCTTTACTTTTTTAGAGGAAATATTAATTTTTACAAAAAGAATAAATTACTTAAAAAATTGAGCTATTTATGGTTGTTTCAAAACGCAATTTTAGCAATATCGGTAGGCTTTCGCAATTATTGGTATATAGAATATTTTTCGCTGGCATATAAAAGAATTGGGGTTGTACTATTCTTGATTTTGACTTTATATGGACTGTATTCAGTTTTTATAAAAATTAAAAATTCGAAGTCTGGATTTTATCTTTTCCGTACAAACGCAATGGCTATTTATATTATTTTGGTGCTAAGCTCCATCGTTAATGGGGACACTTTGATTGCGAAATATAATTTTGCACATGCAGACGAGGCCTTTTTACATTTTGATTATTTGGCAAATTTGTCAAATAAATCCTTGCCCTATTTAGACAAGTCTTTTTCTGAATTGATGAAGATTGAAAATATCCAAAAAGAAAAATTTGCTTTTGAAACTGATTTTATGAACGCTAAAGAATATTATCAACATATTGAATTCAAAAAAACAGTATTTAAAAAGGAATGGGAATCCAAAGGGTTTCTATCTTGGAATTTGCCTGAATACATTGCTTATAATAAGCTGTTTAAATGATCAATAAACAGTCTTTTTTGTTAATTCCATCCCAAATGTTAAATTTTAAAATACGATTATAAAATAGTTGAACGTTAGAAATTTAACCTCCCCACCCATAAAACGTATTTAAGTAATTATTTCAAACAAAACGATTTGGTTTTTGCTTTGCAGCCCAATCATTTTGCCTTATTTTTAAATGCTTTTAACCATCGCTTATGAAATGCCCATCTATAGAATTCAAATCAATTGAAGAAACACAATGCGGCATTCCATCTTCCGCTTTATTAAAATATTATATGCTGATGAAAACTCTGCTCAAGTTCCTGCCTGTACTTTTATTGTTTTTCGTCTTTTCCTGTAAAGACAAAGACAAGCACTCCGAAACCGACAACCTTTTCAAATTCAAGGATTATATTTCGTATAACACTTACGGAAACCAATCCATAACAACGGCCATTCGCGTTGAACTTGCAAAACCATTGGAGCAATTTGAGATGACGCAGGAACTTTCAGCTGATGATTATTTAAAAATTTCCCCATCCACAAAAGGAAAACTAATTGTTGAAAACGGCAAAACACTAATCTTCCAACCTTCGGAATATTTAAAACCGGATACAGAATATACTGTAACCGTAAAACTGAATAAATTTTACGAAGACATTTCAGCGGATTTTAAAACCTATACTTTCAGTTTTCACACCATTACCCCAAATTTTAAGGTTGAAGTAGGAAAACTTCAAAGCTATAGCAAGCAATGGCAATATGTTGAAGCATCTATTGAAGCGTCGGATGTAATTTCATTGGAAAAAGCGAAGCAATTAGTTTCGGTTTCGCAAGATGGAAAAAGTTTAAAGCTGAAATGGCCAGCGGAAGCTGCTGACGCCAAATATTTCAATTTTAAAATTGACAGTATCAACCGAAAAATAGACGATTCCGAAATCATTATTAAATGGGATGGCAAACCAATTGATGCTGAAAACAAAGGTGAAAATACATTTGCAATTCCAGGTCAAAACAATTTTACAATCATTGACATCAGTAGTACGTTGGCACCTGCCGCGCTTTTGAGCATTAATTTTTCCGATCCTTTGCTGGAAAATCAGGATTTTGCAGGCTTGGTAACTATTGAAAACACGCAGGATTTACGGTACGAAGTCAATGGAAATGTACTAAATGTGTATCCGCCAAACCGCGTGGTTGGCGATGTAAAAGTCACCGTATTTACAGGAATAAAAAACACGGAAGGTTTCGAATTGAAGAAGGAATTTTCAGAATTGGTTTCCTTTGAACAGTTAAAACCCGCCGTTCGGATGATTTCAAAAGGCGTCATTCTTCCAAATTCTACTTCAACGCCGGTTTATTTTGAAGCGGTAAATCTTTCAAAAGTCGATGTTCGCATCATTAAAATTTACGAAAATAACGTGTTGCAATTTCTTCAAAGTTATAATTTGAATGATAACAATACCTACGATATTAAACGCGTGGGAAGACGAATTGCCAAAAAAACCATCACCCTTCAGAATGACAATTTGGGCAACAACGGCAATTGGAAAGCCTACGCCATCAATCTTTCGGAATATTTTAAGGCAGATCCCGGCGCTATCTATCAGTTGGAACTCAGTTTTAAAAAGGATTATATTACTTACGATTGTGCCGAAATGATTTCGGAAGAAGATAATTCCGAAGATAACGGATATTCTGATGATTATTACGAAGATGACCCCTATTATGCCAACGATACCACCGAAGATGAGGAACTACGCGAAGAGCGCTATTGGGACAATGAAATTTACCGCTGGCGGAATTACACCTATAATTGGGAGCAGCAGGACAATCCGTGCCACCCCGCATATTACAACGAAGAGCGCGTAGTTACCGCAAATATTTTGGGCTCCGATTTAGGATTGATTGTGAAAAAAGGCAACAATAGATCGTATCATTTTTTTGCTACGAATCTTATTTCCGCAAAGCCTGAGGGCGGAGTAAAAATCAAACTTTTTAATTATCAGCAGCAATTAATTGAAACCGTTACTACTGAGAGTGATGGATCCACTCTTTACGATAGTAACAGAAATGCAGCTTTCGCCGTAGCTCAAAAAGGAAACAATTATGCCTACGTTAAACTGGAAGACGGTAACGCCCTTTCCATGAGCAATTTCGACATTTCGGGGAATGAATTGCAAAAGGGCTTAAAAGGATACACTTACACCGAACGCGGCGTTTACCGTCCCGGCGACAGTATTCACCTTACTTTTGTGTTGAACGACAACGCAAATCCTCTTCCGAAAAACCACCCCATTACACTTTCAGTAACCGATGCCCGTGGAAAACTTGTGCAAAGAAGTGTTTTAAATTCGAACAAATCTGAAACAGTAATCCCCCCTTCGGGGACCAGAGGGCTGAAGGGTTTTTATTATTTCCCAATCGCAACAGACGCGTCTGCACCAACCGGCAATTGGAACGCGACAATAACCGTGGGCGGCGCGCAATTTTCGCATACTTTAAAAGTGGCGACTATTAAACCAAATCGTTTAAAAATTAAGCTGGATTTTGAAGATGAAATCCTCGATGCAACAAAGCCCGTAAAAGGAACCGCAAGCGCAATGTGGCTTCACGGCTCGCCTGCGCGCAATTTGAAAATTGATATGACCGCTACGCTTCGCGCCAGCAATTCCGCTTTTCCGAAATATTCAAAATACAATTTCATCGACCCAATCCGAAAATTTGAGGAGGTTGAAATTCCTATTTTGGATGCGCAACTTTCTTCGGAAGGCAGTACTTCTTTCAGCCAAAACCTGGAAGTTGGAAAGAACGCTCCCGGAATGTTGAAAGCTACTTTTTTAACGAAAGTGTACGAAGGCGGTGGCGATTTTTCAATGGATATTTTTTCAAAGGATTTAGCGCCATTCTCACATTTTGTCGGTTTAAAATCGCCCGAAGCCGGCCGTTACGGTTCTTATTTTACAGATGAAAACACAAATTTTGATGTGGTTTCCGTAGATGCCCAAGGCAAAGCTGCAGCCAATCGCGAACTGGAAGTAAAAGTCTTTAAAATTGAATGGCGTTGGTGGTGGAATCGGGGAGAAGACAATCTTTCAACCTATGAAAATTCAACCGTGCATCGTCCGGTGAAAGAATTCACCGTAAAAACCGATGGCAGCGGAAAGGGGAAATTCACAGTAAATATTCCCGAAGAAGAGGGCGGAAGATATTTAATTCGCGTAATCGATAAACAATCCGGGCACGCAACAGGGCGCATTACATATTTCTACCGAAATTGGTGGCAACGCCCAAGCGACGGTGATGCTGAAAGTGCACGAATGTTACTTTTTTCCGCAGATAAAGAAAAATACAACGTTGGCGAGGAAGCGTTTATAACCTTTCCTTCAGGAAGTGATGGCCGAGCTTTGATTAGCGTTGAAAACGGCACCGAGGTTTTAACAACGCATTGGATTGAAACCAAAAAGGGCGAAACCAAAGCTGCGATAAAAATTACAAAGGAAATGGCGCCGAATATTTATGTGAATATTTCGCTGTTACAGCCGCACAGCCAGACGAAAAATGATTTGCCAATACGGCTTTACGGCGTTATTCCGCTTTCGGTGGAAGATCCTTCAACTGTTTTGCATCCACAAATTACGATGCCAAATGTGTTGAAACCTGAGGAAAATTTCACCGTAAAAGTTTCCGAGGAAAAAGGCAAACCGATGACTTATACTTTGGCGGTTGTGGATGAAGGTTTATTGGATTTAACCCGCTTCGCAACGCCTGATATTCACGATGCTTTTTACAGTCGTGAAGCTCTGGGCGTAAAAACCTTTGATATGTATGATTACGTGATTGGCGCGTATTCCGGCAGCGTGGATAATATTTACGCAATTGGCGGTGGCGATGCGGCTTTGGGTGCAAAAAACCGAAAAGCGGACCGGTTTAAACCGGTTGTAAAATATCTTGGACCATTCGAACTCGCCGCCGGAAAAACAGCGACGCATACTTTAGTGATGCCGAATTATGTGGGATCCGTTCGGACTATGGTAATTGCCGGTGATAAAACGAAAAGTGCCTACGGAAGTGTCGATAAAACTACGCCCGTCCGTACACCATTAATGGTGCTGGCTTCGCTTCCGCGGAAATTGTCGCCGGGCGAAACCGTTACGCTTCCCGTTACCGTTTTTGCGATGGAAAATAAAGTGAAAACTGCTACGATTACTGTGAAAACTGGCGATGCATTGAAACCGAAAAATGGTGCTTCAAAAACTGTTTCTTTCAGCAGTCCGGGCGAGCAAATTGTGAATTTTGAATTCGAAGTTTTACCAACCAAGAAATTTCAAACTATTGAAGTAACCGCTTCTGGCAACGGCGAAAAGGCGAGTTATAAAGTAGAAATCGATGTGGAAAACCCGAATCCTATTTCGCAAAAAGCTATAAATTATACGTTGGATGGAAACGCTTCGCAAACCATTACTTTTGAAACTTTTGGCGTGCCCGGAAGCAATGCTGCGATGCTTGAATTTTCAACCTTGCCACCGATGGATTTTGGCAAACGAATGGAATATTTAATCCACTATCCGTATGGCTGTTTGGAACAAGTTACATCGTCGGCCTTTCCGCAGCTTTATTTAGCAGATGTTTTCGACATAACTTTCGAAAAAAAGAAAGAAATCGAGAAAAACGTAAAAGCTGCAATTGAACGTTTGGGCAGATTTCAACTCCCCAATGGCGGACTTTCGTATTGGCCCGGCGAACGGGAAGCGGATGAATGGAGTACCAATTTTGCAGGTCATTTTATGCTCGAAGCCAAGCAAAAAGGGTATGCGCTTCCTATAAGTTTTATGAGCAATTGGTTGCTATATCAACAAAATGCAGCACGCCAATGGCGAAATAGTTACAAGGTTTACAATTCCAGTTTAACGCAGGCTTATCGGCTTTACACATTGGCGCTGGCTGGAAAACCGGAATTGGCATCGATGAATCGACTTCGCGAAAGCAAGGAATTGAGCAATGATGCAAAATGGCGTTTGGCTGCTGCGTACGCTTTGGCTGGAAAAAAAGAAGTTGCACAACAAATTGCACAAACGGCCAACATAAATTTTGTTCCGCAGAAGTATGATTATTACACTTATGGCTCGCCTTTCAGAAATAGGGCGATGGCTTTGGAAACTTTGGTGCTTTTGGGTGATTCGAAACAACGCGATTTAGCGATTTCTGTTGCGAAGGATTTGTCATCCGGAAATTGGTACAGCACCCAGGAAACTTCGTATGCGCTGATGGCAATGGCGAAAATGGTTGCCAAAAACGGCGGAAAAGCGATGGAACTTACGTTTACAAATGGCGGAAAATCTGTTAAGGTAAAAACCGATCGGGCCATTGCGCAGCGCGATCTTTCGTTTGTAATGGGAAGTAATTCCGTTTCTGTGACCAACTTAAAAGGAAATGTGGTTTACGTTACGCTTTCACAACATGGAAAACTTCCATTGGGAAAGGAACTTGCCGAACGACGCAATCTTTCATTGAAAGCCGAATATTTGGACGGTGTCGGGAAACCAATGGATATTTCAACTGTAAGACAGGGAACTGAAATCATTGCAAAGGTGAGTGTAACCAATACTTCCAATAATGAAATAAATAATGTGGCGCTCTCAAAAATCTTCCCAAGCGGCTGGGAAATTGTAAACACAAGTTTTTCTGAATTGGGTGGCGGCGCAAGTGGAAATGCGCGATACACAGACATTCGCGACGACCGCGTGAATTTTTTCTTCGATTTAAAGAAAAATGAAACGAAAACTTTCGCCGTGAAATTAAATGCATCCTATTTAGGAACGTATTATTTGCCCGGAACGCAGGTTGAGGCTATGTATGATAATAGCTATTATGCGAGGAATAAAGGGATGTGGGTAACGATTGAACAGTAAAATTCTTATATTTACTTATAATTAATAGTCTGAAAATGAATATTGCTGAAAGAAAAATAAAACTTGTGGAAAAAATTCTTCGTCTAGTGAACGATGAAAATGTTTCTCGTTTTGAAGAAATTTTAGAAAGTGAATCTTTAAAAGATTCAACTATAGTTGCAAAATCCGTGAATGGGCGAGAAATTTCCTTGCAAGAATATCGAGATAAAAATGACCGTGCCGTAGCTGATTATTCAGAAGGAAAATTTAAAACTTCCGCGCAATTAAAAGATAAATTCAACTCAGCTAAAAACAATAATGGATGATAAAGTTAAAGGCATCCATTGGTCTCCCGAAGCCGAACGGGATTTGGAAGAGATTTTTGAATTCTATTTTAAAAACCCCCCAAATTCTGCTTCTAAAAATATAGTAAGCATAATTACAGAAACCGAAAAAATGGTCTTTACCAAACAATGGCAGGTGGATGAGTTTGACCCAACTTGCCGAAGAGTTATTGTTAAAGGAAAATTTAGAGTCGTTTATAAAATTATAAATGAATTTATTTTAGTTACAGCCGTTTATCCTACAAAGAAAAATCCTGAAAACTTCCGAAAAGAATAAGGCATCCAAAAAAAAACTCCTTCTCTTTGCGAAGGGGGCATTGGGGCTATTATTCATGCTTTGGCTATTCTGCCTTCCATCCCCATTATTTAACGTTCCAACCGCGACCGTTGCGGAAAGTAGCACTGGCCAGATGCTTGGTGCGCGAATTGCAGTTGACGGCCAATGGCGTTTTCCACAAATGGATTCTGTGCCGGAACGGTTCGAAAAATGCATTCTTTATTTTGAGGATGAACATTTTTATTGGCATCCCGGTTTTAATCCGGTTTCAATTTCAAAAGCGCTCTGGCACAATATTACTACCGATTCCCGCCGTGGTGGAAGTACAATTACGCAACAAGTAATCCGACTTTCCCGACAAAATAAAGGACGTACTTATTTTGAAAAAGTGGTTGAAATTTTTCAAGCCACGCGATTGGAAGCGGGTTACAAAAAGAAATCAATTCTAAGTTTATATGCTTCCTACGCGCCTTTCGGTGGAAATGTGGTGGGGCTCGAAACTGCTTCGTGGCGATATTTTGGAATTCCCGCTAGCGAACTGAGTTGGGGGCAATCAGCGGCATTGGCAGTGCTTCCAAATGCGCCGTCGCTTATTTTTCCTGGCAAAAACGAAGAAATTTTAAAGAAAAAAAGAGATGGGTTATTGCTGAAACTTTTCAGAAATGAAGTGATTGATGAAACCACGTATCAATTGGCTTTGGATGAAAAATTGCCGGGAAAACCTTTGCCATTACCAGAATTTGCATCGCATTTAACCGAAAAAATAAGAAAGGAACATCACGGAAAACGCATTGAAACCACAATTGATTTTTCGCTTCAGCAAAAGGTAAATAATATTGTAAAAGAACAACATTATATGTTGGCGCAAAATCAAATAAATAACCTCGCCGTTTTGGTTTTGGATGTGAATACTCGGGAAGTTCTGGCGTACGTGGGCAATTCACCAACCACACGCGAGCACAACAATTTTGTAGATATAATTGAAAAACCACGAAGCACGGGCAGTATATTGAAACCCTTTCTATTTACTTCAATGCTCGATGCGGGCGAAATTCTTCCAAATACATTGGTTGCTGATATTCCAACTTCGGTGAATGGGTACATGCCTGAAAACTTCGACAAACAATTTAATGGCGCAGTGCCGGCCAGCGTTGCACTTTCGCGTTCGCTGAATATTCCCGCGGTGCGAATGTTACGTGATTTTGGATTGCAGCGTTTTTATAATGTTTTGGGCAAAATTAATTTAAACGAAATAGATAAACCTTCAGATTATTACGGACTTTCGTTGATTCTCGGTGGCGCGGAAAGTAGTTTGTGGGATATTACAAAAGCTTATGCAGGAATGGCTTCAACGTTAAATTTCTTCAATAATTCTTCCAGCGAATATCGGAAAAATGAATTTGTGGAACCTGTTTATGTGAAAGAGCACGATGTCCCGATAGCTATCGGGATCGGCAAAATTCAACAAAAACCTTCCGTTTGGAATGCTGGAGCCATTTATGAAACTTTCAACGCAATGCAAAAAGTGAATCGTCCGAGCGGGGAAGAAAACTGGGAATTTTTTACCAGCAGTCAGCCGCTAGCTTGGAAAACCGGGACGAGCTACGGATTTAAAGATGCGTGGGCAGTGGGGGTAACGCCAAAATACGCAATCGGGGTTTGGGTGGGAAATGCCGATGGCGAAGGCCGCCCGGGATTAACGGGAATTCAGGCCGCAGCCCCCGTTCTCTTTGATATTTTAAATGTTTTACCACAATCGGGATGGTTCAAAATTCCATATGATGAATTGGTTGAGGTAGAGGTTTGTTCTAAAAGTGGGCATCTCGCCGGACTTTTTTGCGATGAAATAAAAGAGGAATGGATTCCAAAAAAAGGAGTGAGAACCGAGGCTTGTCCGTATCAGCAAACTGTATTTCTAGATGCTTCACAAAATTATCGGGTGAATTCGTCGTGTTATCCGCTTTCAGAAATGGTTCAGAAAAATTGGTTTGTATTGCCACCGGTGATGGAATATTATTATGCCCATCTTCACCCGGAATATAAAATTCTTCCCCCTTTTGCGCCCGACTGTTTGCAGGAAGTCGAAAAGTTAATGGCTTTTATTTATCCGAAGAAAAATGAAGCGGTTTTGCTTCCGAAGAATTTTGATGAAAACGTAAACGAAGTAATTTTCAAACTCGCCCACCGATCGCCGGAAACCACTGTCTTTTGGTATTTGGATTCAAAATATATTGGGAAGACTGAAACCTTTCACGAGTTGGCAGTTTCGCCAAAGCCCGGAAAATATTTATTGACAGCGGTGGACGCGGAAGGCAATGAGCTTCGAGAAAAAATTGAAATTAAAACGCTTCAATAATTAACCAAAAAAAGAGACTACCTAAAAATAGATAGTCTCTTTGGAATCTTATTCGAATGAATTATTGCTTCACAAATCGAACAACGCTTGATTTGTTATCAGAATTAAGTTTTACCAAATAGGTGCCCGAAGCCAAAGCAGAAACATCAATCTGTCCTACTTTTTGAATTTCGGAAGCATATACTTTTTTGCCCAAAACATCAAAAATAGCAACTTGATAGTTTGAAGAAGCATCGCTTAATTCAATTGTAATTTGTCCGTTTGCAGGGTTTGGATAAAGGCGGATATCATTTTTTATAAATCCTTCAATTTCTGCAGTGTCATCATTTTGATAACGTGCAACAACCATTTCAGAATCGCTACCTGCTGCAGAATATGAGTGACCCGCTAAAATAATTTTGTTATCTGGCTGCATTGCAATTGCATACCCATGATCTTCTTTTCCGTTATTATCTGTGCTCACTTTTCCACCATTTCCAAAGGTAGAATCCAAGGTGCCATCAGTATTAAAACGAATCATTGCGAAATCATAATCAAACAATTTCACTGTACGGCCTGCTAAAACTACTTTGTCATCTGCCTGTATTACTAAACCGTTGGCATAATTGGCTTCATCTACAATTTGCGTTGTGGCCACTCCATTATTTCCATACGTATTATCAAGACTTCCGTCCGTATTTAGTCTTGCCACAGCAAAATCATAGGCTAATCTTGGGTTGCTGGTAATATAAGTGTGTCCTCCCAAAACGATTTTTCCATCAGATTGAATGCCAAAGGTAGTCGCTATATCGTGGTCAATACCGAAGTTAAAAGCAACCTTTCCATCGGTTCCGAAACTATTATCTAAAGCCCCATCAGCGGTTATTCTTGCAGCCGCCATTTGATATCGACCTCCTGATATAATGCTGAATCCTCCCATTACGATTTTACCGTCATTTTGAAAAGCAATATCTTGGGCATAGCTAGAAGAGGAAAATGCTATAGAGGACCATCCATTTGTACCGAAGCTAGTATCCATTGTACCATCGGTATTGAATTTTGCGATAGAAAAGTTATTGTCGGAATCTCCGGCGATATAGATTTTTCCATCATCGGCAATTATAACGGAAGCCAATACATCGTTCCCGCCAGAATTTGCTATCACAACACCGTTTGTGCCAAAAGAGCTGTCAAAAGAACCATCGGTATTAAGTCTGGCTAAAACCATATTTCCGCTAACATTATCCCAAGTTCTAGCACCAACCACGATTTTTCCATCATCTTGAAGCGCAACATCCATTCCGAATGACTTTGCGGTTGGAATAGTAATGGTTGCATTTCCGCCAGTTCCGAAAGAAGTGTCTAAAGTTCCGTCGGTATTAAGACGCACCACTGTAGCTTTATAAGTTGCTGGTTCGCCTGAATCTCCAACAAGAATTATTTTACCGTCAGGCTGAACTGTGGTAGCGGTAACAAAATTATAGGTTGGGGAAACCTGGGTAGTTGCTATTCCGTTGTTGCCAAAGGAAGTGTCTAGCACACCAGACTGTGCATAAGAAAGGGATGTTACTACTAAAAGTAGTACTAAAGAATAGAATTTGTTCTTGTTATTAGGTTTTAAAAATTTTCGCCGAAGGTATCATTTATTTTTACTTAATACCAAAATAATTTTGGTATTATCAATTGAAAATCAAACATATAAAGAGATAATATATTTGATAAATGTCAGAGATTTATAAAATTCAAAATACGGTTTCGGAAATTAAATCTTAAAAAATTGCCTATTCAATATTTTTAAAACGAATTATTGTGAAAATGACAATGTTGTTAAAGTGCATATTAAATTATTTAACAAAAATTTAGGCCTCGATTAGTTCGGTTATTACCGAACCAATCGTATTTTTGCGCCCTAATTATAAAATTTAGTTGTTTTGACTAAACGAAAAAATTTAATTGAAAAGCTTGGCGTGCATATAGAAGGAAAGGAGCAAATTGCGCCTTTGGCCGCCAGGATTTTGGCAACGCTAATACTAACGGGCAAACAGGGAACAACCTTTGAGGCCTTGGTTTGTGAACTGGGAGCAAGTAAAAGTACAATATCTACCCATCTTACCACCTTACAAGCGGCCAGTAGAATTACATATTATACAAAATCTGGTGATCGGAAAAAATATTTCATCTTAATTCCGGATGTTATGATTCATGCCATGGCCGATATGCTAAAAAATTGGAAATGTGAACAGCGGTTGCATTTAGAAATAATGGAATATAAAAAGGAAATAAATGAATCGCTTCCCAAGGATTCCGATGAAATCTTCGATTTGGAATTTCATACAGATTACTTGGAATTTCTAAATCAAGCGAGCGCTTCTATTGAAAAACTTCAAAAAAAACTTACTGAAAAAAATACAAACAACTAATTAAATCAACAATGAAAAAGATAAATCAACTTTATTTATTTCCCATTGCTTTAGGGATTTTATTTATGCTTACTTCCTGTGGCGAAGAAAAAACGGGGCAACAAGCTCCGCAAGCGTTACCATTTCCGGTAGTTACCGTACCTACAAAAACGGTTACCGCTTATGCTACTTACCCAACCAGTTTAGAGGGTATAATTAATAGTGAAGTTCGCGCAAAAACTTCCGGTTATATTACACAGGTTTTGGTGGACGAAGGAGAAAAAGTAAAAAAAGGGCAAACACTTTTTAGGTTAGAAACCCAGGCATTGAGTCAAGATGCGGCTGCTGCCAAAGCTAATGTGAATGCCGCACAGGTGGAGGTTAATAAACTAAAACCACTCGTTGAAAAAAATATAATTAGCGGTGTACAATTAGAAACGGCGAAGGCAAAATTGGCCCAAGCCCAAAGCGGGTATAACGCTATTGCTGCAAACATAGGGTACGCCACAATAAAAAGTCCTGTTGATGGCTATGTTGGGGCTATACCTTTTAGGGAGGGTGCTTTAATTAGCCCAACCTCTCAAATGCCTTTAACAACGGTTGCTAATATTGAAAAGATATATGCTTTCTTTTCACTAAATGAAAAAGCGTATTTAGATTTTATTGAAAAGAACGAAGGTAGCACCTTAGAGGAAAAAATTAAAAATCTTCCGAAAGTGCGGTTAGTACTAGCCAATGGAAGTCTTTATGATAAAGAGGGAACTATAGAAACTATAAACTCGCAGGTAAATCCATCTACCGGTACAGTGTCTTTTAGAGCAGTTTTTGACAACCCAAATAGAATTCTGTCAAGTGGTTATAGTGGAATAATACAACTTCCAAATACCTATGAAAACGCAACGGTTGTACCTGCCTCCGCTACGTATGAAAGACAAGGAATAACGTATGTGTATAAAGTACAAGGCGATACTCTTGCAACAACTAGCGCTATTCAGGTAATAGACCGTGTAGATAACATGGTAATAGTAAAAGAAGGCATAGCGCCAGGCGATAAAATTGTTGCGAAAGGAGTTGGAAAACTACGAGATAAAACTCCTATTGTTGCTCAGTCAGCTAGCTTTGATAGTATTGCACAAGGATTAGAAAAAGTATTTAAATAAGAAAAGACCATGATAAAGAAGTTTATAGAAAGACCCGTTTTATCGAGTGTCGTTTCCATTATAATATTAATATTGGGGGTTTTAGGTATTACAACTCTGTCTACCACCCAATATCCAGAAATAGCTCCACCAACGGTACAGGTTTCTGCAAATTATCCTGGGGCTAATGCGGCAACTGTTCTTGAAAGTGTAATTGTTCCTATTGAAGAACAAATTAATGGAGTAGAAGGAATGACTTATATTACTTCTACCGCAAGTAACAATGGTAGCGCTAGCATTAATGTATTTTTTGATCAGGATGTAGATCCGGATATTGCAGCAGTTAACGTTCAAAACCGTGTGGCTCGCGCAAGTTCATTATTGCCATCAGAAGTAACGCAATCTGGCGTAATAACTCAAAAACAACAAACGAGTGCCTTAATGTTCCTTACAGTATATTCGGAAAATGAAAATTACGACGGCACTTATATTCAAAACTATCTAAACATTAATGTTCTTCCAGAACTAAAAAGAATTAATGGAGTTGGTGGTGTTAATGTATTTGGTGGTAAAGATTACGCAATGCGTATATGGTTAAAACCAGAGAAATTAGCTGCATACAACCTAGAACCTGCAGATATTACTGCAGCTATCCGTGAACAGAGTAGAGAGGCTGCAGCTGGTTCCTTAGGACAAAATAATGCAGAATCTTTTGAATACGTTTTAACTTACAGTGGTAGATATAAAGAAGCTTCACAATATGAAGATATCGTAATTAAATCATTGGGCAGTGGTAAGTTTCTTACCCTAAAAGATGTAGCCGATGTAGAATTAGATGCACAAAACTATGGCTCCATTTCATTTACAAATGGAAACCCAGGCGTTAGTATGGCAATTTATCAAACAGCAGGATCTAATGCTCAAGAAATTATCCGTACAGTTCATGAGAAGTTCAAAGTAATGGAAAAAGATTTTCCAAAAGGAGTAAAATATATCGTAAACTTCGATTCTAATGAATTTCTAGAAGCTTCGATAAGTAAAGTAATTACCACATTAATTGAAGCATTTTTATTAGTGTTTTTAGTAGTGTTTATCTTCTTACAGGATTTTCGTTCTACATTAATTCCTGCAATTGCAGTTCCTGTATCTATTATTGGAACTTTCTTTTTTCTCAATTTGTTTGGTTACTCAATCAATCTACTTACACTGTTTGCACTTGTTTTAGCAATTGGTATTGTAGTAGATGATGCAATTGTAGTTGTAGAGGCGGTACATGCTAAACTTGAAGAAGGGGCCCAATCTGCACTAAAAGCAACGCATTCGGCAATGGATGATATTACGGGCGCTATTATATCAATTACTTTGGTTATGGCGGCTGTGTTTATACCTGTAACTTTTATTACCGGACCAACAGGTGTATTTTACGAACAATTTGGCGTTACTCTTATTGTGGCAATTATAATTTCTGCGGTAAACGCGTTAACACTGAGTCCGGCATTGTGTGCTATTTTTCTAAAAACCCACGATGAAGAAGTTAAAAAGAAAAATTTATTAGGTCGTTTTTTCAGTAAATTCAATACTGCATTTACAGTAACAACTAATAAATACGTTAGATCATTAGGTTTTTTATATAAACACAAATGGATTAGTGGTGCTTTCCTTATTTTATGTGTAGTCGGAATTGTTTGGGCCTCCAATACTACGCCCACAGGCTTTGTTCCAGACGAAGATAGAGGACTTATTTTTGCGAATATTGAGCTTCCAGCTGGTGCTTCATTAGACCGAACTGTTGGAGTAACTAAAGAATTACAAGAAAAAATTAAGAATGTTCCCGGAATTAGAGATATTTCGTTAGTAAATGGTTTTAGTATTATAAGTGGTTCGGGAAGTAACTACGGTATTGGGTTTATTAAATTAGATAATTGGTCTGAAAGAAAAGAGGATAGTAAATCGGTAGAAGCTATTACCGGCCAACTATTCGGAATTGCTGCAAGTATTCCGGACGCAAAAATTTTATTTTTCCAACCTCCAAGTGTTCCAGGATTTGGAATATCTTCAGGGTTCGAGATGAAAGTTTTAGATAGAACGGGCGGTAGCTTTAACGACCTGAGTGCGGCAACCCAAACCTATCTGCAAGAATTAATGCAACGGCCGGAAATTATGTATGCCCAGTCTTCATTTAATACCGATTATCCCCAATACGAAATAGATGTAGATATTACTAAAACAAAAGAAGCCGGAATAAGTGTAAGTTCCATTCTTACAACCTTGCAAGGCTATATAGGAAGTATTTACGCAGCAGACTTTTCTCGATACGGAAAACAATACCGTGTTTTTGTACAAGCATTGCCAGAAGATAGAACTTCTGTTGAAAGTTTAAATCAAATGTTTGTTCGTAACGCTATGGGCGAAATGGCTCCTATTACCGAATTCATTTCTTTAAAAAGAGTTTACGGGCCCCAATCGGTAACCAGATTTAACTTGTTTAACTCTGCAAGCGTAAACGGTGCAGCAGCACCAGGATATTCTTCGGGAGATGCTATTAAAGCAGTGCAGGAAGTTAGTAAAAACTTACCTCAAGAATACACCGTGGCATTTTCAGGACTTACGCGTGAAGAAATATCATCCGGGAGTCAAACCACCTTTATTTTTATTTTGGTTTTACTATTTGTGTACTTTATCCTAGCGGCGCAATACGAAAGTTTCTTAATTCCATTTTCAGTAATATTCTCTGTGCCAGTTGGGGTTTTTGGAGCCTATATTGTTACTAAATTTGCGGGATTGGAAAATAATGTTTACTTCCAAATCGCGTTGATAATGCTCATTGGGCTACTCGCCAAAAACGCTATTCTTATTGTAGAATTTGCCCTTCAAAGACGCAGAACTGGACTCTCTAGAATGAATTCAGCTTTTGAAGGTGCCAAAGCAAGACTTCGTCCAATTTTAATGACGTCTTTTGCTTTTATCGTGGGTCTTTTGCCACTTGTATTTGCCTCAGGTATCGGTGCTCGTGGAAACAATGCAATTGGTACCGGAGCCGTTGGTGGATTATTAATAGGAACCATTTTTGGAGTATTTGTTATTCCTATCCTTTACATTTTCTTCCAGTGGATTCAAGATAAAATGAATAAAACCCCAGACACTTTTGAAGTAGAGATTCAAGATGAAAAATAAAAGAAATCAGATTATGAAATTTATAAAAGGAGCTGTAATCGCGCTGGCGTTTTTAACATTACAATCTTGTTTTGTTGCCAAAGATTACAAAAGACCCGAAACGATAGTAGAAGCTCAAAACTACCGCACGGACCAATTGTCGCAAGATACACTCACCATTGCCACACTTTCATGGAAGGAGTTGTTTACAGACCCAATTCTTCAAAATTATATTGAGGAAGGATTACAAAACAATATGGATATTCGCGTGGCGCTGCAGCAAATACGAATTGCCGAAGCGTATGTAAAACAGGGCAAAGCCGGTTATTTACCTTCCATAAACGGAAATGCAAAATACACCCATCAGGAATTGCCAGCAACCAATCAATTTGGCAATGTTTCATCTATTGGCCAATACGAATTAAGCGCAGGCCTTTCATGGGAAGCCGATATTTGGGGAAAAATTAGAAGTACAAAACGCGCTTCAGATGCTTCATATTTACAAACAGTGGCTGCGCACCAAGCCGTAAAAAGTAGGTTGATTGGCAATATTGCTTCAGTTTATTATCAATTATTGGCCTTGGATGAGCAAATTCGTATAACCGAAGAAACAATTGAAACACGCTCTAAAGGATTAGAAACTACCCAAGCTCTAAAAGAAGCGGGAAATGTTACCGAAGTGGGCGTGAAACAAACCGAAGCGCAATTATACACGGCGCAGGGTATTTTAATCGATTTAAAAAACCAAGCGCGATTGCTGGAAAATACACTTTCAATTTTAATGGGAAGCGCACCGAGAATGGTTGAACGCAGCAGCTTGGAAAACCAAAAATTAGACGTTTCTTTAAAAACCGGAATTCCCTCTCAATTACTTCGAAATAGACCAGATGTAATCGCCGCGGAATACAATTTAATAAATGCTTTTGAACTTACTAATGTAGCGCGAGCTGGTTTTTATCCGTCCTTAACGCTTTCTGCTACCGGCGGACTTCAGAATATAGAAATTGACAATCTATTTAATGCCAATTCACTATTTGCCACAATTATTGGCGGGTTAACGCAGCCTATTTTTAACAAGCGTCAGATTCGTACCCAATACGAAGTTTCGCAAGCGAAGCAGGAACAGGCTTATTTAGATTTTAGATATGCAATTATAAATGCCAGTAAAGAAGTTTCTGACGCACTGTACAGTTACCAAGCAGCCACTGAAAAAATAGAGGTTAAGCAAAAGGAATTTGAAGCTTATAATTTGGCAACGGATTATTCCGAAGAGCTTTTAAACAACGGTTTTGCCAATTATTTGGAAGTTTTAACAGCGCAGGAAAACGCCTTAAATTCTAGTTTAAATTTAATTAATGCAAAGAATAGCCAACTGCAATCCATCGTAGATTTATACGAAGCATTGGGCGGCGGCTGGCAATAGATTTTTCATAGTTTTTTATTGTTGATAGTTGAAAATCTGTCTTGAAATTTTTCAAGGCAGATTTTTTTATGTGTTATACCGAAAACTGCTACTTTAGTGCAATGGGAAAACATTACTACACTTTCTTCATAATTATTTTCACTTTCCTTTCCTGTGAAGAAAAGCCCAATAAAATACTTTTGCTCCATGAAGATTGGCAGTTTTCAGAAGTTGAAAAAATTAAGTGGCAACCCGCAGATGTTCCCGGAACGGTACAAGCAGATTTATTGCGTTTAGGTGAAATTCCCGATCCGTTTCTAAAAAATAACGAAGACTCCATTCAATGGGTTTCTTCTAAAAATTGGCAGTATAAAAAGCAATTTTCCGTTTCCGAAGAAATCTTAAAAAGAGCCAAACATTTTTTAAAGTTTGAAGGTTTGGATACGTATGCCGAAGTCTTTCTCAATGATAGTCTAATCCTTTCCGCAAACAACGCTTTCCGCAGTTGGGAGGTAGATGTAAGCGATGCTTTAAAAGCCAAAAACAAACTTTTGGTAGATTTTAAAAGTCCAGATTCCATCGAAAAAGCTGAAGCTAAAAAACTGAATTACAAACTTCCCGAAGGTAATCGCGTTTTTACTCGAAAGCCGCAATATCAGTACGGATGGGATTGGGCACCCACTATAAAAACTATGGGCATTTGGCGAAATGTTTCATTAGAAAGTTATGATATTGCACGGCTAAAAGATGTCTTTCTTCAAACAAAATCTATTTCGGATTCTCTTGCTGAAATTGTTGCGAAGTTTGAAATTGAAACAGTAAAAGCCGAAGAAATAACACTTCAAATTACGAATAAAAACACCTCCGAAACTTTTGTTTCAAATTTCAAAACCAAATCGGGACAAAGTGAATATGAAATACCTTTCAGCATAAAGAATCCCAAACTTTGGTGGACGCACAATTTAGGCGATTCGTTTTTGTACGATATTGAAATTGAATTGCTTCACAATAAGAATGTCTTGGAAACTTATTCAAAAAATCTTGGCATTCGCACCATTGAATTAGTTACTGAAAAAGATTCCATTGGCGAAAGTTTTTATTTTAAATTGAATGGAAAACCTGTTTATATGAAAGGTGCCAACTACGTTCCGCAACAAATGTTGGACGCAAAAATAGATCGAGAAAAATACACGCAATTGATTGGTGATGCGGTTTCGGCAAATATGAATATGCTTCGCATTTGGGGTGGTGGAATTTATGAAGATGATTATTTCTACAATTTATGTGACGAAAAAGGAATCCTTATTTGGCAAGATTTTATGTTCGCCTGCGCCATGTATCCCGGCGATGCCGAATTTCTGGAAAACGCCAAACAAGAAGCAATTGAAAATGTAAAGCGTTTACGGAACCATCCGAGCATCGCGCTTTGGTGCGGCAATAACGAAAATAACGAGGGCTGGCATCGTTGGGGTTGGCAGGAAGGAAAAACCGAAGCCCAAAAACAAGAAATTTGGGATAGTTATTACGCCCTCTTCAACCACATTTTACCGCGCGTTGTAGATAGTTTAAGCCCAAAAATCAGTTATTGGGAAAGTTCGCCAAAATTTGGTCGAGGCGACAAACGCTACCAATTTCAAGGCGATGCCCACGATTGGTGGGTATGGCATGACGGTTACCCCTTTGAACATTTTGAAAAGAAAGTTCCGCGTTTTATGAGCGAATTTGGCTTTCAATCGTTTCCCAGTCCTGAAACTGTAAAATATGCCACCGGAAGAGATTCTGTTTTTAAAAACGATCCGCTTTTTGCAAACCATCAAAAACACGTCAGAGGTTTTAAGATTATTGAAGAATATATGGCGCGCGACTTTCCAGTGCCGCAAAATGCCGAAGATTATATGTATGTAAGTCAGCTTTTGCAAGCCCGTGGAATTACGATGGGAATTCACGCCCACCGTCGTGCAAAACCATATAACATGGGCACGCTTTATTGGCAATTGAACGACTGTTGGCCGGCTATTTCGTGGTCCAGCATTGATTATTTGGGCAATTGGAAAGCACTGCATTATAAAGCCAAGAAAGCCTTTGAAAACGTTTTGATTTCTACTGAAGAAAAAAAGGATACGCTTAATATTTTTGTAGTAAATGATAGTTTTAAAACCATTAAAGATTCTTTAGTTTTAAAGTTATTGAATTTTGATGGAGAAGTAATTCACAAAAAACAACTTGCGATTGAAAGCCCCGAAAACAGTAGTAAAATTGTCTATTCCCTTCCGTTGGAAACTTTAAAATTTGATAGAGATTTTAGCGTTTTAAAAATCAATTTCGGGAAAAGTGAATATTTAAATTATTTTGTAAAACCGAAAGATTTAAAGCTTAAAAAAGCGGAAATCGAAATTGAAGTATGCTGTTCGGTCGAGCGCAGTCGAGACCTATCGTTTCAATCAAACTCCAAAGTTCTCGACTGCGCTCGAACAGACAATAATTTGTGTTTTTCCGTAACTCTTGTATCAAAAACACTTCAAAAGAATGTATTTTTAGAGGCAGATGAAAAGGGAAAATTTGATGATAATTTCTTCGATTTATTGCCGAATGAACCCAAAACAATTCTTTTTTCAACCGAAAGTAAAACCCCACCAAAATTGAAGTTAAAAACCTTAAACCAACTTTTTCCCTAGCTATGCGAACTATTTATACTCTAATTCTCACATTATTTTCACTTAGCGTTTTTTCGCAAAATCCCGATGTAGTTTTAATTCCAAAACCACAACAATTAGCCTTGCGAGATGGTAATTTCACCCTCGATAAAAACACAAGTTTATTCACTGCTCCTGAATTTGAGATTGCGAGTAATTTCTTAAACGAATTTCTTAAAAATGGTGCTGGATTTCAGCTTCAAAATACTTCAAAAGAAGATGCCAACATTATAATTGAGAAAGAGGCTTCGCAACCTTCCGAGGGTTATTTTTTAGATATTTCAAATTCAAAAATTCACATTAAAGCCAGCGATGCGAGTGGCGCTTTTTATGCAATACAAACGTTGCGGCAATTACTTCCACCGAAGCTTGAAAGCCCTAAATCTCCGAAAGAGGCGACTTTTTCAATACGACAGTTAACAATAACCGATTTCCCAAAATTTCAATACCGCGGGATGCATTTAGATGTTTCGCGGCATTTTTTCGATAAGGAATTTGTAAAAAAATACATCGCAAATCTGGCCATGCTAAAGATGAACACTTTCCATTGGCATTTGACGGACGACCAAGGATGGCGAATTGAAATTAAAAAATATCCCGAACTCACGGCAAAAGGGGCGTTTAGAAATGAAACGCGAATAGGGCATTACGAAGATAAACCAGAATTGTACGACGGTAAACGTTACGGCGGTTTTTACACCCAAGAAGACATTAAAGAGGTAGTTGCATTTGCTGCGACGCAAAACGTAACGATAATTCCTGAAATAGAAATGCCCGGGCACGCGCAGGCTGCCATTAGTTCGTACCCCGAATTGGGCTGCACTGGGAAACAGATTCCCGTGGCGACAACTTGGGGTGTTTTTGAAGATATTTTTTGCCCAAAAGAAGAAACATTTACTTTTTTGGAAAATGTTTTAAACGAAGTTATGCCATTATTTCCGGGCGAATATATTCACATTGGTGGCGACGAAGCGCCAAAATTGCGTTGGAAAAATTGTGCACATTGCCAACAATTGATAAAGGATAAAAATTTAAAAAATGAACACGGGTTGCAGAGTTATTTTATTCATAGAATTGAAGAATTTGTAAATAGCAAAGGCAAAAAAATAATTGGTTGGGACGAAATTTTGGAGGGTGGCCTCGCGCCAAACGCCACTGTAATGTCGTGGCGCGGCATGCAAGGCGGAATTGACGCCGCAAAGCAAAAACACGATGTAATTATGACCCCCGTGTCGCATTGCTATTTTGATTATTACCAAAGTGAAAATTTAGATGAACCCACGGCAATTGGCGGATTCCTGCCGTTGAAAAAGGTGTATTCCTTTAATCCAATTCCCCATGAATTAAAGGCAGAAGAAGCAAAATATATTCTTGGCGCCCAAGCCAATGTGTGGACGGAATACATTCCTACGGAAATGCAGGTAGAATATATGGTTTTTCCGAGAACACTTGCTATGAGTGAAGTAGTTTGGAATGGCCCTTCAAAAGACTTTGAAAAGGATTATCCCGATTTCTTTTCGCGAGTTGAAGATTTTATGAAGCGTTTGGATGCTTTAAATATTAATTACGCCAATTATTTATATGAAATTGACGGCAAAATTATAAAAGTGGAAAACAAAGTATTTTACGAGTTATCCACGCCCACCAAAGGAAAGGAAATTCATTATTCGATAAATAACTCTAAAACGAAACTTTACTCAGAGCCAATTTTAATTGAAAGGGATTCCAAGATTACGGCTAATGTTTTTAAGAATGACGAAAAACTAGGGCGTGATTTTTCCGAAGAAATAAAATATCATAAAGGGATTTTAGGAAAAATTGAACTCAACTTAGCGCCAAATCCTGCGTATGCAGCCGGCGGAAAGGAAGCATTAATCAACGGAATTTCTGGTAGAGACAAACGCTATGGCGACAAAGAGTGGTTGGGTTTTTGGGGTGATGATTTAGAAATTACAATCGATTTGGGAAAGGAAACGGAAGTACGTTCCCTAAAAACTCGATTTTTCAATTCGCCCGGAGTTTGGATATATTCACCCAAAGAGCTTTCTATTTCCTGCGAAAATGTAAAAGGCGAAATAGTTTCCTTCACTAAAAAAGTAAATGCGGAAAACGATAACTTAATTGATGTCGCAGTTAATTTAGCCGAGAAAGGGGGTTTAATGACCAGATATATAAAACTGAAAATCCCCAATTATGGTATGATTCCAGACGGTTTGCAAGGTGCAGGACACAAAGCGTGGACGTTTATTGACGAAATAATAATTGAATGATATAACTTTGACAAAGTTTTAAACTTTGTCAAAGTTGAGTTATACACAAATTGAAATCTGCGCGAATAGCTTCCAAAGTGCCCAAAATGCACAACTTGCAGGAGCAAACCGAATAGAACTTTGCACCGAGCTTTCCGTTGGCGGCCTCACGCCAAGCCACGGACTAATTGAAAAAGTAGTTTCGGAATTAACTATTCCAACCCACGTTTTAATCCGTCCGCGAAGTGGAAACTTTACCTATTCCGAAGAAGAATTTAATGTTATGTTGCGCGATATTGCATTTTGTAAAAAATTAGATTGTGCAGGAATTGTAAGCGGATTTTTAACTTCGGAAAATAAAATTGATTTTGAAAAAACGAAGCTGTTAATTGCTGCTTCCGAAGAAATGGACTTTACTTTTCACCGCGCTTTTGACTGGGTTGAAAACCCGTTAGAAGAGCTTCAAAATTTAATAGATTTAAAAGTGAATAGATTGCTTTCCTCGGGACAAAAACCTAGAGCAATTGAGGGAATTTTATTGTTAAAGAAACTTCAAAATCTTTCAAAAGGTAAACTGGAAATTATGCCAGGCGGCGGAATTAATCTTGAAAATGCCTTGAAATTTAAAGAAGCTGGGTTTAAAAGCATTCACTTTTCAGCAACAACAAAAAAACAAACACTCCAACAGAAACCGAAAGTTTCCATGCACAGTAAAACATTTTTTGAAGAAGGAATTGTCAGCACTTCAAATATAGAAACCATTCAAAAAATTAAAGAATTATTAACGTAACGGAAAACCTTTGGCAGCCCACCAAGGATGGATTTCAATTGAAAGCCTGCCAGCTTTAACCATAGGGTCCATATTTGCAAGACTGTCTGCCATTTTTTGGGTAGGAACGTTATAAATGGTAATTCCACGTATATCGCCATCATCGCCAAAAGGGCCTGAAATATCTGCAAAACCTTCTTCGTACATCCGTCCCAAATGTGCCAAATGCAATGTTTGTAGGCTGTCCGCTTCCTCTTTGGTTTGGGAACGAGCGGGCCCTTTTTTTAGAAATGCAATAAAATATTGTTGCATTAAAATGGTGTCGCCAGATTTTTCATCAACGTAATCAAAAGTTTGAAAGCCTTTTTGAGTAAGTTCCTCTTTTAGCTGCGACATTGGAATTTTTACTTCCTCTGGGCAGGGTTCGGAGATATATTCCTTTTCAATTTTGGTTTCACAACTTAAAAATGTAATTCCTAAAATTGCAACAAGTAATTTAGCTTTCATTTTTCCAGTTCTTAAAGGGGTTTTTACTCAAATTTGAATTGTAATATTTTACCTCGCCCGTTACTTCCATTCCCAACCATTCAGGTTTTGAAAAGGGTTCGTTTTCAGAATCGAGTTCTATTTCAGCGATGATTAGCCCGGCATTTTCACCAATAAAATCATCTACTTCAAAAGTATGGTTGTCTATTGAAATTTCATAACGGGTTTTTTCAATAATGCCTGGTTCACATAAAAGAAGCAATTCTTCAGCTTCTGCCTGTGAAATCTGTTTTTCCCACTCAAAACGCGTAAGCCCAGATTTGTTAGATTTCCCTTTAATAGTTATAAATCCATCATTTCCTTGAATACGGATGCGCACGGTACGTTCCCGATGGGTATTTAAAAACCCCTGAACAAGGCGTGTGCGTTTGTGTGCTTCGTTTTTAAAAGCTTCGGAAGTGACCAAAAATTTACGTTCTATTTCTTGCATGTTTTGTTTATTATCCTGCAAGGTTTTCAAAACCTTGTAGGTCTATTAAGCGTATTTATTGTATTTACCTACAAGGAGCCAGCCGCGGCGGGAACACCTTGCAGAAAGAAGGTCTATTTTCCAATTTCCCTAATTTTTTCCGAAGTAATAATTTTTTCAGAATATTCTTTTTTTGCCAAAATCAGCATGGCTTCCGCAATAGTTTCGGCTTTAATCATTTTGTATTTTTTCGGAATTAAAAAGCCGAAAGACTTCATAAAAAAAGTCGCTACTTTTTCACCTAAACGATTTTCATCACGGTCGCCCACAATAAGCGAAGGTTGTAGAATATAAGTGTTTTCAATATTCTCCGCTAAAACATCGCGTTCCATTTGGCCTTTCGTTTTGTTGTAAAAAACACTGCTATTTTCATCTGCACCGAGTGCTGAGATTACAATAAAAGTCTTAATTCCGTTGTTTTTGGCAAGTTTTGCAGCCGTAACGGGAATACCATAATCTATCTTTTTATAAATTTCTTTGTCGGGAGTTTTAGCTTTTGTTGTTCCAAAACAGCAAAAAGCCACATCGGCTTTAAAGGCTTCGGAATAATCTTCCAATTGAAACATATCTATTAAATGCTCTTCAATTTTAGGCGAATGCTTTTTTGCCGAACTGCGGGAGAATAACTTTATTTTTTCAAAGGAAGCATCTTTTAATAGCTTTTCCAATAATATGCCGCCCGTTAATCCCGTGGCGCCGAGAATGATTGCTGTTTTCATAGTCTAAATATACCTACAAGGTTTTGAAAACCTTGCAGGAAATTTTAAAATCTGTTAGGTTTTAGTCTCTTTAAAGGTATTAAATTTACGCTATGCAAGAAATGCTTCCCATCCGTAAAATAATACACATAGACATGGACGCATTTTACGCCTCTGTAGAGCAGTTGGATAATCCCGATTTGCGCGGAAAACCCTTGGCAGTTGGCGGAAGTTCTGTCCGTGGTGTAGTGGCGGCAGCAAGTTACGAAGCTAGGAAATTTGGAGTGCGGAGTGCCATGAGTGGCGCAATGGCGCGAAAACTTTGTCCCGATTTAATATTTGTTAGAACTAATTTTGATAGATATCGAGAAGTTTCTAAACAGATTCGAAAAATTTTTCTTGAATATACAGATTTGGTAGAACCGCTTTCGTTGGATGAAGCTTATCTGGACGTTACCGTAAACAAAATTGGCAATCCCAGCGCTTCAATGATTGCTCAAGAAATTCGCAATAGAATAAAAGAAGTTACCGGTTTAAATGCCTCTGCCGGAATTTCGGTAAATAAATTTGTGGCGAAAATAGCCAGCGACATCAATAAACCCAACGGACAAAAAACAATTGGTCCCGAGGAAGTGGAACCTTTTTTGGAAACGTTGGATGTAAAAAAGTTTTACGGCGTTGGAAAAGTGACAAAGGAAAAAATGTACCGTTTGGGCATTTTTACGGGGAAGGATTTGAAGGGAAAATCACTTGAATTTTTAGAGGATCACTTCGGGAAGAGCGGTGGTTTTTATTATAACGTTGTGCGCGGAATACATAACAGCAAAGTAAAACCAACACGTACGCAAAAATCTTTGGCGGCGGAGCATACCTTTTCTGAGAATATTTCTTCGGAAATTTTTATGCTGGAACGGCTGGAGGAAATTGCCACCGAAGTTGAAAACAGACTTTCTGCAAAAAAACTAGCGGGCAAAACCGTAACCTTAAAAATTAAGTATCGCGATTTTACCATTCAAACCCGCAGTAGAACGCTTGCTGAATTTATTTCTTTAAAGCAACCTATAATGACTGTGGTTAAAGAATTGTTATTTCAGGAAAAAATGAAGGAATCGGTACGGTTGTTGGGAATTTCAATTTCACACCTAAACAATGAAAAATCTGTGAAAACGGACATTTTGAAAGAGTCCATAGACGTACAATTGAAACTTGAATTTTAAAGGCCCTCCGTCTTCGGCACTTCCCTTGAAAAAAAGGGGAGGAAAACAGTAAAAATTTTAAATATGATATAAAGCTACTTATCTTTAAACTAATTTAAAACTCTAAATTTATGAAGACTGTAGCTTTTTCTGTCCTTGCCCTTGCGTGTTTTACTTTTCTTTTTTCCTGTAAAAACGACGCCAAAACCACTGACGAAGCGCAAACTGTTGCTGCAGATTCCATTCCTGCAGAAACCGCTCCCGATGCAATGTACGTTACAGCCGTTAGCGGATTGACCTTGCGCGAATTTCCAAACTTGCAAAGTGCGAAACTTGCATTGATGCCTTTAGGCACAAAAGTGAAAATTATTAATGCCGAAGGAAAAACTACGATGAATGTGGGCGGAATTGACGGCGCAATGGACGAAGTAGAATTCAACAACCAAAAAGGGTTTGCATTTAACGGTTTTCTGTCGAAGTTTTTTCCTCCTGGGGAAAATGCTTCGGCAGAGCATTATGCCGAAGAATTGAAAAAGGATTTTCCGAAGGTAAGCTATTCCGAAGCTACGGGCGGAACGGCGAGCAAGCCTACAAAGACTGAAACCTTATTACTTCCAACTGATAAATGGCACGAGGCATTTTTTACGGCGCAACAACTTTTCAATATCCCGAAGGTGTTTGCATTTCCCAATCCAAAAGGCTCCAATAACGAAACCCAACAAAACGGCAACAAAAAGAAAACTGATTTTGTAAGCGAACTACAGATTACTCGAAATAATAACGATTTACAGAAAATAGTGTATAACTACAAAACAACGGGTTTTGGCTATACGATAACCATTACCAAGGAAGCGGAGGGGATGAAACTGGAAAAGGTAGAGGTGGTGGATTGACCTTTTCAACATTGACAAAGTTTTAAACTTTGTCAATGTTAGGTTATTTCACCTGCGACACACGTAGCGTATTCACCATTCCTTTGTCAACAATAGGCATAGCCGCGAGATTGATTAAAAAATCGCCCTTATGCACAAAACCACTTTCAAAAGCTATGCGGTTTACGTCTTCCACGGTTTCGTCTGTACTTACATATCTATCGTAATAGAAGGCTTTTACGCCCCATAATAAATTTAAGCGGGCCAAAATGCGCTTGTTGCTGGTAAAGGCGAGGATAAAGGCTGAGGGCCGCCAAGCCGAAATCTGGAAAGCTGTGTAGCCACTATTGGTTAGCGTGCAAATGGCTTGCGCTTCAATCTCGTTTGCCATATGTGCGGCGTGATAGCAGATAGATTTTGTAATGTAGCGGTTCGTTTTAATTTGTGGTGGCTCTTGGGGCACGCGGATCAATTCAGAATTTTCTACGCTTTTTAGGATTTTTGCCATTGTTTTTATCACGGCAACGGGATAATTACCCACGGAAGTTTCACCGGAAAGCATCACGGCATCGGCGCCGTCCATAACGCTGTTTGCCACGTCGTTCACTTCGGCACGGGTTGGCGTTAGCGAAGTTATCATTGTTTCCATCATTTGTGTGGCGATGATTACAGGTATTCGTGCTCTTTTTGCTGTTAGTACCAACTCTTTTTGGATTAATGGCACCTCTTCGGCTGGAACTTCTACGCCCAGATCGCCACGGGCTACCATGAGGCCGTCGCAATAAGCAACAATCTTATCGATATTTGCTACTGCTTCGGGTTTTTCAATTTTGGCAATGATTGGTATTTTATATTCGCAATGTGCTTCAATCAGCGCCTGTAATTCCTTTAGATCTTCGGCATGGCGCACGAAGGAAAGTGCCATCCAATCTACTTTTTGCTCGATGGCAAATATGACGTCTTCCTTGTCTTTGGCGGTAAGCGCGGGAAGCGAAATATTTGTATTGGGAAGGTTTACCCCTTTTTTGGAACGAAGTGGGCCACCTTGTACAACCATTGCTTTTACTTGGTCTATTCGGTTGGTTTCCAATATTTCAAAAATAAGTTTGCCGTCGTCTAAAAGCACGCGTTCGCCTGGGTTAACATCGTGCGGAAACTTATCGTAATTCATATAAACCCGCTTTCTATTGCCTTCAAATTCATCGCCCGTGCAAAAGAAAAGCTCGTCGCCGGGCTGAACAACCACTTCTTCTTTCATCATTCCCACGCGCAATTTGGGACCTTGCAAATCTCCTAAGATGGCTACGTGGGTATCTAACTCTTCTGAGAGTTCGCGGATTGTTTTTATGTTCTCTTTTACAGTATCGTAATTTGCGTGCGAAAAGTTTACCCTAAATACATCTACGCCTTCCAAAATCATATATTTAAGAATTTCTCTGGAGGAAGTGGACGGGCCAAGTGTGGCGACTATTTTTGTTCTTTTTTGATTTGACATTTAATCGAAAATTAAATTGTTCTTAGATTTTATATTGTCTATTGCTACCGAATAGGCAGAAATAACTTGTTTTATATCGTTAATTTCTGAAATGATTTTGTGCAGCGATTCTGTTTCAAAATCTGAAAAAATTTTTAGAAAATAATCTACTTTTTTATATTCAGGAAGAAGGTAGTGGGTTCGGGATTTTTCCGAAAGCATTTCGGCAAATAAACCATCCGAACTTTGTAAACCTGCTTCGACCGACTTGCATTTGTTAGCTACCAAATAGAAGTGAGTGTATTTGTGTACGTCTTCAAATTCGTATAGCGGAAATGTAATTAACAACCCATTGCTTGAAAAATCGAGATCTGTCTTACTTCGTTTTAACCTCATGTTGAGGTTACGGTTCATTAAATATGCCAATTTATAATCTTCTTCACTACAATGAATGGCAATGAGCTCAAAGGGTTCTTCAAAATCTTCGTCAAAAAGTAATTTGTAATTCGCCATTAATTTTTAGGGTTCTTGAAGTAGATGCAGTAGTTGTAAATTACCTACAGACAAAAATAAGCAACTTTACAGCTATTAGCTAAAATACGGGCAGGCTAATGGTAAATTTGAGAGAAATATAACTTTTAACACTAAGGTTTTTCTGAATCTACCTTTATGTGAAGTTTGTAAAAGGCTCTTTTGGCAGCACGTTCTTCGGCTTTCTTTTTTGAAGTAGCTCGGGCTTTTGCAACTACTTCGTCCCCTAGTTTTAAACGAACGGCAAAATGTTTTAATTCGTCTTTTCCGTTGTCTTCGTATATTTCGAAGTTAAATTGGTTTTTGTGCTTTTGACACCATTCAATAAAGAGGCTTTTGTAGCTAATTACTTTTCCTTCTAGTTTTTTAATATCTACATAAGGTTTTACAACTCTTTTTTGGATAAATTTTTCGCAATATTTAAATCCGCGATCTAAGTAAATGGCGCCCACTAAGGCTTCAAAAACATTGCCGTAAATATTACCGCTAAACTGTTGGGTGGGAATGGTTGTTTTTAAAAATTTTATAAGGTTTAAATCGCGCGCCAATTCATTTAAGTGTTCTCGGCTCACTACTTTGCTTCGCATTTTGGTAAGATAGCCTTCATTTCCGCCTGGTACTTTTTTAAAAAGATGTGCGGCAATTACCGCTCCTAGCATGGCATCGCCTAAAAATTCTAGACGCTCGTAATTTTGTGGTTGTCCGCTGGTATTTTTTTCGTTGGTAGAACGGTGGGTAAAAGCCGTTTCGTAAATGGAAAGATTTTTGGGACTAAACCCTAATATTTTTTTTAGGGAATTATAAAATTCCCCGTTCTTTTCTGTACGGGAAGTAAATATGTTTTTAATGGAAGCCATTAATTAATTTAGGCGTCAAGTTTTTTAAAGAGTACACAAGCATTATGTCCTCCAAAACCAAAGGTATTGCTCATTGCAACTTTAATGTCGCGTTTTTGAGCTTTGTTGAGGGTTAGGTTTAAGGAAGAGTCAATGTTTTCATCTACCGTTGCGTGATTAATGGTAGGTGGAACAATGCCGTGTTTCATTGCCAAAATAGAGGCAATTGCTTCAATAGCGCCCGCAGCCCCTAAAAGGTGCCCGGTCATAGATTTTGTAGAATTGATATTGATGTCTTTTGCATGTTTGCCAAAAACATTTACAATAGCTTTTAACTCGGCAACATCGCCAAGAGGCGTTGAGGTTCCGTGAGTATTTATGGTATCTACTTCGTCTGAGCTTATATTGGCATCGCGAAGCGTGTTTAACATAACGCGTTCCACTCCAATTCCGTCTGGGTGTGGGGCCGTCATATGGTAAGCATCGCTGCTCATACCCCCGCCAACTACTTCGGCGTAAATTTTTGCGCCGCGTTTTTTGGCGTGTTCGTATTCTTCAAGGATTAGTGCGCCTGCTCCTTCACCTAAAACAAAACCATCTCTGGTGGCATCAAAAGGTCGGGATGCTGTTTCAGGACTTTCATTACGCGTAGAAAGTGCGTGCATGGCGTTAAAACCGCCCATGCCCGCCAAAGTTACGGCAGCTTCGCTCCCCCCTGTAACAATAACGTCGCAATGGCCTAACCGTATATAGTTAAGTGCATCTATCATAGCATTGGCAGAGGAAGCACAGGCAGAGACCGTTGTATAGTTTGGCCCCATAAAACCGTGCTTAATAGAAATATTTCCCGGCGCAATGTCTGCAATCATTTTTGGAATAAAGAAGGGGTTGAAACGTGGTGTTCCATCCCCTTCTGCAAAGTTTATTACTTCATTTTGAAAAGTTTCCAACCCGCCTATTCCAGCTCCCCAAATTACCCCTACGCGAAATTTATCAACCTCATCAAGGTTAATTCCGGCATCTAGTATTGCTTCATCCGAAGATACTAAGGCATATTGTGCAAAGCGATCTAATTTACGGGCTTCTTTCCTATCAAAATGATCTTCTGCGTTGAAATTCTTCAATTCGCAAGCGAATTTAGTTTTGAACTTTTCAGCATCAAAATACGTTATTGGCGCACAGCCACTTTTCCCGTTAACGAGGCCATCCCAATATTCTTGAATATTGTTGCCAATAGGGGTAAGGGCACCAAGGCCTGTAACTACAACTCGCTTTAATTCCATAGAAGAATTCTTATTTTGCTGCTTCTATATAGGAAATTGCTTGACCTACTGTCGCAATGTTTTCAGCTTGGTCGTCTGGAATCTGGATATCAAATTCTTTTTCAAATTCCATGATAAGCTCTACCGTATCTAAGGAGTCTGCTCCTAAGTCGTTAGTGAAGCTCGCTTCGTTTACAACTTCGTTTTCGTCTACACCTAATTTGTCTACGATAATCGCTTTTACTCTTGATGCAATGTCTGACATAATTCTTGATTTTTAAATTTAATTATAAGTGGCAAAAATAAAATATTTTAATTGAAAACACCATTTAATGTTGAAAATGTGAACGAGATGATTATTACCTATTCACTTTCAAGTAGTTTTTGACCTACCAATTTAAACATTTTTGGGCGAAGTAAAACCCTATTGCCTTACTTTTGTGTTTTATTTGTTAATTTTTACTTCGAGAAAAACCTTTGGAAACAGAAATGAAGAAACGAATTGTAATTTTTGCCTCGGGTAGCGGTACCAATGCCGAGAACATTATTAAATACTTTCAACGATCGCAAGTTGCCCAGGTCGTTCGCGTGCTGTCAAACAAGAAGAATGCCAAAGTTTTGGAACGTGCCGAAAGGCTTGATGTTGAAGCCGCTTCTTTTACAAATGAAGAACTGCTTTCTGAAAACGGCGTTTTAAAAATTTTGAAGGAAGTTAAGCCAGACATTATAGTGTTGGCGGGTTTTCTGTTGAAATTTCCCGAAATTATTCTAAAAGAATTTCCAAACAAAGTGATTAACATTCACCCAGCACTGCTCCCAAAATACGGCGGAAAAGGCATGTACGGCAGTTTTGTACACGAATCTGTTGTTAAAAACAATGAAGTTGAAACGGGAATAACCATTCATTATGTAAATGAAAATTATGATGAGGGCGCCATTATTTCACAGAAAAAGGTAGTGCTTTCAGAAAATGAAACGCCTGAAACGGTCGCCAAAAAAGTACATACATTGGAATACGAATGGTTTCCAAAAATAATTGAAGAAGTTTTGAGTGGACAGCCTCAGTAAAATTTGAAAATCCTCTTTATTTATTATTAAATAGTTCAACAATCAAAAATCGTTAATCGACAATCGTTAATCTTTATGGCTAAAAAGCAGAAATTTTACGTAGTTTGGTTTGGTAATCCCGCTGGTATTTTTGGCAGCTGGGAGGAGTGCAAACGCTCCATCCAAGGGGTAAAAGGCGCACAATACAAAAGTTTTGAAACGTTTGATGAAGCTAAAAAAGCCTACAATAAAGAATATGCAGATTATAAAGGGAAAACTGTAAAAAAGACACTTTCCAAAGAACAGCTTCTTAAAATAGGCGAACCGAATCTATATTCTATCGCTGTGGACGCAGCTTCCAGCGGCAATCCCGGAAAGATGGAATATCGGGGCGTGGATACGCAAACGCACAAACAACTTTTCCACCAAGGCCCTTTTCAGCAGGGAACCAATAATATTGGGGAGTTTTTGGCACTTGTGCACGGCTTGGCATTTCTTAAAAAGAACAACAGCGACCGTATTATTTACAGTGATTCGCGCATTGCGATGGGCTGGGTAAAAAAGAAAAAATGCAACACAAAACTAAAACAATCTGCTAAAAATAAAACCCTTTTTGAATTGGTTAAACGTGCTGAAAACTGGCTTAAAACCAATAAATACGAAACGAAAATAGTAAAATGGGAAACCAAGGCTTGGGGTGAAATTCCGGCGGATTTTGGAAGGAAGTGAAACCTACAATAAGATTCTTTCAAAGCTGTTAAAAGCTCATTCTTTTATAATTAATTTGATTAAATTTGCACCCTCTTTAAAAATCCCTTTATGAGCAAACTCGTAATCGTTGGTACTGTAGCTTTTGATGCTATTGAAACTCCTTTCGGAAAAACCGATAAAATTCTTGGCGGCGCCGCTACCTATATAGGTTTGGCTGCATCGCAGTTTAATGTTGATGGCGCAATTGTTTCTATTGTTGGGGGCGATTTTCCGAAGAATGATCTTAAAATGCTTCAAGAAAACGGGATGGATATTTCGGGTCTCGAAGTGGTTGAGGATGGAAAAACCTTCTTTTGGAGCGGAAAATACCATAACGATATGAATACCCGCGACACTTTAATCACAGATTTAAATGTGCTTGCCGATTTCAACCCTAAAGTTCCCGAGGGCTATCGCGGTGCCGAAGTGGTCATGTTAGGAAATCTGCATCCGCTCGTCCAATTGGGCGTAATTGAGCAGATGAATTCGCCGAAGCTAATTGTTTTAGACACTATGAATTTTTGGATGGATAGTGCTTTGAACGAATTAATGCAGGTAATCGCAAAAGTTGATGTTATTACAATAAACGACGAAGAGGCGAGACAGCTTTCCGGCGAATATTCATTAGTAAAGGCTGCTGCTAAAATAATGGAAATGGGACCTAAATATGTAGTAATTAAAAAAGGCGAACACGGTGCATTACTATTTGGCGACGACGATGTTTTTTTCGCTCCAGCAATGCCCTTACGGGAGGTCTTTGATCCTACCGGAGCAGGGGATACTTTTGCAGGAGGATTCACCGGATATTTGGCAAAAACCGGTAATTACAGTTATGATAATATGAAGAACGCAGTAATTAATGGTTCGGCATTGGCTTCGTTTTGTGTTGAAAAATTTGGGCCAGAACGATTGCTCAACCTTACAAACAAGGATGTGCATCAACGCATTCAGCAATTTAAGAGCTTGACACAATTTGATATAAAATTAACCTAAATACGCGCCCTTACTTATTAAGGGCGTTTTTTGTACATTTATATAGTTTCAGAAAAAATATGAGCGACGCGTTAAAACATGAATGTGGCATTGCCTTGGTAAGACTGTTAAAACCTTTAGAGTACTATAAGGAGAAATACGGAACGGCCTTTTACGGAGTAAACAAAATGTATTTAATGATGGAAAAGCAGCACAATCGGGGGCAAGACGGTGCTGGTTTTGCCAGTATTAAATTAGATGTAAACCCTGGTGAGCGTTACATAAGCCGCGTACGATCTAACGCTGCGCAACCCATTCAGGATATTTTTGCACAAATAAACGAACGCATAAATCTTGAATTTTCTGAGCATCCCGAATACAAGGATAGCGTTGCAGCACAAAAAAAGAACATTCCGTATATAGGCGAACTTTTTCTTGGCCACGTGCGTTATGGAACATTTGGCTTAAATAGTGTTGAAAATGTACATCCATTTCTACGTCAGAATAACTGGATGCACCGTAATTTAATTATTGCGGGTAACTTTAATATGACCAACACCAACGAGCTTTTTGATACGCTCATAAAACTCGGAATGCATCCAAAAGAAAAGGCCGATACTGTTACAGTAATGGAAAAAATTGGTCATTTTTTAGATGACGCAGTTCGTAAGCTTTATAAAAAAGCTAAGGCCAAAGGATTGAGTAAACAGGAGGCTTCACCGTATATAGCCAAACACTTAAACGTGGCTAAAATTTTGCGACGATCGGCTGCGGATTGGGATGGTGGTTATGCAATGGCTGGCTTATTGGGTCATGGAGACGCCTTTGTACTGCGCGATCCGGCAGGTATTCGTCCGGCTTATTATTATCAAGACGATGAGGTTGTTGTAGTGGCATCTGAACGGCCGGCAATTCAAACAGTTTTCAACGTTCCTTTTGAAGAAGTTAAAGAGTTGGATCCTGGAAATGCCATTATCATAGAGAAAAACGGCACAATGAAACTGGCTGAAATTCTTCCACCGCTCGAACGAAAATCTTGTTCTTTTGAACGTATTTATTTCTCTCGCGGTAGCGATGCAGAAATCTATCAAGAACGAAAAATGCTTGGTAAATTGGTAATGCCAAAGGTTTTAGAGTCGATAGATCACGATACCGAAAATTCTGTTTTCTCATTTATTCCAAACACTGCCGAAACTTCATTTTACGGAATGCTCGAAGCGGCACAGGATGAACTTAATAAGCAGAAAAATGAAGCTATTCTTAACGAAAAAGATAGTTTAACCACGGCGCGCCTGCAACAAATACAAGCGCATAAAATTAGAACTGAAAAAATTGCAATAAAGGACGTTAAACTCAGAACGTTTATTACGGACGATAGTAGCCGAGACGATCTGGTTGCTCACGTATACGACGTAACATACGGCGTGGTAAAACCCAATGATAATCTTGTTATTATAGATGATAGCATAGTGCGCGGCACCACGTTAAAGAAGAGCATTTTAAAGATGTTGGATAGGCTTCATCCAAAGCAGATTGTTGTTGTTTCTTCGGCGCCTCAAATTCGTTATCCAGATTGCTACGGAATAGATATGGCCCGGCTCGAACATCTGGTGGCGTTTCAAGCTGCTTTAGCACTTCACAAGGATCGTGGCACATACGGAATTGTTGAAGAGATATATCATAAATGTAAGGAACAAGTTGTAATGGAAGATGCTTCGGTTATCAATCACGTAAAAGAATTGTATGCACCATTTTCCGATGAGGAAATTTCGGATAAAATTTCGGAAATAATTAGCGATGAAGATATAAAAGCTAAGGTAAAGCTCATCTTTCAATCGGTTGATGATCTTCATAAAGCCTGCCCGAAAAACCTTGGAGACTGGTATTTTACAGGAAACTATCCCACTGCCGGAGGCAACAGAGTTGTAAACAGAGCTTATATTAATTTCTTTGAAGGAAATCCAGAACGCGCCTATTAAATTTTAACACAACATTTGCCGTTTAACGGAATTCTAATTCACTTAAACGAATATGTTGATTGACAATACTTTATGGCTTAAACTTGAATTATATTTGGGCTTACCATAAGGCGTAAGTAGGTTAGGTCTATGGTAAGATTTGGGGCAAAAAAGGTAGATCGAAAGATCTGCCTTTTTTCATGCCCCAAATATGGGGTGGCGAGCATAAAAAACTATAAAACTTGTTCCAATTTTGGTTGCGAGCCGTTTTCTCCCACTCTTTTGAAAGAGCTGCATTTTCCAACTTTTGACGGTTTCATTCGCATTTGAGTTACGATGTGAGAGACTCATAAAAAACTATAAAACTTGTTCCAATTTTGGTTGCGAGCCGTTTTCTCCCACTCTTTTGAAAGAGCTGCATTTTCCAACTTTTAACGGTTTCATTCGCATTTGAGTTACGATGTGAGAGATTCATAAAAAACTATAAAACTTGTTCCAATTTTGGTTGCGAGCCGTTTTCTCCCACTCTTTTGAAAGAGCTGCATTTTCCAACTTTTGACGGTTTCATTCGCATTTGAGTTACGATGTGAGAGACTCATAAAAAACTATAAAACTTGTTCCAATTTTGGTTGCGAGCCGTTTTCTCCCACTCTTTTGAAAGAGCTGCATTTTCCACCCTTTGATGGTTTCATTCTCATTTGAGTTACGATGTGAAAGATTCATAAAAAACTATAAAACTTGTTTCAATTTTGGTTGCGAGCCGTTTCATCATACACTTTCGAAAGAGCTGTATTTTTCTGCTTTAAACAAATACATTTTTTCGCTTCCAGATCAGAAGTGTAAAGGACACTTTTTCAAGCCATTTCGCGATGTTAAAATTTTAACTAAATAGCTTAATTTTAGAACTAAATCTACTCAATATTGTTTTTTATCGAATAAACAAGCCATTCATCTAAAAGCAAATTTTCGAGTCAGATAAAGTTATATATTTGAGCATACCATTAGCATAAGTAGGTTAAGTTCATGGTAGATTTGGGGCAAAAAAAGACAAACACTCGTTTGTCTTTTTTTATGCCCAAATCTAAACGGGGTGGCGAGCCTCCAAAATTTCATATTAATATCAGATCTCGTTCGAGCCGTTTCTTTTCTTATCTGCACTTGTTTGTTTTGTCTGTCTTTCGGTTGGTTCATTCTTACATCCAAAAAGGGTGGCGAGCCTCCAAAATTTCATATTAATATCAGATCTCGTTCGAGCCGTTTCTCTTCTTATCTGCACTCGTTTGTTTTGTCTGTCTTTCGGTTGGTTCATTCTTACATCCAAAAGGGGTGGCGAGTCTCCAAAATTTCATATTAATATCAGATCTCGTTCGAGCCGTTTCTTTTCTTATCTGCACTTGTTTGTTTTGTCTGTCTTTCGGTTGGTTCATTCTTACATCCAAAAAGGGTGGCGAGTCTCCAAAATTTCATATTAATATCAGATCTCGTTCGAGCCGTTTCTCTTCTTATCTGCACTTGTTTGTTTTGTCTGTCTTTCGGTTGGTTCATTCTTACATCCAAAAAGGGTGGCGAGCCTCCAAAATTTCATATTAATATCAGATCTCGTTCGAGCCGTTTCTCTTCTTATCTGCACTTGTTTGTTTTGTCTGTCTTTCGGTTGGTTCACTCTCAGTCCCAAAAGGGGTGGCGAGCCTCCAAAAATTTCATATTAATATCAGATCTCGTTCGAGCCGTTTCTATTTTTTCTGCATTTACTTTTTATAAAAAATTTATATTCAATTTTCTATTCAAAAATTCACAAAAAAAATCCACAGCTTAAAAACAGCTGTGGATTTTATATTTAGTATATAATATATTGTATTACTTATTTTTATCGTAGTTGGCAGAAACCTCTTCCCAATTAACTACATTCCAAAATGCTCCTACATAATCAGGACGTTTATTTTGGTATTTTAAGTAATATGCGTGTTCCCAAACATCCAACCCTAAAATTGGCGTGCCTCCGCAACCTACATTGGGCATTAACGGATTGTCTTGATTTGGCGTGGAGCATACCTCAACTTTGCCTCCTTTGTGTACGCAAAGCCAAGCCCAACCTGAGCCAAACTGAGTTTTAGCGGCAGTAGAGAATTTTTCTTTAAACTCTTCAAAACTTCCAAAGGCATCGTCAATAGCTTTTGCCAAATCGCCCGAAGGTTTTCCGCCACCATTTGGCGACATTACTTTCCAGAAAAGACTGTGATTGTAAAATCCGCCACCGTTGTTTCGAACGGCTTTATTGTCCATATCAAGATTTTTTAAAATATCTTCAATAGATTTACCTGCCATATCTGTACCTTCAATCGCAGCGTTCAGATTGTTGGTATATCCTTGGTGGTGTTTGTCGTGATGTATTTCCATGGTTCTTGCATCTATATTCGGTTCTAGTGCATGAAATGCATACGGTAATTTTGGTAATTCGAAAGACATAATATATTTGTTTTTTGGTTATTACTAATTTTACCCAAATTTAGGCAATCTAAAAACTTAATTGTGTTATAGGTTTTATAAGATTTCTATTTCACTATAGATTAATTTGATTCTAAAACCATAAAAGCCGTATTTTAGTGGAAAATGTAACTTCCTTGGAAAAACAAACCTCCTTTTCAATATATAATGCTGCCGCAGGGAGCGGTAAAACATTCACCCTTGTAAAAGAATATCTGAAACAAATTCTTTCCGCAAAAAACGACGACTATTTTAAGCACCTTTTGGCAATAACATTTACCAATAAAGCGGTTGCCGAAATGAAGCAGCGAATTGTAGATACTCTGGTAAATTTTAGCAATGAGCAAAATGCTGCATCACCGCTGCCCATGTTGCGCATTTTAGCAGAAGAAACCGGACTCACTATTACAGAAATTCAAGTACGGTCTAAAAGAATTCTTAAAAACTTGCTCCATAATTACGCGGCGTTTAGCGTTGAAACTATTGATAGGTTTAACCATAGGCTTATACGTACATTTGCGCGCGATTTAAAATTGGCAACCAATTTTGAAGTCACGCTGGAAACAGATGAACTTTTGGCGGAAGCCGTAGATCTTTTATTGAGCAAAGCGGGTGAAAATAAAGAAATTACAAAAGTATTGCTCGATTTTGCCTTGGAGAAAACCGATGACGACAAATCGTGGGATATTTCGAGAGATATTGCCAGCGCCGCAAAATTGCTTTATAATGAAAATGAAGCCACACATGTTTCTATTTTGAAACAAAAATCTTTGGAAGAATTTCTCGAATTTAAAAAGCAATTACTTAAAAGAAAGAAGATTCTCTCTGCCGAAATTGAAACAATTGCTTTGCAGACCCTCGCGCTAATTGAAGAAAGCGGCTTGCAGTTTAATGATTTTAGCGGTAGCTATTTGCCGAAGCATTTTCAGAACCTTGCAACCGGCAGATTCCAACTTAATTTTTCAACTAAATGGCAAGAAACCATGGGCGAAAAGCCTCTGTATCCAGGCCGTGTTTCTCACGCAATTAAAGGGATAATAGATGAACTAACACCCGTATTCATCAAAAATTTTCAGCAAACAAAAACGATGGTCTTTAAATTGTTGCTAGTTGAAAATATTCTAAAAAATACAACGCCACAGTCAGTGATTAATTTAGTAAATCGGGAAATTGAAGCTATCAAGGAGGAAAAAAACGTCCTGCCAATTTCAGAATTCAATTCGTTGATAAACAAGGAAATTAAGAACCAACCGGCGCCTTTTATATATGAACGCTTGGGTGAAAAATACCGTCATTTTTTTATCGATGAATTTCAGGATACATCAAAGTTGCAATGGGAAAATATTATACCATTAATAGATAATGCCCTGTCGCAACAATTGGAACCAAGTTCTGGTAGCTTGCTATTGGTAGGCGATGCCAAACAATCTATCTATCGTTGGCGCGGTGGGTTGCCCGAACAATTTATTGATTTGTACGGAAAAGTGAATCCGTTTCAGCGGGAAAAGAAAATACACACATTGGGCACTAATTTTCGTAGTTGTGCAGAAATCGTAAAATTTAATAATGAATTTTTCAGCTTTGTGTCTTCATATTTTGCCAATCCAAATCACGGTGAATTATATCTAGAAGGTAACAAACAAGAATGCAACGATAAAAAAAACGGCTACATAAAATTCGAATTTATTGAAAAGCAAAATAAGGCCGAAAAAAACGAAACCTATTCAAGCCTTGTTTTTGAAACTATTTTAAAAGCGAGAAACAACGGTTTCTCCGAAAGCGATATTTGTATTTTAACGCGCCGAAAAGCAGAAGGAATTGCCCTCGGTGCTTTTTTAATGGAGCGGGGTGTGCCAGTTATTTCTTCAGAAACATTACTGCTACAATCTTCGCCATTGGTGCAAATATTGGTTTTTGCATTGCAACTTTGCGTGTATCCAAATAAAGAGGAGGCTAAAATACAACTACTAGATTTACTGCACGATCATTTAAAAATTTCGAAAGAAAAACATACATTTTTTACTAAATTTTTAAATATTTCTGAAACAAAATTCGTCGAAAACCTTAAGGAATACAACCTCGAATTTACCTTTAATCGAATGCGTTCCGTTTCACTTTACGAAGCTTTTGAATATTGCATTGAAAAATTTGAAATTGCGAAAACAGCAGATGCTTATCTATTTGGTTTTATGGATTTAGTTTATGATTTTGAACAAAAGCCACAAGCCGATAAAGTCTTGTTTTTAGATTATTGGGAAACCAAAAAAGAAAGCGCTTCCATTCCCGCTAGTGAAGGAACCAACGCAGTGCAATTGATGACTGTTCACAAAGCGAAAGGATTAGAGTTTCCAGTGGTAATTTTTCCATTTGCCGATATTCAATTGTACGACGGTAAGCTAGATAAACTGTGGTATCCTTTACAAATGGAAGATTTCAGTTTTAGTGAAGCGCAGATAAACTTTAAGTCCGAAATAGCTAATTATAGCCAAGTGGGCGAGCAATTATACAACGATCATCGCAGCCAGTTAGAGCTAGATAATATTAATTTACTCTACGTTACTTTAACCCGCGCAGTGGAGCAGCTTTTTATTTTTTCAGAAATGCCCAAAGACTCAAAGGACGGAATTCCTACCTGTTACAACCAGCTTTTTATGGAGTTTTTAAAACAGAAAGGGGTGTGGAATAATGACCAAATGATTTATGAATTCGGAAGTGATTCAACGAAAACCTCAAAGGTTAAAAAAATCATTGCACAGGTAGAGCCAAGTTATATATCCAGTAGCCCAAAACGGCATGGACTAAAACTGGTCGCGCCTCAAGAACTTTATTTGGAAGAAGATACCGCTGCTGCAATTTCTGCTGGAAATTTGCTTCATGAAACCATGGCTAAAATTTATACAAAGGCCGATGCAACAAAAGTTTTGATGGAACTGGAAGAAAGGGCAATAATTCCAAAGGAAGAATTAGAGAAATTACAGCAAACGGTTTATAAAATTATACAACATCCCAAATTGGAAAATCTGTTTTCGGGTACCGATAGTGTTTATAACGAGCGCAGTATTATTACTAAAGATGGTCTGGTTTTGCGGCCCGATAGAATAAATGTAAATTTAAAAAATACAGCGGTTGTAATTGATTACAAAACGGGACTGCCAACAACCAGGCACAAAGAACAAGTGGCTCAATATGCAAACGCGCTAACAGAAATGGGCTTTTTAAATATCGAAAAAATACTTATATATAGTAACGAGGACGAAATAGTAATAAATAAAGTTTAATTTTGAACTTAAAATTTAGAATATGTACGGAAAAATAAAAGAACATCTACAGCGAGAACTGGAAGAAATTAAAGAAAACGGATTATACAAAAAAGAGCGAATTATTACTTCGCCTCAGGGTGCCGAGATAACAATTTCTACAGGTCAAAAGGTTTTAAACTTTTGCGCAAATAACTATTTAGGTTTATCGGCCAACAAAGAAGTAATTCAAGCGGCCAAAGATACTATGGACACACACGGTTTTGGAATGTCGTCTGTTCGTTTCATTTGCGGAACCCAAGATATCCACAAAGAATTGGAGCAAAAAATCGCCGATTTTTACGGTACCGAAGATACAATTCTTTATGCCGCCTGTTTCGACGCCAACGGGGGGGTTTTTGAGCCATTGTTGGGTGCAGAGGATGCTATTATTTCAGATTCACTAAATCACGCTTCCATTATAGACGGGGTGCGATTATGTAAGGCGGCACGTTATCGTTATCAAAACAATGATATGGATGATTTGGAAAAGCAACTTATCGCCGCTAATAAAAATGGGGCACGCTTTAAAATAATAGTAACAGATGGCGTTTTTTCTATGGATGGATTAGTTGCGCCACTTGACAAAATATGCGATTTAGCAGATAAATATGACGCTTTGGTTATGATAGATGAATGTCATGCAACAGGCTTTATTGGTGACACCGGTCGCGGAACCTTGGAAGAAAAGGGTGTGATGGGCCGTGTTGATATAATTACTGGCACGCTCGGAAAAGCACTAGGCGGCGCCATGGGCGGTTATACTACGGGAAACAAAGAAGTTATAGATATGCTGCGCCAACGTTCGCGTCCATATTTGTTTTCCAACTCATTGGCACCAGCTATCGTTGGAGCATCTATTAAGGTGTTCGATTTGCTGGCAAACGATACTAGTTTAAAAGATAAACTCACTGAAAACACGGCATATTTCAAAAAAGGTTTAAAAGATGCAGGGTTCGATATTATTGATGGCGAATCGGCCATTGTCCCGGTAATGCTGTACGACGCAAAACTCTCTCAGGAAATGGCAAATAAATTATTGGAAGAGGGAATATATGTAATCGGATTCTTTTTTCCAGTGGTTCCCCAAGGTAAAGCCCGAATCCGAGTGCAGCTTTCTGCGGCACATAATAAGGAACATTTAGATAAAGCGATACGTGCCTTTATTAAGGTAGGAAAAGAATTAAACGTTATTGGCGATTAAAACCTTTATTTCCCTACCAATAGCAGTGATTTTAGGAAAATTTTATTAGATTTGCTTTTGTTTATAAAATTTAACAACTTACTTTTGCTCTTAATTAACACTTAAAAATTAAACAATCGAATATGAAACATCTTAACAGATTATTAGTTGCTGCTGTCCTTTTTATGGCAATCGGGGTAGCGAACGCGCAAGACGAAAACAATCCTTGGGCTGTTGAGGTTGGTGTAAACGCTGTTGACGTTTATCCAGCAGGTCTCAACGAAGACCAAGTACGTATCCCAGCTGCTGCTAGAGGGGATATTTTTGACGAATACTTTAATGCAAATGACCACTGGAACATCCTTCCATCGGTTTCAAGACTTGCTATCAGTAGATATATTGGTAGTGGTTTTGTATTCACTGCAGCAGGTTCAATCAACCGTATTGATAGATTAGGAGACCTTCCTGCTGATGATCTGAGCTACTACAGTGCAGATGGTGAAATTAAGTACAGTTTAAAAGGTGCATTAAATAGCAGTTGGTTTGATCCTTCTATCGGTATCGGTGGTGGTTACACTTGGGTAGACGATATAGGGTTTGGCTCTGCTAACGCACTTGCAGGTGTTAAGTTTTGGTTCAATGACTATTTAGCTCTAAACTTACAATCCACTTATAAACATGCTTTCGAAGATTCTTACGGAATCACACACTTCCAACACTCTGCTGGTATAGTTTTCCAATTCGGTGGAAAAGACACTGACGGTGATGGTATATACGACAAAGATGACGAATGTCCAGAAACTCCTGGTCTTCCTGAATTTAACGGATGTCCTGACACTGATGGTGATGGAATCGAAGATAGACTTGACGAGTGTCCAAATACTCCAGGTTTAGCTGAATTTAATGGATGCCCTGATACTGACGGTGACGGTATTCCAGATCACCTTGACGAGTGTCCTACTGTGGCTGGTTTAGCTGCTCTTAACGGATGCCCTGATGCTGACGGTGACGGTATCGCAGATAAAGACGATGCTTGTCCTAACGAAGCTGGTCCAAAAGAAAATAACGGTTGCCCTTACCAAGATAGAGATGGTGACGGTGTATTAGATAAAGACGATCAGTGTCCGGATGTTGCTGGTACTGTAGCAAACAAAGGTTGTCCTGAAGTTTCCGTAGAAATTATCAAGCAGTTAAATGAGTACTCTAAAACGATCTTGTTTGACTATGACAAAGCAACCATTAGAAAGGAATCTTACTCAGCACTTCAGAGTATCGCTGATATTATGAAAGAATATCCAAATTCTAATTTCCTTATCGAAGGTCATACAGACAGCCGAGGAAGTGATTCATACAATATGAAGTTATCTAAAGAAAGAGCTGCTTCAGTTCACGATTACTTAGTGACTATTGGAATGGATGACGATCGCTTACGTTCTGAAGGTTTTGGTGAAGAAAGACCAATTGCAACTAACAATACTGCAGCTGGTAGACAACAAAACCGTAGAGTTGAAATTTCTTTAGAAAAATAATCTAGAAGAATATTTCTAATAAATAATTTTGAAACGCCTCCGTTTATCGGGGGCGTTTCTTATTTTTAGACTATGCAAACTTTTCTTCAACAAACCCTGAACCATATTAAAAACACAGGAATAAACATTTCTGAAATTACCTTTATCTTACCTAGCAAACGTGCCGGTGGTTTTCTTTTAAACGAATTAAAAACCAACCCAAACAATACGCAATTTGCACCTCGCATTTGTAGTATAGAGGAATTTATAGAAGAGCTTTCCAGTCTAAAAATTATAGAGGCTACCGAACTTCTTTTTAAAAGCTACGAGGCCTATTTAAACACAGACTCTATTCCCGACAAAGAAGACTTCGAAACGTATGCTACTTGGGCAATTACGCTCTTAAACGACTTTAATGAAATGGATCGTTATCTGGTAGATCCTGAGCCGTTTTTTAATTATTTGGCCAGTATAAAAACATTGGAGCGTTGGGGTGTTAAAGATGAAAAAACAGAACTGATTTCAAATTATATCCGCTTTTGGGAAAGCTTGCCTTTATTTTATGAGAACATCCAAACCTTACTGTTAAATGAAAATATTGGTTATCAAGGAATGGTTTACCGCGAAGCAGCTGCCAATATAGAACATTATATTTCTAGCAATAAAAATAAAAAACATTTCTTTCTCGGATTTAACGCGCTTAATACGGCTGAACAAAATATTATTCAGGAATTGCTGGAGGCAGGAAATACGGAAATTTACTGGGATACTGATCGAGTTTTTTTCGAGGATTTAAAACACAGCGCATCATATTTTATTAGAAAATACATTGGTGATTGGAAATATTATCAAAACAACGACCCAAAATTTATTGCCGAAAACTACCATACTCCAAAACATTTTCAGCTTGTAGAAGTGCAAAAAAATATAGGACAGGCAAAACACGTTGGCGAACTACTAGCCACCTATTCTGAGGAAGATTTAAATAAAACAGCAATCGTATTGGGCGATGAAAATCTTCTAATGCCGTTGCTTTATTCGTTACCCGAAAATGTAAAAAATATTAACCTCACTATGGGAGTTTCGCTAAAAAACTTTCCTGCTGTTGTTTTTTTTGAACTACTTTTTGCCATTCAGCAACGCAATGCCGAAACGCTTTATTACAAAGATATCCTTTCAATTTTAAATCATCCCCTAGGCAAGAGTTTAATAGTTAATGCCAGCGAAATATCCCTAATTTTAACGCGTGAAAACATAACTCATATCACTGCCACCGAATTAATTGAAATAGCAACTATCCCAGAAAATAAAAATATTGAATTGCTATTTGCCAATTGGAAAAACGATAGTAATACGGCCATAACTTCCTCATTAAAAATAATTGAAAACCTACAAAAAACTCATAAACCCAGCACCGTTGAAGGTGTTGTACTCCACGAATTAAAAACAGTATTTGGTAAAATTGAAGCACTAAATACAAGATATCCACACCTAAAATCTATTAAAAGTGTACTCACCCTTTTTTCCGAATTAACGGCCACAGCTTCCTTAGATTTTGAAGGCGACGCCTTTAATGGCTTACAACTTATGGGAGTATTGGAAACTCGTGTTCTAGATTTTGAAAATGTTATAATTACTTCGGTAAACGAAGGTATATTTCCTTCAGGAAAATCGAATTCGTCATTTATTACTTTCGATTTAAAACAACAATTCAACCTTCCTCTTTTCTCCGAAAAGGATGCAATTTATACCTATCATTTTTATAGAATGTTGCAACGAGCAAAAAATATTACCGTGCTTTATAACAATCATTCGGAAGGAATAAATACCGGCGAAAAGAGCCGATTTATCCGGCAGTTAGAAGTTGAATTACAGCAAGAGCACATCATTAAAAAACGTGTGCTGTCTCCAAAGGTTCAGTTAAAAAAGCAGGAATTGCGTCAAATTGCAAAAACCGAAGCCGTCATGGATCGCCTCCAACAAATTGCGGAAAGGGGTTTTTCTCCTTCGGCATTAACTAGCTATATCCGCAACCCCTTAGAGTTTTATTTTCAGAAAATTTTAAGGCTACAAGAATTTGAAGAGGTTGAAGAAACCGTAGCTGCGAATACTTTGGGCACCATTGTTCACGATACATTGGAAGAATTTTATTTACCCTTGGAAGGACAGAAACTTACGGTTGCACATTTGCGGGAGATGAAAACTAACATTCACGATGAAGTAAGTGTGCAATTTAAAAAAACATTTAAGGGCGGTACCTTTTCAAAAGGGAAAAACCTAATTGTCTTTGAGGTAGCAAAACGTTACATTTCAAATTTTATAGATCGCGAAATTGCAGATGTGGAAGCCGGAAACACGATTAAAATATTAAAAATTGAAACAAATCTTACCTTGCAGATTCCCTTTGCAGAACTCAGTTTTCCTGTAAATATCCACGGAAAGGTAGACAGGGTAGATGAATACAACGGGCAACTTCGAATAATTGATTACAAAACGGGCCAAGTAAAACAAGGCGATGTAGAAATTACTGAATGGGAAGAATTAAATCAGGATTATAAATTTAGTAAAGCCTTCCAGATTTTAACGTACGCTCTAATGATGAATGGAGAAATACCAATTAACAATGCTGAAGCAGGAATCATTTCATTTAAAAATTTGGGAAGTGGATTTCTAAAGTTTGGCGCCAAAACAACTACACGCGGAAAAAAGGAACAACTGATTAATACAGATGTTTTGGAAACTTTTACAGTTGAATTAAAGAAATTAATTTTGGAAATTTGCGATCCCAACATTCCCTTCACCGAAAAAGAAATAGCTTAATGATTATAAAAAAGAACAATATTCTTACGTCTAAAAATAAAAAACCCATTCTTTACGATGTGTATTATAACCAAAGTAGTGGCCCTGTACCTGTTGTGATTTTCTGCCATGGCTATAAAGGATTTAAAGACTGGGGAGCGTGGCATTTGGTGGCCGAAGCGTTCGCAGAGGCTGGATTTTGTTTTATAAAATTCAATTTTTCGCATAATGGCGGTACTGTGGAAAATCCTATCGATTTCCCAGATTTGGAAGCCTTTGCGGAAAACAATTTCAGTTTGGAATTGGACGATTTAGATAGGGTGTTAAACGAAATTGAAAACGGAAACCAAAATATTCCAAAAAATATTTCAAAAATTTCATTAATTGGCCACAGCCGTGGAGGTGGCATTGTTATAATAAAAGCCGAAGAAGATAACCGAATAAACAAAGTTGCAACCTGGGCAGGTGTGAGCGATTTTAAATCCAGATTTCAGGAAAATACGCCGCAATTTACAGCTTGGAAAGAAACTGGGGTTACGCACATTGAAAATAGTAGAACGAAGCAAATGTTGCCACATAAATTTCAATTTTATCGCGATTTTAAGCAAAATGAAAAGCGGTTTACAATAAATAGGGCAGTTAAAAATTTAAGTGCCTCCCAACTAATTGTTCACGGCAGTGATGATACCACAGTTTCAGTAAAAGAGGCTGTTGCCATGCACGGATGGAATCCTGCGAGCGAATTAAAAATTATTGAAACTGCGGATCATGTGTTTAATGCCAAACATCCGTGGGAGGAAAATAATTTGCCCGACCAACTTAAAAAGGCAGTGGAAGTAACAATTGCATTTTTAAATTGAAGCTTATATTAAAAAAATCACTATTTTTGGCATCCTAATTAGCAAATACTCCTTAGGAACTGTGTGCTTAAAAACACTATGGGGGATTAGCTCAGCTGGCTAGAGCGCTTGCATGGCATGCAAGAGGTCATCGGTTCGACTCCGATATTCTCCACTAAAAAACCACCGTAGCAGCGGTGGTTTTTTGATTTTAAAAATGTACTTCAATAATGATTGAAAAGGCAAAGAGTTCGCAAATAGACCAATTATTGGCTATAACAAAGGCTTGTGCAAATACCATGCAAAGTTTAGGAATTTTTCAATGGAATGATAACTACCCAAATGCAGCTGCTTTTATCGAAGATATTAAACGCGGTGAATTGTACATATATTTGGAAGGGAACAAAATTGTGGGTTGCATTGTAATTTCAACCAAAATGGATGCTGTGTACAAAACTGTAAATTGGCTCGCGCCTACTTCTAACAATTATTATATTCACAGATTGGCAGTTCACCCCGATAGTCAAGGAAGAGGAATCGCACGAACGCTGATGGATTTTGCTGAAAAATTAGGAGCTGAAAATAAATTGGTCTCTATTCGCTTAGATACCTTTAGCCAGAATGCACGTAATCAAAAATTTTATGAAGCGCGCGGGTATATACGTTTGGACGCTATTTATTTTTATAATCAAAGTGAGTATCCTTTTTACTGTTACGAATTCCTACTGCCAAAAAAAACATCTTAACGGCCGCTATTTTGTAGCTTAGCGCATTTATGCAATACACCGATATTTCTTTTAAACGAATCCAGCAACTCGCTATTCCGGCTATTATTTCTGGAATTGCCGAACCCGTACTTTCTGCTACCGATGCAGCGGTCGTTGGAAATCTAGACATATTTGCAATAGAATCTCTTGCAGCCGTTGGTATAGTAGGTTCATTTCTTTCTGCCCTTATTTGGATATTGGGGCAGACTAGAAGCGCCATTTCGGCAATAGTTTCACAAAATTTGGGCGCTGGAAAATTAAAAGATTTACAAAACTTTCCCGCGCAGGCAATCTATTTTAATATTGCATTGAGTATAATCGTCCTATTTTCTACATATTTTTTTGTGGAAGAAATTTTCAGATTGTTAAATGCTGAGGGAATGATATTGTCTTTTAGCATAGATTACTACAATATTAGGGTTTGGGGTTTTCCGCTAACGCTTTTTACATTTGCCGTTTTTGGATTGTTCCGGGGTTTGCAAAATACTTTCTGGCCTATGGTAATTGCTACAATTGGTGCAGCACTAAATATTGCGCTCGATTTTGCATTAGTTTACGGGATAGACGGATATATTTCACCAATGGGTATTAAAGGAGCTGGATGGGCTAGTTTAATTGCCCAAGCCATCATGGCGCTAATGGCATTGTTTTTTCTTTTAAAAAAAACCGAGGTTTCATTAAAACTTACATTTCCGTTGCATCCGGAAATATCCCGATTGGTGCGTATGAGTTTCAATTTATTTTTACGATCTGTGGCTTTAAATACGGCATTGATACTTGCAACCCGAGAAGCGGCCGATTTAGGAAAGGAATATATTGCAGCACACACCATTGCTTTTAACATTTGGATTTTCACTGCTTTCTTTATCGATGGCTACGGTGCGGCGGGAAATATTTTAGGAGGAAGACTTTTAGGGGAGCGCAACTATGGTTCTCTATGGAAACTAACCAAAAAAGTAAATCTTTACAATGTTGGGGTAGCTGCTGTACTAGTTTTTGTGGGGTTTTTACTGTATGAACCCTTAGGGTTACTTTTTAACAAAGATACACAAGTACTTACTGTATTTTACGGTATGTTTTTTATGGTACTGCTTTGTCTGCCATTTAATGCCTTGGCTTTTACTTTAGATTCAATTTTTAAAGGTTTGGGCGAAATGGGTTATTTGCGTAATGTGCTTTTGGGCGCAACAATTTTTGGTTTTATACCCGTTCTTTATTTTTCAAAATATATGGGTTGGGGGCTCATAGGCATTTGGAGCGCCCTTATTGTTTGGGTGGCGTATAGAGCTGTGGCATTGATGATTAAATTTAAAAGAAAATACATTCCGTTAATAGAGAGCTAGCGCTTTTGCAAAAGCGATTGTCAAAACTCGCGTAACACATGTACCCGGGTTTAATATGTTGCACTTAACATAAATTATCTCGTCAGAGTTTTTTATCTTCCCCTAAAATTTAGAAAATAGATTTTACAACGATGAGGATACTTCTTTCTGCCATATATCCCTATGCTTTTTTGTTGCTCTACCTCATTATACCTTTTGATAATTATATTAGGGCGCTACCAAACATTCTGTTGGCGATTTTGGTGGTCGCATTTCCTTTTATAGTGAAGAAGGAAGACTTCAAAAAACTTAAATCGCTTCCCATTGCCATATTTTTAGTTCTTTTCGGCTATTTATTTATTGATTCGTTTAGCAGTGGAAGACTGGTCGAAGATTTCAATATTATTAAAAAGGTAATGATAGCAGTAGGTTTGGCAATACTATATATTCCAGTGGCTGATGCAAAAAAAATTAATAGCGCCATCATTTTTTCTTCGTTGGCGGCAATCATTTTTTCGGTTTATAATTTTGTACTTATAACCGACGCCGTAGGAAATTTCGCCCTTGGCGATTCGCCGCAAGTTGTAGAATCGCTGTTGATAGACAGACTGTATTTGGGCCTACTCTGTACATTTAGTATTTTAATTTCATTTCAGGAAATTCAGAAAAAATACCATCCAAATAACAATTATTATTTGGCCAATATTTTAATAAATGCTGTATTTATAGTACTTATCGCTTCAAAAATTGCAGTGGTTTCATTATTGGTGTTAGTATTAATACATCAATTTTATGGCAAGCGAAAAATTTGGAGAATCCTTATTGCACTAGCCGCAATTATGGCGGTGGGGGTATTGTTCGTGGTTATTAAAGGTGAAAAGGATATTGGGCTAAACAAAACCTTTAAACAAGGAAATTCACCCACATTTATTGAAAATTCATTAACCTACGAATTACGTGCCGTAGTGTGGCAATGTGCACAAAATATAGTTAATGACGAAGGTTTTACTTTAACAGGCATTGGCTTTGATATAACAAAAGATAGATTGGTTTCGTGTTATGAAAACCAAATTAACGATGTAAATAAAAAACAGCGATTTATAGCAGAACGCTACAACACACACAATCAATTTATAGATTTTTACTTAAGTGCAGGGATAATTGCCTTGGTACTTTTCTTGGCATTTATTGCTACTAGTTTTATATCGATCCGAAAACAATTTTTCCCCATGGCATTGTTAGCAATATTGCTGATATATTGTATGATTGAAAATCTCTTCCACAGACAAATTGGAGCTTACTATGTAGGTTTTATTTTAATTGTATTAATTACAAGTGCTAGGTCTGGGGAAAACAACAACATAAAAACGATATAATAAGATTTGCAAATTGTACTTTTGCAAGCGTTAAACTAAAAAAATACCGCAATAGAATATCTCCGAGCTTATTAGTTAAATAGTGTAGGGAACAAATAAAAACGCGGGTAGAATTATGAAAATTTCAGTAATAGGAACTGGCTACGTTGGTTTAGTAACGGGTACTTGTTTAGCCGAAACAGGGAACGAAGTAATTTGTGTAGATATAGATAAAACCAAGGTAGATAAAATGCGCAATGGCGAAGTGCCTATCTATGAGCCACATCTAGATGTTCTTTTTGAGCGTAATATTAAGGCCAATCGGTTAAAATTTACAACTTCACTTGCCGAGGGATTGGCGCATGGCGAAATTATTTTTCTAGCACTTCCAACGCCGGAAGACGAAGATGGTTCGGCAGATCTTAGCTATGTTTTAAGCGTTTCTGAAGAAATAGGAAAAAAAATTAGCAATTATAAAGTAATTGTAGATAAAAGTACGGTCCCCGTGGGTACGGCAGATAAAGTACGTGCTATAATTGCTGAAAATGCAAAATGCGAATTTGATGTTGTGTCCAATCCCGAATTTTTGAGAGAAGGCTTTGCAGTAGATGATTTTATGAAACCCGAACGCATTGTGGTAGGTTCAAGTAGCGAAAGAGCAACTACACTTATGAAAAAGCTTTACAGCCCATTTGTTCGCTCGGGTAACCCAATAATAGTAATGGACGAAAAATCTGCTGAACTTACAAAATACGCTTCCAATTCGTTTCTGGCTACCAAGATTACCTTTATGAACGAAATTGCAAACTACTGCGAAAGAGTTGGCGCAGATGTAGATATGGTCCGGGCCGGTATGGGAACCGATAGCCGTATTGGCAGACGCTTTCTGTTTCCGGGCATTGGTTATGGGGGCTCTTGTTTTCCAAAAGATGTAAAGGCCCTTAAAAAAGCAGGGAAGGATGCAGACTATGATTTTAAAATATTGAAATCAGTAATTGAAATTAACTCAGCTCAAAAAACAATTCTATTACCTAAAATTGATGCATATTTCAATGACGATTTAAAAGGAAAAACCATTGCAGTTTGGGGTTTGGCATTTAAACCCGAAACCGACGATATACGCGAAGCGCCATCTATAGCTATCATGGATGCATTGTTAGAAAAAGGAGCGATTCTTCAAGTTTTTGATCCAGAGGCAATGCCAAACATCAGCAAGCGTTTTGGTGACAAATTAACCTATTCAGAATCTATGTATAGCGCTCTGGAAGAAGCAGACGCTTTATTAATCTGTACCGAGTGGAGTATTTTCCGCACCCCAGATTACAACAAATTGAAAGAACTACTGCGAAATCCAGTTATTTTTGACGGAAGAAATTTATACAATATAAACGATATGGAAACAGAAGGATTTACCTATATTTCCATTGGAAGAAAGGCTGTAAATTTATGAAGAAACGGGTCTTAATTACTGGTGCTGCTGGATTTCTAGGCTCGCACCTTTGCGATAAGTTTATAGCCGAAGATTTTCACGTAATAGGTATGGACAACCTAATTACTGGCGATCTTAAAAACATAGCCCATCTTTTTAAACTAGAAACTTTTGAATTTTATCATCACGATGTAACCAAATTTGTTCACGTTCCCGGAAAGGTAGATTATATTCTTCATTTTGCATCTCCCGCAAGCCCGATAGATTATTTAAAAATACCTATTCAAACCTTAAAAGTAGGATCGCTGGGAACGCATAATTTATTGGGTCTAGCTAGAGAAAAAAATGCGAGAATTTTAATTGCATCAACTTCCGAAGTTTACGGAGACCCTCTTGTGCATCCACAAACCGAAGAATATTTCGGAAATGTTAATACCATTGGTCCTCGAGGAGTTTACGATGAGGCTAAACGCTTTCAGGAATCTATTACTATGGCATACCATAGATTTCACGGACTCGAAACACGAATTGCCCGTATCTTTAATACCTACGGTCCGCGTATGCGCTTAAACGACGGGAGAGTAATACCTGCCTTTATAGGGCAATCATTAAGAGGAGAAGACTTAACGGTTTTTGGCGATGGGTTACAAACGCGCTCATTTTGTTATGTTGATGATGAGGTAGAAGGACTTTATCGCCTATTAATGAGCGATTATCCATTGCCAGTAAATATTGGCAATCCGGAAGAAATAACTATCCTAGATTTTGCAAAGGAAATTATTAAATTAACCGGTACGCAACAAAAAATTGTTTTCAAACCCTTGCCACAGGATGACCCCATGCAACGCGAGCCCGATATTTCTAAGGCGAAAAAAATATTAGATTGGCAACCTAAAATTTCAAGAGAAGAAGGAATGAGAAAAACGTTCGCGTATTTTAAGAATCTTTCTAAGGAAGAACTAACGAAAAGCGAACACAAAGATTTTTCAAAGCACAATAAATAAAAGAAATGTTTAAAAGCGGAAGATATTCAGGTTTATTACGGCCTATTTCATACGGAATAGATCTCTTCTTTATTCATTTTTTTGCATTTGAATTTTTTGGGTTGCCATTCCCTTATTTTAACTATGTAATTTACTTAACCATTGCTTGGTTGCTGCTTTCAACACGTTCGGGATTTTATGAAATCTATAGATTTACCCATCTAGCAAAAATCATGTCGCTTATAGGAAAACAGGGCATCATTTTCGTTTTAATAGTTTTTTCTTTTTTCGGTTTTTACAATGAGTTGCCAACTTCGGCTTTAACCATATTTAAATATATTGGTTTAGTATTGTTGTGCGTTACTGTTATGAAGTTGAGCGTTTTCTTTCTACTTAAAAAGTATCGCTTACATCTTGGAGGCAATGTTAGGAAAGTGGTAATTATTGGGTTAAACCAAAAAACGGAATTGCTGCGAAAATTCTTCACCGACAATCCAGTATATGGGTATAAGCTTTACAAAACGTTCGATTTAAGAGGTCCAAATAAGGTTACTATTGAAGAATGTATGGACTATATTTTAAAAGAAAATATAGATGAGGTATATTCTTCCGTTGCCGAAATTGGCAATAAAGACCTTATTAAATTAATTGATTTTGTAGATAATAACCTTAAAATATTAAAATTTCTTCCCGATAATAAAGAGATTTACAGTAAAAAACTAGACTTTTCATATTATGGTGTCTTGCCCATTCTATCGATGCGAAAAATACCGATAGACGAACCGTTCAACAAGTTTTTAAAACGCAGTTTCGATATAGTATTGTCGCTACTAATCATTGTTGGCATACTCTCTTGGCTTACTCCATTACTAGGGTTATTAATAAAACTAGAATCCAAAGGACCTGTTTTTTTTAAGCAAAAAAGGAATGGCTTAGATTATAAAGAGTTTTACTGTTATAAATTTCGCAGTATGATTCCTAACCCAATGGCTCACCTAGAGCAAATAAGAAAAGGAGACGAGCGAGTTACACGAGTTGGCAAGATTATTAGAAAAACTAGTATAGATGAGTTGCCGCAGTTTATAAATGTGCTAAAAGGCGAAATGTCTGTGGTGGGGCCCCGTCCGCATATGGTTAGCCACACCCATATGTATGCCGAAAGAATAGATAAATTTATGGTGCGCCATTTTATAAAACCCGGCATTACCGGATTGGCACAAGTAAGTGGTTTTCGCGGCGAAGTAGAAGACGATAATCATATTATTAATAGAGTTAAGTTTGATATTTTTTATCTAGAAAATTGGAGTCTTTTCCTCGATATAAAAATTGTTTTTCAAACTATTTTCAATGCCATTCGAGGAGAAGAAAAAGCATATTGATGTGAACGAAGATGTACTTGTTTCGGTTATAATGCCAGTTCACAATTCTTCAAAATTTGTTGCTGAAGCAGTAAATAGTGTGCTTTCTCAGGTTTATCATAACTGGGAATTGATAATTGTAGATGATGCCTCTACCGATAATACGGCCGCAATTATAGAAGAACTTGCCGCCAAAGATCACAGAATTAAGTGCTTAAAATTATCTGCCAATCAAGGGCCTGGATATTGCCGTAATAAAGCCACAAACATAGCCCAAGGCGCCTATATTGCCTTTCTAGATTCTGACGATCTTTGGGCGCCAGAAAAATTAAAGGTTCAATTAGAGTTTATGCTAAAAAATGCTTGCGCCGTGTCTTTTACAAGCTATCTTCACATTGATGAAAATGGAAATCCACTTAATAAAAGAGTTATAGCAATGCCTGTACTTTCTTTTAAAAAACAGCGTAGCAATAATTATATTGGCAATTTAACCGGAATGTATCACGCGGCCACATTAGGAAAAATCGCGTCGCCGGAAATTCCGAAGAGACAAGATTGGGCATTGTGGTTGGAAGCAATAAAAAGAAGTAAAAAACCTGCAAAAGGAATTGTTCAAGATTTGGCGTTTTACAGAATTAGAAAGGATTCTGTAAGTGCTAATAAAGTGAGGCTGTTGAAGCATAACTATAATTTTTATAAAAAACACCTTGGGTATTCAATTCCCGTTTCAATCTATTTTATGAGTTGCTTTTTATGGGAATATTTTTTTATTCGCCCTAAATTTATTGAAACTTTAAATTAAACCTTATTCCATCTCGACCAATGAAGTAAACTGTTTTAACTTTCCATTTTTACTTCGCTCTAAAACCGGCATTTTTTCAAAAATAAGTTTTAAATCGGTTTCCAAATATTTAGCAACCGATTTTTCGATATCTAACTTTTCCTGCGGTTCTAGCGCCCTATTTGCAACATATTGGATATTAAAAGTATTGGTTTTAGACTGTTCAATAACAAATTCTTTAACGTTACCACTATTTGAAATTATTGTTTTGGTAACATAATAAAACGTAAGGCCCGGAACTACCTTACCACTTGGTAATTTGGCAAAATCGTTTGTTCGTCCTATTAGTTTCTCCAACACCGGTCGCTTTAACGTACTGCAAGTAGAGAGCGCTCCGGAATCTCCAATTTCGTATCGAATCATCGGATGTGCTTTATTGTATAGGGAGGTAACTATTATACGGCCAGTTTGGCCTAACGGAACTGCATTATTATTGTCATCAAGAATTTCGATAAATAGGTCTTCGCTATTACCAATTAAATTATCTTGTTTATCCGTAAAAGCGATCATCCCTAGTTCGGAGGCGCCGTATTCGTTTATAACGGGCACACCAAAGACACGTTCCATCAATCTTTTGTCGTCTTCAAATAGCATTTCACTAGTTACAATGCAGTATTTTAAAGTGGGGCAAATGTGTTTTAAAACCACCTTTTGTTCTTTTATATATTTTGCAAAAAGTACAATTGAACTAGTGTACCCATTCATATAAACAAATTCTTTCTTTTTAAATGAATTTAAAATTCCCTTTAACTTTTCATCTGAAAGATTAAAAATTGGAAACCTGTATCGCTTACCTAAAAAATCTTTAAACCGTTCTTTATAATATCCTTTTAATTCTAGTGGAATTCCATAAAATCGCGCCTGTAATGATGTGTTTAAATCAATTTCTAATTTGCCGTAGCTGGATAAAAATTTTGCCCAAGCTAATGCATGACAGTATTTATCTTTCGCAAAAATAAATGGCGTGCCACTAGAACCCGATGTTTTACTTATATAAATTGAATTTTTTTGATATTCGGTAGAAAGTCGTAATTCTAAAGGTTGTTGAAGATGGCTCTTGGTCAGCACCGGAATTTCTTTCCAAGCCACGTTGTTTTTTCCTATAAAATTTTTATAAAACGGAGTGTTTTGTAAGTGGTATTTAACTATTTCTTCTCGCGCTCTAAGAACATAGTTTTCAAATTCATTTTCTGGAATTTGCTGAATATTCTTTAATTTCCGCTTGGCTTCGGCAATGGGGAAACCACTAAACTTCAATGTAAATTCGAACAAATTCATTTTAGAATAAATTAGGGTGTCAATTTACAAACAATTATTTTTGACACCGAAACAAAACATTTCAATTATGAATATCTTAATTCTTGGGTCTGGAGGTCGCGAACATACATTTGCTTATAAAATTTCGCAGAGCAAACGCTGCGATAAACTTTTTGTAGCACCTGGAAATGCAGGAACAGCCTCTATTGCAACTAACATTCCGTTAAACATAACCGATTTTAAAGCGGTAAACAAATGCGTTGTTGACAATAATATTGAAATGGTAATTGTGGGTCCAGAAGATCCTTTAGTGCAGGGGATAGCCAATTATTTTGCCGAAACGCCAGACTTAAAAAAGGTTATGCTCATCGGACCTTCAAAAAGAGGTGCTTTGCTCGAAGGCAGTAAAGAGCGCGCAAAGGAGTTTATGATGCAGCACAACATTCCCACGGCTGCATACGAGAGCTTTACGGCCAAATCTTTGGAAGCTGGAAAATTATTTCTGGAAAAACTGAACCCTCCTTATGTGTTAAAAGCAGACGGATTGGCGGCAGGAAAAGGTGTTTTAATCTTAAACAATTTAAATGAAGCCAAACAAGAACTTGAAAATATGCTCACCCATAGTAAATTTGGCGAAGCGAGTTCCAAAGTGGTTATCGAAGAGTTTTTAGACGGAATAGAACTCAGTGTTTTTGTATTAACAGATGGTAAAAACTACAAAATTCTTCCCACGGCCAAAGACTACAAACGTATTGGCGAGGGCGATACGGGCTTGAATACGGGCGGAATGGGCGCTATTTCCCCGGTACCCTTCGCAGACGAAATGCTTATGGAAAAAATTGAAAATAGAATTGTAAAACCTACGGTTAACGGGCTTGCAAAAGAAAATATTGATTATAAAGGTTTTGTTTTTATTGGGTTGATTAAAGTGAAGAACGAACCATATGTTATAGAATACAATGTACGGATGGGCGATCCTGAGACCGAAGTTGTGCTACCGCGCATAAAAACGGATTTGGTAGATTTATTTGAAGTTACCTACCATAAAAAATTAAACGATAGCACTATTGAAATTGACGAAAGAGCCGCAACCACTGTCATGCTCGTCTCTGGTGGATATCCTGAAAATTATGAAAAAAACAAAATAATTAAAGGATTAGAAAATATTGAAGGCTCTATTGTTTTTCATGCGGGAACCAAAGCTGAAAATGATAAAATACTTACCAATGGTGGACGAGTATTGGCCGTAACTTCGCTGGATAGTGATTTTAGAAAGGCATTAAAAAAATCCTACCAAAACATAAAAAATATATCTTTTGATAGGATGCAATATCGTACTGATATAGGTTTCGACCTATAAAAATTATGGATTTTCGTCGAAGGTGTAAGTTACTTCGGTATTTTCATTAAAATCTTTCAATTTGCGTAGCCAATAAATAAAGGCTGCCGCACCAATAAGTAAAAATATCCAAGAAACTATATTTGCCAACCACCAACTATCGAGCTCTAACTTCATTAAAGCGTCGTAGGGTATAAATAGAAAATCTTCAAAAAGGGAAGCTATTCCTTCCCAAAAACCTTTCCAAGTCATATCTTTAATCTTTAAGAGACAAAAATATAAAATAACACCCTATGCTAACAAGCTTTTTTGGAAAATCTAACCCAATAAACTATTTAATTCTCGGTGTTTTTATAATTGCTGGGTATTTGTATGCCGAAATTTCGGCGAATGCTATAGCTTTTTCCATTTCAGAGGTTTTTTTTCATTTACTCTTTATGCTCATTAGTGGGCTGGCCATGTTGCTTTTGGACTTTATAATCCGGAAAAATCAATTAACTAAAAACAATACGTACGCTATTCTTTTCTTTACTTGTTTTATGCTAATGCTACCTGTAATTTTTCTTCAGCATAAAATAATATTTGCCAATGCCTTTTTACTGCTAGCCCTGCGAAGAATTATGAGCTTGCGGAGCGATCGGAATTCGTCTAAAAAAATATTGGACGCCAGTCTGTGGATAACCTTAGCGGCTCTGTTCTATTTTTGGAGCCTGTTGTTTTTTATTCCTCTTTGGATTGCGATCGTTCAAAAACCTAATAGCAATTACAAGCAATTATTGATCCCTTTTACAGGTTTTCTGGCCGTAGTACTTTTGAACACGGCCTATCAATTGTTGTTTAATAATTCAATTGGGTGGCTCTATACTTGGAAAGAAGAAATACGTTTTAATTTTTCGGCTTATAATTCAGTTTCAATATTAATTCCGGTCACTATTATTTCAGCATTTTATATTTGGACTGGCTTTTATCGCGTTTTAAAGATTCCGGCATTGCCATTAAAAGAAAAACCAAATTTTATCCTACTGTTATATGTTAGTCTTACCACACTTTTCGTAGCGCTGGGCGCGCCCGATAAAACGGGTGCCGAGGTACTTTTTGTTCTAGCTCCGGTTTCAATTATATGCGCTAATTATATTGAAAGTTCATTTAAGGACAGGAATCGAAGAAACGACGCCTCAGAGTTTTGGTTTAAGGAAATTATGTTGTGGATGGTTGTAATCTTGCCCGTTATATTTTTGTTTTTATGAAATTAATTCTTTCAAATATTGAAAAAGAACTTAAAAAAAGACAGGCTTTTTCCTATAAATGGTTTCAAAGGCAAAACGATGTTTGGGACAGTTACACAAACTTTATATACCGAACAGACAATTGGAACGCTCTAATTCAGAAAATTGCTGATGTGGCCGACACCCAGAAGTTAAACAAACAGCATATTTTTCAATATGCCGCCAATCGCTGGTACAACTTTTGGAGCGCTCGAGCGGTAGAGCAAATTTTTAATGAAATAGAAGGTGTAGAATCGGTGGCGGATTGCAAAGATTCAGAAAAGGATTTTTACCTCTTCGGAATTCCTTTTGATCATAAAACATCGGTCTTCCCAAAACAATTTGGCAAAACTTTTAACTATGCCAAAACGCATAAACACGAACTTATTTCGTGGCTCTATAAAAATCAAAGCACCCAAAAAAGACATCATTTTAAAAACCGACTTTTTATTGTTGTTTATAATGAAACCGGGGAGCACTGGAAATTAAAAGCTGAAATTTCACTGCTTAAAAATGCCATTCAAAAATATGTTGATTCTTTCCGGCCGGAGCAACTTCATTCCTTTACTTTTGTAGGCGAACAGAAAACTTTTAGCGATATTATCTGGGTTTCTCAATGAACTACATAGGCTCCAAACACAAACTCTCCAGTTTCATATTTGAAACAGTTACCGAAACCTGCGGAAATGACCTTCATAATAAAACATTCTGCGACCTATTCGCGGGTACGGGTATCGTAGGCCGAAATTTTAAACCCCACGTAAAACAAATTATCGCAAACGATGTGGAGTATTACAGTTTTGTGTTAAACCGAAATTATATCGGCAATCATATAGTTTTCAATTACGAAGGATTTATAAATGAATTGAATCTTCTAAAAGGCGAAAAAGGCTTCATTTTCCAAAATTATTCCGAAGATGGAAAAGCCGGCAGAAACTATTTTACTTCAGAAAACGGGCAGAAAATTGACGCTGTTCGTATTGAAATTGAGAAATGGAAAGAATCTTCAAAAATTACTGAAGATCAATATTTCTTTTTGCTCGCTTCATTATTAGAAAGTGCCGATAAAGTGGCGAATACGGCTTCGGTTTACGGGGCGTATTTAAAACACATTAAAAAATCGGCAGCAAAAACGATGATAATTCAACCTGCAATGACAAAAAAGGATCTGTTTTCCAAAGTATTGCCCTTTCAAAAAAACCAAATTTTCCAAAAGGATGCCAACCAACTTATCAAGGAAATTAAAGGCGATATTCTATATTTAGACCCGCCGTACAACGCGCGTCAATACGGCGCCAACTATCATTTGCTAAATACTATCGCAAAATATGATACCTTTGTGCCAAAGGGGAAAACTGGCTTGCGCGATTACTACAAAAGTGATTGGTGCAAAACAGGCGAAGTGCTAAAAAGTTTTGAAGAATTGATTGAGAACGCACAATTTCAATATATTTTCCTGAGTTACAATAACGAAGGATTAATGAGTCAAAAAGAAGTGCAAGCGGTTATGGAACGGTTCGGAAAATATACTTTGAAAACCAAAAAATACCAACGTTTTAAAGCCGATAAAACCGAAAACCGAAACCACAAGGCCACAGCAACTTTTGAATATTTGCATATTTTAGAAAAATCATAATCCAAATGTCAGGTTGAGCGCAGTCGAAACCTACTTAAGATTTCAAAATAAAAATAAAACTATGTTTTCAGACAAAGCCAATAAAATTTTTGCAGAAGTTATCGAAAAATATCACGAAATAAATACCGTGGATCAACCATTTAATAATCCGTACGATAAAGACAACCAGTTAATTGAACATTTACTCTACAGAAAGTGTTGGATAGATACCGTACAGTGGCATTATGAAGATATTATCCGCGATCCAAATATTGACCCAGTAGGGGCCTTAAAATTAAAACGCCAAATTGATGCCTCCAATCAAGATCGTACAGATATGGTGGAGTATATTGACAGCTACTTTCTTGAAAAATTCAAGGATGTTAAGGTGAAGGAGAACGCAACGATTAATACCGAGAGCCCTGCTTGGGGAATTGATAGACTTTCAATTTTAGCCCTAAAAGTTTATCATATGAATGAAGAAGCAACGCGTACAGATGCTTCACAAGAGCATTTAATGGCCTGCAAAGCCAAACTAAATATACTGCTAGAACAGCGTGTAGATTTAAGTACTGCAATTAACCAATTGTTGGATGATATTGCCCACGGCAGAAAGTATATGAAAGTCTATAAGCAAATGAAAATGTATAATGACGATGAGCTAAACCCAGTGCTTCGCGGAAAAAAATAGTATTATTTTAAACCTCACAGGTTTTCAAAACCTGTGAGGTTTTTCAAATCCCAAATGGCTAAACCCACCCACATACTGGTAATCCGTCTCTCTGCAATGGGCGATGTGGCTATGACGGTTCCCGTAATTGGCATTTTGGCGCAAACCTATCCCGATGTAAAGATAACGGTGGTTTCCCGTCCGTTTTTTAAACCTTTTTTTAAAGATATTCCGAATCTTAATTTTTTAGAAGCCGATGTTTATGGTGAACATAAACGTCTCGGATTGTTAAAATTGGCTAAAGAAGCTCAGGAGCTTGGCGTTGATTCTGTGGCAGATCTTCACAATGTAATTCGTTCAAAAATAATAACGAAATATTTAAAGTTTAAAGGATTAAATACCGCTACAATCGATAAAGGCCGAGCAGAAAAAAAAGCTTTGATTGCTGCTGTAGGGGAAAATATTTCACAACTTAAAACCACACATCAGCGATATGCAGATGTTTTTGAAAAACTCGGTTTTCCGATAGATTTAAAAAACTTTATCGCACCCGAAAGAAAACGATTAACGCCAAAATTAAACGGGCTCATTGGGGTGGAACCGAAAAAATTGATTGGTATCGCGCCCTTTGCGGCTTATGATAGTAAAATGTATCCCTTGAATTTAATGGCAGAAGTGCTTCGCGAATTAGACAAAAAGGACACGTACCGAATATTTCTATTTGGCGGAGGAAAAAGGGAAGTAAAGCAACTTCAGCAGCTTGAAAATCCATTTACAAATGTTACCAATGTAGCCGGAAAAATCACCTTTGAAGAAGAACTCACCTTAATTTCAAATTTAGATTTAATGCTTTCCATGGACAGCGGCAATGGGCATTTAGCGGCAATGTACGGGGTGCCGGTGGTAACACTTTGGGGCGTAACACATCCGTATGCGGGCTTTGTGCCTTTTAATCAGCCAGCTCAAAATCAATTGCTTGCTAACCGTGAAAAATTTCCGTTGATTCCTACTTCAATCTATGGCAATAAATTTCCGAAGGAATATAAAAATGCTATGCAGACTATTTCACCAAAAACAATAGTAGAAAAGATTTTCGATTTGCTTAAATAAATTGCATTTAACTTCCGGATTCCTAAAAACTTAAAATACCTTGTAATTCGTTTTCAACCAGTGTAAAATCTTACCATTTGGGATGATAGCGGTTTACACATCGTCGTAATCTACCACGATTTTTGGCGTAGTGGGATGGGCCTGGCAAGTAAGTATTAATCCGTCTGCGATTTCAGATTCGGTGAGAATTTGGTTTTTTCGCATTTCGGCTTTTCCTTCTTTTAATCGAGCTATACATGTACTACAAATACCGCCTTGACAGGAATACGGAGGATCTAATCCTTCGTCTAATGCGGCTTCAAGTATAGATTTTGTTTGTGGCATATCAAAAATCTCTTCTTCATCATCAAGAATTACGGTAATGCTCGAATTGCCGTCATGCTTTTCAACCAGCAATCCTTTTTCGGCAGTTGAAAAAAGTTCGTGATGAATTTGTTTTGAGTTAATGCCGTTATGCTTTAATGTGGCTGAAACTTCATCTATCATCTCTTCGGGCCCACATAAGTAAAATGCTTCAAAAGTAGTCTGATTGTATTTATTTTTCAGAAAAAAGTTAACGATAGCCCGGTCAATTCTACCAAATTTAGCATTTTCTTCTTCTTTTCTACTAAAAACAAATTCGGTTGAAAAACGTTTTGGAAATTGTTTCTGAAGATCCAAAATCTCGTTGTAGAACATGGCCTCTTCAATATTTTGATTGCCGTAAATTAAAAGAAAATTGCTCTGGGGCATTTCTTCCAATGTGCTTTTTATTAATGAAAGTACTGGGGTAATTCCGCTTCCGGCAGCAAAAGCTACATAATTTTTTAAATTAGGCTCCAGAATAAATTTTCCTGTTGGTGGCATTACCTGTAAAGTGTCACCAGCTTTTAATTTTGAATTAGCATACGCAGAAAAAGCACCCTTTTCTACCTTTTTCACCCCAACTTTTAAAATGCCACTTTTTGGTGAAGAGCAGATAGAGTAGGCGCGCCTAAGCTCTTTTCCGTCTTTGTTGTATTTTATTGTAATATATTGACCGGCCTTAAAAGCAAAGGTGTCTTTTAGTTTTTCGGGAATAGTAAAGGCAATAGAAACGGAATTTGGGGTTTCTTTTTTTACTTCGGAAACAGTAAGCGTATGAGAGTCGCTCATAATCGTATATTTTTTCTGCAAAAGTACAAAGGAAATCAAGGAAACAAAGCTTCAGCCGCTTTAATATGTAGCATTTTTTTCGGTGTTTCCTTAAGTAGATATTAAAAAGAAATGTATTTTTACCGCTCTATAGCGATTCTACATACTAAAATAGAACCTTTTAAGTTACAATAACATATAAACTGAATACATTTTGAAAAGAGCCGGCACACATTTTTTTACACAACCAAAATAATGTTTAGCGGCAAATTCAATCATTCAATTATAGCATATAAAATATAGATGAAAGGCACATATAAACTTACCTTATTTATTCTCGCTGTTATTTTTTTAGCGGCGTGTTCTCGTAAAAAAAATACCTTTTTAAGCCGAAATATTCAAGCGGTTACTACGGAATACAATACCCTGTATAATGGCGAAATGGCTTTTGAAGACGCTAAAGACCAATTGGCATATGGATTTCGCGATAATTTTTGGGAGATACTTCCTGTAGAACGTATAGATGTTGTAGAAGCTGAGGTAAAAGTCAAGGCGCCTGGCGCCAATAAACAGAACAGCGGAGGTTTTAACCGAGCTGAGGAGAAAGCTACTAAAGCAATTCAAAAACATTCCATGTACATAGACGGCAAGGAGTATAACCCGCAGATAGACGAGGCTTATATGTTACTAGGGAAGGCCCGTTACTACGATGGTCGTTTTATTCCTGCATTAGATGCTTTCAATTTTATTTTAGATCGTTATCCCACCAGCAATAATATAAACGTGGCTAAGGTTTGGAAGGCTAAAACGAACATTCGTTTAAAAAATGAAGAATTTGCCATAGAGAACCTTAAAAAAATGTTTGAGCAGGCTGAACTTACTGAAGAAGAAACTGCAGAAGGCGCAGCAATGATGGCGCAGGCCTTTATAAATTTAGATTCGTTACAGCCCGCGCTAGACTACATTAAAATTGCGACAGATAATGTAAAAGACAATGAGTTAAAAGGCCGATACACTTTTATAAAAGGACAGTTATACAATCGTTTGGGCGCAAAAGACAGTGCTAATATAGCTTTTGAAGAAGTTATAGAGATGAATAGAAAAACTTCAAGAATCTATATGATTAATGCCTATTTGGAAAGAGGTAAAAACTTCGATTATGAAAAAGGAGATCGCACCGCATTTTTAGAGCTTTTGCAAGACCTTGAAAAAAACCGCGAAAACCGTCCGTTTTTAGATAAAATCTACAATCAGTTCGGAGATTATTATTACAATAGCGACAGTATTGCAACGGCAGTAAAATATTACAATAAATCTATTAAGGCTTTTAAGCAGGACAGAATTCTTCAATCTGTAAATTACCAAACCCTGGCTTTAATAAATTTTGATGCGGCAGAATATAAAAATGCCGGTGCTTATTACGATAGTACGCTCACATTTCTGGAGGAAAACAGCCGCCAGTGGCGCCGTGTAAAAAAGAAGCGCGAAAATTTGGACGATGTAATAAAATACGAAGAAATTGCCACTGCAAACGACAGTATTCTAAGGTTAACAAAAATGAACGAGGCAGAACAGCTTGCGTTTTTTACTGAATACACAACTAGACTAAAGGAACAAGCTATCAAAGATTCCTTGGAAGCCATAAAAATTGAAGAAAAAATAGCCAATAAGGAATTCTACGAAAAAGGAAAAACCACGGCAGGTCCGAACAAAGGAAGCACCTTCTATTTTTACAATACTTCTACCGTAGCATACGGAAAAGGAGAATTTAGAAAAATATGGGGCAATCGGAATTTAGAGGATAATTGGAGGCTATCGAGTAAAAGGAGCTCTTTAATTACGCAGGATGAGGAGGAAGTTGCCGAAACGCCAATTGCCGAGAACGAACTTTACCAACCTCAGTCTTATATTGCTAAAATTCCCACAGAGCAAAAAGTAATTGATAGTTTGGCAAAAGATAGAAACTTTGCGTATTACCAATTAGGCTTGATTTACAAAGAAAAATTTAAAGAATACAATCTTGCCGCAAACAGACTTGAAAAATTACTTTCTTACAATCCTGAAGAGCGTTTGGTGGTTCCGGCAAAATATAATCTGGTGAAGATTTACGAAATTTTGGAGAACCCTTCCGCAGCAGATAAATACAAAATTGATGTATTGACCAATCACGCCGATACACGCTATGCAGAAATACTCCGCAATCCAAATTCGCAATTACCTACGGACGAATCCAGTCCTGAATTTAAGTACAAACAGTTGTATAAAGAATTTGAAGCATCTAAATATGCCGATGTAATTAACAAAGCAGATAATTATATTATAGTGTATAACGGCAATGATATCGTACCTAAATTTGAACTATTGAAAGCAACCGCCATAGGCCGTCAACAAGGATTTGAGGCATATAAAAAAGCATTGAATTTTGTTTCGCTAAACTACCCTAATAGCGAAGAAGGAAAGCAAGCGCAGCTAATTTACAGCAATACATTGCCTCTTTTAGCAGAAAAGGATTTTGTAACTGAAGAGGAATCCGATAGTTGGAAGCTTGTTTACAAATTTAGCAATGAAGAAGCCGAGGCCGCACAACAACTAAAAGATAAACTTGAAAAGGCCATAAAAGATTACCACTATACAAATATGGTAACCTCAATTGATTATTACACCCCGCAGACAAATTTTGTAATTGTGCACGGACTAAATACAAAACTGGGTGCCAAGGGCTTTGGCGACATTCTAAAAGAAAAGAAAGAATATAAAGTAAAACATAAATTCTTTGAAATTTCTACACCGAATTATAAAATCATTCAAATCCATAAAAACTTGGACGAATATTTACAAGGTCAAGTGGCTGAGTAATATTTTTAAAGCAATCAGAACAACAGTATAGAAATTATATAAATACAACCTATTATGTTTTCCGACAAAAAAGAAAAACGAATAAATGCCGAACCTGGTTCGGCCCAAAATAGAATCAATGAAGGAACCAAGTTAAAAGGCGATGTTTCCTCATCTGGGTTTTTTAGAATTGATGGCTCAATTGATGGTAACGTTAATACACCGTCTAAGGTAGTCTTGGGAAAGGCAGGGGTTATAATAGGAACCCTTACTTGCGAAAATGCAGATATTGAAGGTAAATTTGAAGGAACATTGCAGGTTTCGGGAACACTTACTTTAAGAGCTTCGGCAGTAATTGAAGGCGATGTAACAGTGGGTAAATTATCTGTTGAACCTGGCGCTACATTAAATGCATCCTGTGTAATGCAGGGGGGTAAAGCTAAAACTGTAACAGCTATTAATCAGTCAAATTCAAATTCAGAGAATTCTAAAGCGAATCTTTTTGACCGTCAATCTCAGATCAAAAAAGTAGCAGATTCTTAAGAATGAACATAATCTATTTTGCGCATGTCGGACAATAATAATAATCTCCGAAAATGGGCTGTGTTTTCTGGCATTGCAATACAGATGGGTGTAACAATTGGTATCGGGGTATTTGCTGGCAGAAAATTAGACGAAATTTATCCAAATAAATACGCTGCCTATACCATTATCTTTTCTCTTTTAGGCGTTTTTATTTCGCTGTATGCTGTAATTAAACAGCTTCAAAATATGAATAAAAAAGATTGAAACATTTTGAAAGTCAATAAATTTTACTTCATTCCTACGCTTTTGGTGTTAGTAACACTGCCGCTGTACTTCCTTCATAGATTAATAGTAGATAGTATTTCTGATAGCTTTATTTTCTACTATTCAATTTGGAGCGTATATACCTTTCATTTCGTAGTAACTTTAGTAATACTTTCGGTGCTTTACCTTGTTAGTAAAATTGTTCCTAATTATATAGGCTTTGCCTTTTTAGGATTTATTTTATTGAAGATGATTGCCGCCATTGTGTTTTTAATTCCGCTCATAAAAATGGAGCAAGTTTCAAAAATTCCAGATTTTGTATCCTTTTTCAGCCCTTATTTTCTTTATTTATTTCTTGAAATAGTGCTCACATTAAGGCTTTTACGTCAATCTGCTCCGTAAGTAAACTCGATTATTTTCATAAAAATAAAACAATCGTACTTCCCCCCTTTTTTTTGTCGTTAAAAGTTGTACTTTTGCACAAATTTTAACGAGCACAATATTTTATAGTTATTAACATATGAGGCTTACTCAAACACTTATCGGTAGCTTAGCATTAATTATTTTTTTATTGATGCCTTTTTTAGGAACCGCTTCGGGTCCTAACCCAGAAGAGGGTGATGGGAAATTTGATCCCAAGGAATTGATAAATAGTCACGTATGGGATTCGCATGAATTTCATATTGCCGACTGGTCTGGGCACCCTATCACGTTGGCGCTACCCGTAATTCTTTGGACAGAAAATGGTCTTACCGTTTTTCCTTCTTCAGAATTTCATCACGATAATTCCGGGACTACGGTGGTTGAGGCTAATGGGCAGGAGTTCGTTAAATATCGGGAGCATATTTTTTATGCAGACCGTTTTGACAAAGAGAAGTTTGAAGCAGCTAGCACAATGGGCCGTCCCTTTCTTTATGAAGACAGACCGTTAGATTTTTCTATAACCAAAACCGTATTTTCTATGCTTTTGGTGTCGCTACTTTTAGTACTTATATTCGGTTTTGCAGCGCGCTCTTACAAGAAAAATAAAAAGGCGCCAAAAGGTATTTCTGGACTTTTAGAACCTGTTATTCTTTTTGTTCGCGACGAAATTGCATTGCCAAATATCGGGAACAAATACCAAAAATACATGCCGTTATTATTAACCATCTTTTTCTTTATATGGTTAAATAATTTAATAGGTCTAATTCCTTTTTTCCCTTTTAGTGGAAACGTAACTGGAAACATTATTTTCACCTTAGTAATGGCGGTAATTGTATTTATCGTTACTATTTTCAGTGGAAATAAATATTACTGGAAACACATCCTTACGCCAGATGTGCCAAAAGCATTATACCCAATTATGATTCCGATTGAAATAATTGGAATGTTTACAAAACCCTTTGCACTTATGGTTCGTTTATTCGCGAACATTACTGCTGGGCATATTATAATTTTAAGCCTTGTTGGCTTGATTTTTATTTTCGAAACTGCCGCCATTTCGCCGGTGTCTATAGCATTTGTACTATTTATGAGCGTGCTGGAACTTTTAGTTGCCGCATTACAAGCTTATGTGTTTACATTGTTAGCAGCGCTGTTTATTGGTCAGGCAGTAGAGGAGCATCATTAATTTTGTTTAATTATTTTTAAAAAGTTTCAATTATGACAGGAACATTAGCAGCAGTAGGAGCCGGATTAGCCGTAATAGGTGCCGGAATTGGTATTGGTAGAATTGGTGGTTCAGCAATGGACGCAATCGCTAGACAACCAGAAGCTACAGCAAAAATTCAAACCGCAATGATTATTGCAGCAGCTCTTGTAGAGGGTGTTGCACTTTTCGCAGTGGTTGTGGCATTAATTGCCTAATTTTTAAAACACAACATTTCGTGGCGGTTGGCCACGAGATGTTGTTTTAAACAAAAAAGTTTTTTTAAAAAATATCATCAAATGAATATAGTAGCACCTGAGAGTTTAATATTTTGGACAACCATCATATTTTTATTGCTTTTATTTCTTTTGCGAAAATTTGCGTGGAAACCTATTTTGGGCGCCGTAAGATCTCGTGAAACCTCTATTAATGATGCATTGGAAGCTGCCGAAAAGGCAAAACTCGAAATGCAAAACATGCATGCAGACAACGAGAAACTACTTCAAGAAGCCCGTGCAGAGCGCGAAGCAATGATGAAAGAAGCTCGTGAATTAAAAGCGAAAATGATTTCCGATGCCAAGGAAGATGCTAAATTAGAAGCCGACAAAATGGTAGCACAAGCACAAGCGGCCATTGAAAGCGAAAAGAAAGCGGCAATCGCGGAATTAAAACAACAAGTAGCAAGCCTTTCTTTAGACATTGCCGAGAAAGTTGTAAAACACGAACTTTCTGATAGCGATAAGCAAATGAAGCTTGTGAATGAAATGTTGGGAGAAGCCAAATTAAACTAATATTAAATGAGCAGAGCAGCCATAAGATACGCGAAAGCAATTTTGCAGAAAGCAAACGAAAACAACACCGAAGCTGTGGTTTTTGGCGATATGCAGTCTGTTTATACAACGCTGGAAGATAGCCGCGAATTGAGAGCCGTACTTCAAAGTCCAGTTATTAAGGCCAATGATAAAAAAGAAGCTTTGTTGAAAATTTTCAAGGAGCAATCTGAGGCTACGCATTCGTTAATTAATATTTTAATAGCTAACAAACGTGCTTCGCTATTGGGAAGTGTGGCCAAAAGCTATGTAGATATTTACAACACCCAGCAGGGAGTAAAGACGGCAACCGTAATTACGGCCGTACCACTTACTTCCGAAATGGAAACCAAAGTTTTGGCCAAGGTTAAGGAATTAACAGGCAGCGACAAGGTAACCTTAAACCACCAAATTGATTCAGAAATTATAGGAGGATTTATCCTTCGTATGGGCGATACGCAATACAACGCAAGCATCGCGAACCAATTAGGAAATTTAAAAAGAGAATTCAGTAAATCAATATAATAAGGAAATTAGGTTTAGTCTAACGTCTAAAATCTAGCATCTAATATCTAAATAAAATGGCAGAAGTAAAACCAGCTGAAGTATCAGCAATATTAAAGCAACAACTTACAGGCTACGAAGCAACTGCTTCCCTGGATGAAGTAGGAACTGTTTTAACCGTGGGTGACGGAATTGTTCGTGCATACGGACTATCTAACGCGCAATACGGCGAATTAGTAGCCTTTGAAAGTGGTCTTGAAGGTATTGTATTGAACTTAGAAGAAGACAACGTAGGTATTGTACTTTTAGGTCCTTCAAAAGAAATTAAAGAAGGTTCTACCGTAAAGCGTACCCAACGTATCGCATCTCTTAATGTAGGTGAAGGTATTGTTGGTCGTGTGGTAAATACACTGGGCCAGCCTATAGATGGTAAAGGTCCAATTACAGGCGAAACTTACGAAATGCCATTGGAGCGTAAAGCTCCTGGGGTTATTTACCGTCAACCGGTAACTGAACCACTTCAAACTGGTATTAAATCTATTGATGCAATGATTCCTGTAGGTCGTGGCCAGCGTGAGCTTGTTATTGGCGACCGTCAAACAGGTAAATCTACCGTTTGTATTGATACCATCCTGAACCAAAAAGAATTTTACGATGCAGGGCAACCTGTTTATTGTATATATGTTGCTATCGGACAAAAAGCTTCAACTGTTGCCAACATTGCAAATGTCTTGGAAGAAAAAGGTGCAATGGCATATACAACTATTGTTGCTGCAAACGCATCAGATCCGGCGCCAATGCAGGTTTACGCTCCTTTTGCAGGTGCAGCTATTGGTGAGTATTTCAGAGATACGGGCCGTCCCGCACTAATTATTTACGATGATCTTTCAAAACAAGCGGTAGCATATCGTGAAGTGTCTCTTTTGCTTCGTCGCCCACCGGGACGTGAGGCGTATCCTGGAGACGTTTTCTTCTTGCACTCAAGATTGTTAGAGCGTGCCGCGAAGGTAATTGCAGATGACGATATTGCAAAAGAAATGAACGATCTTCCAGAATCATTAAAAGGAATTGTAAAAGGAGGTGGTTCCTTAACTGCACTTCCAATTATTGAAACACAAGCAGGTGACGTTTCGGCTTATATTCCAACAAACGTTATTTCCATTACCGATGGGCAAATTTTCCTTGATGGAGATTTGTTTAACGCAGGAGTTCGTCCGGCGATTAACGTAGGTATTTCGGTATCGCGTGTGGGTGGAAACGCTCAGATTAAATCGATGAAAAAAGTAGCAGGTACCTTAAAATTGGATCAAGCAGCTTTCCGTGAATTGGAAGCTTTCGCAAAATTTGGTTCAGATTTAGATGCCGCAACTTTAAATGTAATTGAAAAAGGAAAACGTAACGTTGAAATATTAAAGCAATCTGAAAACGATCCGTACACGGTAGAAGATCAAATTGCAGTTATATATGCAGGTTCTAAGAACCTAATGCGCAACGTTCCTGTAGATAAAATCAAAGAATTTGAAAGAGACTATCTTGAAATGCTTAACGTTAAGCACAGAGATACTTTGGACAATTTGAAAGCAGGAAAACTTACTGACGAAGCAATTGATGTTATGACAACAGTTGCAGCCGAGCTTTCAGCGAAATATAAAAAATAGTTAGATTTCAGTATTGAGTATTGAGCTATTTGGTCTCAATACTCAATACTAAATACTCAATTCTATAATAGAATGGCGAATCTTAAAGAAATACGTAACCGAATATCATCCGTTAGTTCAACGATGCAGATTACCAGTGCCATGAAAATGGTTTCTGCTGCAAAATTGAAGAAGGCTCAGGATGCTATTACCGCAATGCGTCCTTATTCCGAAAAGCTTACAGAACTTTTACAGAATCTTAGCGCTACGCTTGATGCCGACACTGGTAGCAAATATTCAGATCAACGTGAAGTAAATAAAGTTTTAGTGGTTGCCATTACGAGTAATCGTGGTTTGGCCGGAGCTTTTAACAACAATATTATTAAGCAGTCTCGCAACCTTGCAGTAAATTCATACGCAGGGAAGCAAGTAGATTTTATGACGCTCGGGAAAAAAGGAAACGATATACTTAAAAAATCGGGCACTATACTCGAGAACAATAACGATATTTTCGACGATCTTTCGTTTGAAAATACTGCCGAGATTGCCGAAAAATTGATGCTTTTATTCTCCGAAGGCAAGTACGACAAAATTATTCTGGTTTACAATAATTTTAAAAATGCTGCCACACAATTAGTAATGACAGAGCAGTTTTTACCTATATTACCTCCAAAACCAATGGAAGGTAAAGATGTAAAGACGAGCGATACATTTTACATTTTTGAACCTTCAAAAGAAGAAATTGTTGAGGCATTAATTCCAAAGAGTTTAAAAACACAGTTATTTAAAGCGCTACGCGATAGTGTTGCTAGTGAGCATGGCGCGCGTATGACCGCAATGCATAAGGCAACCGATAACGCAACGGAGCTTCGCGATGCGCTTAAATTGCAATATAACAAAGCCCGTCAAGCTGCAATTACTAACGAGATATTAGAAATTGTTGGAGGTGCAGAGGCACTGGCCGGATAGTTTTGCTGTCGCTCGTTAGGCTACCAATACATTATTTGAACCCCAAAGATCTTTAAGATCTTTGGGGTTTTTTGTTTAAATTATTTAAGTATCTTCATTTTTAATTTTATACAAATGAAGAAAGTAATAATTCTTGTTTTATTTTTACTCAGTTCCATAACTTATGGCCAAATACAAAAAGGAGAATCTCTGCTTTCACTTTCGGCTTCACCTTATCCCACAACTACTAATAATAAAAACGACTTCGGTATTTTGGGCTTGGCTAGTTTTGAATTTTTCGCTTTCAAAAATATATCGCTTTCCGGAACCTTTTCTATATCAAATAATACACTATTTAAAAATAATAGCCAAGTAACCATTCATTCCTACAGTTTTATTCCGTCTGCCCACTACTACTTTATCAACAAGAAAAAATGGAACGTTTTTGCACAAATAGGATATGGCTATGGCTTCGAGGACCAAACTCAAGGTGTTATTCAAAACAGTGCTTTAACTATCTTTAATATTGGGACTGGGGCGCATTACAATATTAATGAAGCATGGTTTTTAAAACTATTGCTGCCGTATTTTGACGCAAATAATATTACCCTAAATGTAGATGCTGCTAGCGGAATTGCCGTATTTATTGGAGGCGGAATTAAATTGTAAGTATTTTTTGCCAATTCTATTTTTTCAAAAGTCGCTTGGTTTTTTGTTCTATATTATTCGTAAATTTCGTGAATGATAAATATTATGAAAACCCTAGCTATAATTATAACATTGCCATTTTTGTTTTTAAGTTTTACCAATTGTGGCGGAACCAAGGACACCAATATGAAAATTTCGTTGGAGCAAAATCCACCCTTTAAAATTACCGAAGCCTACTATCAAAATTGGGTTGCTGGCATAAAAGAAGGAGGTTCGGGCACTAATGTGCATATAACATTTGGTGAAATGGAACCCGCAGTTATTGTTAAAAACATCTACTTTAGAAACCATATTCTTACGGCTAAAAGCACAGAAATGTCCCCCAACAAATTTGTGGGATATTTACAAAATAGTGCACAACGCGACATTATAATGGATGAAAATCCAGTAAAGGAAACGCAAAATACCATTTCAAAATCATTTCCCTTTCAACTAGAACACAATCAGGCGATGGTGGAATATCAGTACAAAGAAAAAAGGAATTATTATAAAATCACTAATCTTTCACAAAGGGATATGATACCGTACCCGCAGGCTAATCCAAACCAACATGAATAGTTATGCATACAATAAACATCGAAAAGAAATTTTCTAGCTTTAAAGCACATTGGCATCCGCACCAAATTGCAATTGTAGATTCCATGCAGGTTTTGTTGGCAAAACTAAAAGATGAATTTGTTTGGCATGCTCATGAAGAAGAGGATGAGTTGTTTTTTGTACAAAAAGGAACTTTGGAAATGCACTTTCGCGATAAAATTGAAGTGGTTTCCGAAGGTGAAATAATAGTTGTTCCCAAAGGTGTGGAGCATTGTCCAAAAACTCAAAACGGTGAAGAGGTGCACGTGCTACTTTTTGAAAAACTATCTACCAAACACACCGGCAACGTTTCTTCTAAAAAAACAGTTGTAGATTATCCTAAAATCTAAATCATGAAAGTACTTCACCTCGATAACAATCACCCGCTTTTGCTAAAAATGTTGCAGGAAGCGGGATTTTCTAATGATGAAAATTATAAAAGCTCTAAGTCTGAAGTTGAAACAATTATTTCAAAATATGATGGCCTTGTAATTAGAAGTCGTTTTAACATAGACCAACAATTTTTAGATGCTGCCAAAAATTTAAAATTTATAGCGCGGGTTGGAGCGGGCTTGGAAAGTATAGAAATTGATTATGCCGAAAAACGAGGCGTTAAATTAATAGCTGCCCCGGAAGGAAATAGAAACGCTGTGGGCGAACATGCATTGGGTATGCTTCTTTCGCTATTCAACAAATTAAATAAAGCCGATAACGAGGTTAAAAACGGTTTATGGAACCGCGAAGCCAATCGCGGTGTAGAACTAGACGGAAAAGTCGTGGGAATTATAGGGTACGGAAACATGGGCAAAGCGTTCGCAAAAAAACTAAAAGGATTTGACTGCGATGTACTATTTTTCGATATAAAAAACAATATTGGCGATGAAAATGCAATGCAGGTTTCGTTACCTGAGCTTCAACAAAAAGTTGATGTACTAAGTGTTCATACCCCCTGGACACCCTTGACCGATAAAATGATTAATTCAGAATTTATTAACTCATTTTCAAAACCTTTTTGGTTTCTCAATACGGCACGTGGCAAAAGTGTGGTTACGGCAGATTTGGTTTCGGCATTAAAATCGGGCAAAATTTTAGGTGCCGGATTGGATGTTTTAGAATTCGAAAAACTTTCTTTTGAAACACTTTTTGATTCCGATAACCTTCCAAATTCCTTAAAGGAATTATTTTCGATGGAAAATGTTATATTGAGTCCACATATTGCAGGTTGGACCATAGAAAGCAAAGAGAAGCTTGCAACAGTGATTGCCCAAAAGATTATTCAAAATTTTAAAACAGTAAAAAAATGAAAAATAGAGTTACCGGTATTGGCGGTATTTTTTTTAAAACAGATGATCCCGAGGCTACAAAAAAATGGTATAAAAACCATTTGGGTTTAAACACCGATACTTATGGTTGTACTTTTTGGTGGCAAGACGAAAACGGTAATAAATGCTCCACACAATGGAGCCCCTTTGCGGCAGATACCAAATATTTTTCGCCCAGCAAAAAAGAGTTTATGATAAATTATAGAGTTGACAATTTAGTTGAACTTCTTAAAGTTTTAAAGAAGGAAGGCGTTACTATTGTTGGTGAAATGGAAGAATATGACTACGGAAAATTTGGTTGGATTTTAGATCCCGAAGGAAACAAAATTGAACTTTGGGAACCTGTGGATAGCGCATTCTTGTAAATTTTTATATATTTAATAAGAATATAAACTAACTAATTTATACAATGGAAGAACAACAAAATTCAGGCTACGATAGCACAAAACAAACAGACACTACAGAGCAGCAGGCAAGAAATAGTGCCAATGATTTTAACGAAAGCTGGAATGAGGCAACACACGGTCAAGAAAATAAAAAATTGCTCGCTGGTGTATTGGCAATTGTTATTGGCTCTTTAGGTATTCACAAATTTATTCTTGGGTATACACAGGAGGGTATAATACAAATAGTTATAACTATTGTTACCTGCGGTATTGGTGGTATAATTCCATTAATTGAAGGAATTATATACCTTACAAAAAGCGATGAGGAGTTTTACCAAACATACCAAGTAGGTAAAAAAGGCTGGTTTTAGCGTGTTGATTTTCTGCACATTTTTATAGAAATTTTTAATATATGAGCAAATTTGGTGCAATCCCCAATTTAATTTACAGCGATGTAAATACTGCGGTCTCATTTATAAAAACGGCTTTTGGTTTTAAGGAACACAAGGTTTATAAAAATGATAGTGGCAATATTGTTCATGCCCAACTAATATTGGGCAATGCCTTAATCATGGTGAATCCATTTAACCCTTACACAGCATTTGGAAAGATGTTGAATTTGCCTAAAAATCTAAATGGTTATAATACCCAAACACCTTATTTTGTAATTGAAAATATTGATGCGCATTATAAAAACGCGATAGCGAATGGCGCTGAAATTATAATAGAAATTAAAGATGAGAGCTACGGCGGCCGCGGTTATAGCTGTAAAGACCCGGAAGGAAACATTTGGAATTTTGGAAGCTACAACCCGTATTTGGAATAGTTCAATTTAAAGAATAAATTATGAAAATGCTTTGTTTACTCTGTACTGTTTTATTGTTTTTCGTTAACTGTAATACTAAAAATAGTGAAGTAAAGAAAATAGAAATTGAACCAGAGACAGCACAATCGTTATGTTTTCGAAATGAATATACTTTTCCCGACAGTACCGAAAATATTGATGTTCTCGAGCTAAACCTTACTATTCTAAAGGACGCGGTATCGGGAAATTACAATTGGCTGCCAGCGTTAAAAAATCAGCGCAACGGATTTTTAAATGGTACCATTAACGAAAATACCGTTAAGGCTACATACCATTTTATGCAAGAAGGTGTTGAACAAACCACGGCAATAACAATTGTACTTCGCGACGATAAAGCAATTATAACGGGAGATAACCCTACTTCTGGCTTAGATACAGAGGTTGAAAAAATTACTTGTAATTAGGATGCTGAATGTTGCCTAATGCAGGGCTTTTGTTTGCACTTTGCAGTATAGAATTTATAGTTTTATTCCTTAAGAACGGCAACTATTTTGGCAACATCTTTCTTTTCGAAAAAGTAAATAATTTTTACTAAATATTTTAAAATCCAGCTTTTTTGACGAATTAACTTTTGGGCTAAGGTTGCTATTATTACGTCCCGATCGTTTAATTCGTTCGTTTTATTGTGTGAAAAGTAATATTGGTTTGCAAAAAGCCAAGCTCCGTCGCGAGCAATATTTATACTGAAACTAACTAATTTATCCTCCCGTCCTTTGCCGAACTTATCCAGCATTCCGAACAAAGGGGAAACCGAAATTATTTTCGATTCTACAGCGGCTATCATCGAAGCTAAAATTTCATTAATTTTATTAAAGTCGTCTTCAAAATCTATCAATTCGTCATCGTTGCCAACAGTTTCGGCAACGGCTATCCCGAGGTCTAAATTAATATGTGCATTAATGCCCAACAGCAAATGTTGCATAATCAGCAACTTTTCTGTTTTAGAGGCATCAAAGGCTTTTTTCCAGCTCTTTGTTATGGGTTTACCGCTTGCTAAACACTCATAGGCATCAATATAACGATTTGCAAAAAGCACATCGAGCTTTTCCATTCGTGGGTTATTTGCAAATTCTCGGTTTAAAATACCTTCTTTTATTCGAATGGTAACCTTTCTGTAAAGAATTGGAAAATATGCCATACAAGAATTTTGCAGACATTCGGCTTCAATGATAGTATCTAACCGCGCTATAACTTCATCAATATTTGTTGCGGTCATAAATCATTGGTTTTAAAAAATTATTCAGGTTTAAGCTCTTCTTTAGAATTTTCAGAATCAAAATTTTCGTTGTTTCTATCTGAATATTTTTTTTCCAGTTCGGCTTGAAATTCTTCCATCACTGGTTTTACTGTGCTTTCCGGTAAATCTGCAATACGAATGTACATTAAACCATCTACCGCATTATTAAAGAGCGGATCTACATTAAACGCCACTACTTTTGCATTTTGCTTAATGTATTTTTTAATTAGCACGGGTAAACGAAGACTTCCCGGTTCTACTTCGTCTATTATTTTATCAAATTTATTGAGATCGGCTTCACTTTCGTCGAAGATAAAGTCTTTGTCGGCATCTTTCAGTTTTACTTTATACTCTTTTTTTGGATTTATATATTGCGCCACATACGGATCGTAGTAGTTAGATTTCATAAACTCAATCATCAAACTTTTTGAAAATTCTGAAAACTTGTTGCTAATACTAACTCCACCAATTAAATAACGATGTTCGGGGTAGCGCAGTGTGGTGTGTACAATTCCTTTCCAAAGTAGAAAAAGTGGCATGGGCCGGAGTTGGTATTCTTTTATAATGAAAGCGCGTCCCATTTCAATAGACTTGCTCATCATGTCGTACAATTCGGGTTCAAACCTAAAAAGATCCTGTAAATAAAACCCGTCTATTCCGAAGCGCGCAAATATCTCGGAACCGAGTCCCATCCGGTATGCTCCGGCCATTTTCTGCGCATCATTATCCCACAAAAACATATGGTGGTAATAGCTGTCAAATTTATCTAAGTCGGTACTGTTATTGGTGCCTTCTCCCACCTCGCGGAAGGTAATTTCGCGCAATCGGCCAATTTCTTGTAATATGTATGGAACTGAATTTGCTTCGGCCAAAAACACTTCGTAATTTTTACTTATAAGCAATCGTTTATCGTTTTCGCGAAGTTTTTCAATTTCGGCTTCCATGGCTTCCAACGGAATGGGGCCTGCAATTTTCTTGGGTGGCTTTGGAAATTTTAGCGTTTTTGGAATGCTATCCAACAATTTTTTCTTCTGAAACGCATTGGAGAGCATATACGTTTTCTTCCTGAGAAATTCGGTAAATGAAGCCAGCGATTGGTGTTCCTTTTGGTCTTCAACCGAAATAGGATTACCAATCCGCACCTTTATTAAACGCTCTTTTTGTGTTAATAATTCTGAAGGTAGTTTTGCGGTTCGCAGTGTATCGCTCATTTTTGCCAAACGGTAAAATAGTTTGCTGTTTTTGGCGTGAAAATAAATTGGTACTACGGGTACTTCGGCTTTTTGTACGAGTTTCATTGCCGCTTCTTCCCAAGGTTTGTCTATTAATAATCTGCCATCTCTATAGGTAGAAACTTCGCCAGCCGGAAAAATACCCAACGGTTGTCCTTGACGCAGATGTAGGATGGCATTTTTAAAACCTGAAATACTCGATTTAGCATCCTTTCTATCTTCAAAAGGATTTACGGGCATTACATAAGGTTTTAACGGTTCTATACGATGCAGTAAAAAATTGGCGACTATTTTAAAATCTGGGCGTTGTTCCAGCAATAATTTTAGGAGCAATATACCATCAATACCACCGAGCGGATGGTTCGAAATTGTAATAAAAGCACCTGTTTTTGGGATACGTCGAAGATCTTCTTCGGGAATTTCAAACTTTATTTCGAATTCTGAAATTAACCCATTTATAAACTCAAGGTCGTTTAAATGTTTGTTTCTGTCGTAAATCTGATTGAGTGTAGAAATGTTTAAAACCTTCATTAAGGACCAACCCATAAATGTACCCAGAAAGCCGAATTTATCGACGTTTATCGCTTTTGCAACTTCCTTTGCGTTGACTAATCCCATGAAATTAATTGGTTGTTTGTATCAAACAAAGATAACGAAACATCAATGATAAACTTTATACAAATCAATCAATGTCCTGTAAAGATGTTTCACTTGGCTTTTAAAATCCAATTTCTAAATACAAATAAAATTGCTTATTCCTTAATTACTAATTGAACCGTTTCTTTACTTTCCTGTTTTAAAAGTACATTTTTGTTTTCGGCAAGTGCCTTTACTTCTGAAGGGTTAAAATGACGAATGGTGTAGAGGGTAACATTTTCGTTCCATTTAACGCTAAAGTTTTCTCTAAGTTTTGCCAGTAAAGCCTCTAAATTTTGGAATTTGTTATCTACACAAACAGAAAAACTAATGGCTGAATTTTGAATTAAATTCACCTTCATTTTATATTCGTGAAGTAGTTTAAACACATCGCCAATATTGTCTTCCATCATAAATGAAAAATCTAAAGACGATAACGAAATTAATACCTGCTCCTTTTTCAATATAAAAGATGAAGTAAACGGATCCAGAACAACTCCTTTGCCAACGCAGGTTCCGGGGGCTAAAGGATTAAGAAACGATTTTACATACAGCGGAATTTCCTTTCGTTGCAAAGGCTGTAACGTTTTTGGGTGTATAACAGAGGCACCGTAAAAAGCAAGTTCAATAGCCTCTCTATACGAAATATGGTTATAAAGTTGCGTTTGTGTAAAATAACGCGGGTCGGCATTTAATACCCCGGGAACATCTTTCCAAATTGTAACATTTTCGGCATTTAAACAATATGCAAAAATTGCGGCGGTATAGTCGCTACCCTCACGGCCCAAGGTGGTGGTAAAATTATTTGTGTTTTCAGCACCCAAAAAACCTTGGGTAATAGTAATTCCTGTATCACTTACTTTTTCTGAAATTTTTTGTTGCGTTTTTTCCCAATCTACTGTTGCATCGCGGTAATTCTCATTGGTTTTTATACATTGGCGCACATCTAACCATTTGTTTTGAATGCCCTTTTCTGTAAAATAAGTTGAAATAATTGTTGAAGAAATAAGTTCGCCGTATGAAACTACTTGGTCATAAACGAAGGCGTGATTTTTTGATTTATTGGTTTCCAGAAAATGTTTTAACTCGTTAAAAAGCGTATCTAATTTAGCAAAACATCCGTGTGAAGGCGAAAATAATCCCTTTAAAATTTCGAAGTGAAAATCATAAACAGTGTTAAGCGATTTATAGAGATTGTTTTTGTCAGAAAAATAATCATTTACCACATCTTCTAAGGCATTTGTTATTTTACCCATCGCAGAAATAACCACCACCAGATTTTTTTCGCCAGATTGATTAATTACTGAAAGTACATTTTTTATGTTTGCGGCATCCTTTGTGGAGGCACCGCCAAATTTGAATATTTTCATAAATAAAAAAGTTTACCAGAATACACGAATAACTTCTTTAAATATATTCGTGTGATTGTGGTCAAAATTTATTTTTTGCTTGATTTTTTAATATAATTCTGTAAGGCGTTCTCGTCCATATGTACAACACGCCAAGTTTCTAAAACGTTGGCGCCACTACGCTCGTAAAATCTTATTGCTCCGGTATTCCAATCCAAAACATCCCACGCCACACGTTTTAAGCCACGATCGTAAGCAAATTGCATTACCTGTTTATAAAGTTTTTCGCCAATGCCTTTTCCTCGTTCAGATTCTTTTACAATTAAATCTTCTAAGTGAAGCGTGCGTCCCTTCCAAGTAGAAAAACGGAAGTAAATTAGTGCGGCCCCAACAATTTCATTTTCCAACTCGGCAACGAAGCATGTAAATAACGGATTTTCGCCATAGCCCTCGCGTTCCAATTCTGCAACATTTACTTCAACCGCATTGGGTTCATTTTCAAAAATAGCGAGCTCTTTTATTAGTTCTAAAACTTGTGGCATATCAGATTTTACAGCTTCCCGTATATTCATCATTTTATGTTTTTTAACTGAATGGTGTCTATTTCAGTTTCTATTTTGTTTTACCTCAACAAATATCGGTTCAATTTCTTAAAAATCCCGATATTTGCGGGAAATTCAGGATACCTTCAACCCTATGGCAAAAATAAATCAATCTCTCGGAGAATTTATCATTGAAAACCAAAGCGAATTTAAATATTCATCCGGAGAGCTTTCACGGCTAATCAATTCTATTCGCTTAGCTGCAAAAGTTGTAAATCACAAAGTAAACAAAGCAGGATTGGTAGATATTTTGGGAACAGCCGGAAACCACAACGTGCAAGGCGAAGACCAACAAAAACTAGATGTATTTGCCAATGAGGTTTTTATAAACACGCTTACCAATCGTGAAATTGTTTGCGGAATTGCCAGTGAAGAGGAAGACGACTTTATAACCATTAAAGGTAGAAATCAGAAAAACGATAATAAATATGTGGTCCTGATGGATCCTTTAGACGGGTCCTCAAATATTGATGTTAACGTTTCAGTAGGTACTATTTTTTCAATTTTTAGAAGAATTACGCCTTCGGGAACTCCTGTTACTATCGACGATTTTCTGCAACCTGGCATTAATCAGGTGGCCGCAGGATATATAGTTTATGGTACTTCTACCATGATTGTTTATACCACTGGGCACGGCGTAAATGGCTTTACTTTAAATCCGGCAATTGGCACCTATTATCTTTCACATCCAAATATGAAATTTCCTGAAGACGGACATATATATTCTGTAAACGAAGGAAACTATGTTCACTTTCCCCAAGGTGTAAAAGATTATATAAAATATTGTCAAAAAGAAGAAGACGATCGTCCGTACACCTCGCGATATATTGGTTCGTTAGTTTCAGATTTTCACAGAAATATGATTAAAGGCGGAATTTATATTTATCCAAATACATCCAAAGATCCAAATGGAAAACTGCGACTTTTGTACGAATGCAACCCCATGGCAATGATCGCAGAACAAGCAGGAGGAAAGGCTAGTAATGGTTTTGAGGATATTTTAAATATTAAACCTACAAGTTTGCACCAACGCGTTCCGTTTTTCTGCGGAAGCACTAAAATGGTAGAGAAGGCCGAAGAATTTATGAAAAAGTCTCAATAGTTCATTTTTAGCAGTTTTAAATAAAGCAACCCTAATTTAAACACATAAAAAAAGCTCCGAAAGGAGCTTCTTTATTTTATAGATGTTATATTTCCAGTAAGGAAATTATGGCAACTTACTTTTTATTCAATAAATAACGGTAATCTTCAAAATCTAGCCCGCCGCTGTAAATTTCAATGGAACGTTTAATAAGATGTTGGGCAGTTTCAGCATTATATCCCAAACCAATGGCATATCTTTCAAGTAGAAAACGCTCGTGATCGTCAATTTCATTATCTGCAAAAACCATTTCGAACAAATCGTGAATACGCTCTAAACGCCGTTCTGCATCATTGGGAGGATTTATCGGGTATTTTCCGGGATTTTTTAATACAGCTATATACTCAGATTCCTCAATATCGAGCTTTCGGGCAAAACGCTTTAAGAGTTTTTCCTCTTCTGGATTAATTTCACCATTAACCGAAGCAATATTTGCAATAGATGCAAAGTGTCCTAAATTTCGGGAATGCTCCCCACTTTCGAATAAATCTGTAAATGACATAAATTTGGTTTTATGGTACAAATATAAAATTTGTAATCCACTTTTTACACCTTATTTGTTCTGAAAAAAGCAGGACCCCTAAACTTTTCTTAATAACCCACACCACAAACTCGTCTTTCAGTATTTTTAAGCTGCTATAAAAGGAAAAATGACGCAACCATTACTTGTTTTTAACGATAAAGGAATTTACTGCCAGCAGGCAGATGTGTATATAGACGCCTGGCGGCCTGTAGATAAATGCATCGTAACCCACGGCCACGCAGACCACAGCCGGTGGGGGCATAAGCAATATATTACACACACTAATAATGTGCCGATTATTAAACATCGACTGGGTGAAATTTCAGTAACCGGTAAAGCTTGGAATGAAACGTTCACCATTAATGGCGTAAAATTTTCACTTCACCCCGCAGGGCATATTATTGCTTCATCGCAAGTAAGGGTTGAATATAAAGGTGAAGTTTGGGTTTTTACGGGCGATTTTAAAACCGAAGACGACGGCTTGGCAGAAGTTTACGAACCTGTAAAATGCCACACATTTATTACCGAATGTACTTTCGGTTTGCCCGCCTTTAAATGGACTCCGCAAGCGGTAGTTTTCAACGATATAAACAATTGGTGGGCAACCAATAAAAGTGAGGGGCGGACGTCAATTCTTTTTGGTTATAGTTTAGGAAAAGCGCAGCGATTACTAAAACATTTAGACGCTTCCATCGGAAAAATTTACACCCACGGCGCCGTTGAAAATATGACGGAAGTAGTTAAGGAAAATTATAAACTACCCGAAACTACTTTAATCACGCGCAATACATCCAAAGAAGAAATAAAAGGAAACATAATTGTTGCCCCACCGAGCGCCCACGGCAGTACGTGGATTCGAAGATTTGTGCCCTATGTAACCGCTTCTGCCAGCGGCTGGATGACCTTTCGCGGCGCGCGAAGAAGACGCGCAATAGACCGCGGATTCGTCTTGAGCGACCACGCCGATTGGGAGGGTTTGCTTTCGGCAATTGATGCCACGGGCTGCGAAAAAGTAATCGCCACGCACGGATACACAGATATTTTTGCGAAATATTTGCGGGAAGAATTAGGCTACGACGCAAGAACCGAAAAAACGCAATACGAAGAGGAGAGTGCCGAAATTGATAAGAAAATTGAAAATGAAGATTAATATTTCAATACATATAAAATTCCCCCTTTGGGGGCAAGGGGGACTATGAAGCAATTTGCCCAACTCATAAAAAAGCTCGACAGCACCAACAAAACCAATGAAAAGGTGGCGGCGCTAACAACTTATTTTCAAAATGCAAATGAGGAAGATAAACTGTGGACCATCGCCATTCTTTCGCACCGTCGCCCAAAACGCCCCGTAAATACAACGTTGCTCAGACTTTGGGCAACGGAAATAAGTGGCATTCCTCTTTGGCTTTTTGAAGAAAGTTATCATATTGTGGGCGATTTGGCAGAAACCATTGCTTTAATTTTGCCAACTTCGGAAACACATTCCGATAAATCGCTTTCACAATTTATTTCCGAAATTATTGAATTGCGGTCACTTTCCGAACCGGAAAAAAAGAAATATTTACACGACAATTGGCTGGCTTTAAACTATTTTGAAAGGTTTGTTTTCAATAAAATCCTCACTGGAAGTTTTAGAATAGGCGTTAGCCAAAAATTGATGACGCGCGCTCTCGCCAAAGCTACAGAGATTGATGAAGATGTTTTGGCGTATAAATTAATGGGCGATTGGACCCCAGAAACCACTACGTATGAAAAACTAATTCTCGAAACAAATAAAGAGGATTACCTAAGTAAACCCTATCCGTTTTATTTGGCCTATGCAGTCGAAGACGGTTTCCAGGAAGATTTGGGACCAATTTCCGATTGGAGTTTTGAGCATAAATGGGATGGCATCCGGAGTCAGGTTATTATTCGAAACGACGAGGTATTTGTATGGTCCAGAGGTGAAGAATTGGTGACAGATAAATATCCCGAGTTTCAAAATTTTTTGAAGGCAATTCCCAACGGCACCGTGATTGATGGTGAAATATTGCCTTTCGGCGACGGGGAGATCGGTAATTTTAATGCACTGCAAACGCGTATAGGAAGAAAAAATGTTTCAAAAGCACTCTTAAAAAAAACACCCGTAATTTTAAATGCGTACGATTTGCTGGAGTGGAATGGTGAGGATATTAGGCAAAAACCGTTTGCGGAAAGAAGGGAGATTTTGGATGAAATAATTCAAAGAATCAATTCCGAAGAAATAGGGCTGTATTTAAGTGAAACAATGATTTTTGAAACCTGGGAAGAAGCCGCCGCAGAGCGCGATCTTTCCAGAGAAAAACGCAGCGAAGGTTTGATGCTGAAACGCAAGGATTCACCGTATTTAGTAGGCAGAAAAAAAGGAGATTGGTGGAAGTGGAAAATTGATCCCTTTACTATTGATGCAGTTTTAACCTACGCCATGCGTGGGCACGGAAGGCGCGCCAATCTTTATACAGACTACACTTTTGCACTCTGGAATGAAGGCGAGCTGGTAACTTTTGCAAAGGCTTACTCCGGATTAACAGATGCGGAATTCAGACAAGTTGATAATTGGATAAAACGAAACACCTTAGAACGTTTCGGGCCTGTACGAAGTGTAACTCCGCATCATGTTTTTGAAATTGCTTTTGAGGGAATTGCTGAAAGTAGCCGCCATAAAAGCGGTATTGCAACTAGATTTCCGCGGATTCTTCGTTGGAGAAAAGACAAACCAATTTCTGAAGCCAATACTCTGGATGATCTTAAAGCCTTAATTCCAAAATGAAACAATCTGAACTTATTTCAATTGCGGAAGATTGGTTTCAATCAAAAAATTGGAAGTCATTTCCTTTTCAAAAAAAAACGTGGAAAGCATTTCTGGGCGGGAAGCACGGCCTTTTAAATGCCCCAACCGGAAGTGGGAAAACCTATGCGCTTTGGGTACCAATCGTACTTCAATATTTAAAGGAAAATCCCGCGTATAAAACAAAACATACAAAAGGACTAAAAGCCATTTGGATTACCCCATTGCGCGCTCTTTCTGTAGAAATTCAACAAGCGGCACAGCGTTTTGCCGACGATTTGGGAACAGGATTAACCGTTGGGATCCGCACAGGCGATACCACCCAAAGCGAACGCGCAAAGCAAAAACGCCAAATGCCCGATCTGCTGATAACGACACCCGAAAGTCTGATGCTTTTGCTGGCGTCAAAAGATTATGATAAAATCTTTAAGCCATTAACTGCGATTGTGGTTGATGAATGGCACGAACTTTTGGGAAGTAAACGCGGCGTACAAATGGAACTCGCGCTTTCACGTTTAAAAACGGTTTCAAAACATTTGAGAATTTGGGGAATTTCGGCGACCATTGGAAATCTTGAAGAAGCACAGGATGTACTTTTGGGAATGGATTCTGAATTCAGAAAAAATGCAGTTTTGATTAAATCCAATCAAAAGTCGAAAATAGAAGTACGTTCCATCATTCCAAAAAAGATGGAAACTTTTCCTTGGCGCGGGCATTTAGGACTGCATCTTTTGGAAGAAATTGTTCCAATAATTAAGACTAGCAAAACCACGATTATTTTTACAAATACACGCGGACAGTGCGAAATCTGGTTTCAGAAACTACTCGAAAAACATCCCGAGTTTGCCGGCGAAATTGCAATGCACCACGGAAGCATCGGTAAAGATACGCGGCTGTGGGTGGAACAGGCTATTCGCAATGAATCGTTATTGGCGGTAGTTGCAACCTCCAGTCTCGATTTGGGGGTTGATTTTGCACCTGTAGAAACGGTAATTCAAATTGGCGGACCTAAAGGAGTTGCCAAATTTCTTCAACGTGCAGGGCGAAGTAATCACCGTCCGGGGGAGCCTTCGGTTATTTACTTTTTGCCAACCCACGCTTTGGAATTGTTGGAGGCTTCGGCTTTAAAACGGGCTGTAAAAGATGAAGTTGTTGAAGATAGAAATCCGTATTTGCTCAGTTTTGACGTGTTAATTCAGTATTTGGTGACACTTTCGGTAAGTAACGGATTTTTTCCAAAGGAAATTTTCCCAGAAATTAAAAAAACCTTTTGCTTTCAAGGAATAACAGAGGAACAGTGGAAATGGTGCCTAAATTTTATAACTATTGGAAGCCAAAGTTTGCAAGCCTACGACGAATATAAAAAAGTTGAAGTTACTCCCGAAGGGCTATTTAAAGTGGAAAGCAGGCAGATTGCAATGATGCACCGTTTGAGTATTGGCACAATAGTGAGTGATAGTATGATGCTCGTAAAATATGTTTCCGGCGGATTTATTGGCACGATTGAAGAATGGTTTATCAGTAAAATGAAACCCGGTGACACCTTTGTTTTTGCAGGAAGAACTTTGGAATTGGTCAGAATTCGGCAAATGCAGGCTCAAGTTCGAAAAAGCAGCAAACGAACTGCAAATATTGTAAGTTTTATGGGTGGGCGTTTGCCCCTTTCTTCACAAATGAGCAAAATTTTACGTGAAGAAATGCAGAGTGAGGCGGACCATAAACGAAACACGCCAGAATTAAAGGCGCTGCGTCACATTTTTGACAGACAGGAACGCGAAAGTATTGTTCCCGGCGAAAACGAATTTTTGATTGAAACCTTTAAAACTCGCGAGGGCTATCACGCGCTTTTTTACCCTTTTGAGGGGCGATTTGTACACGAGGCAATGAGCAGTTTGCTGGCATACCGGATAAGTTTGCTATTGCCGATTACCTTCTCTTTGGCGTACAACGACTACGGCTTTGAACTTCTAAGCGATCAGTTTTTGGATATTCAAACGGTGTTGGACAACAATCTTTTTTCTTCAGAATATTTATATGAAGACCTTCAAAAAAGTTTAAATTCCACTGAATTGGCTCGTCGAAAATTTCGAGATATTGCTGTAATTAGCGGCATGGTTTTTCAAGGATATCCAAACAAAGTCATTAAAACAAAACATTTGCAAAGCAACAGTCAATTGCTTTTTGACGTTTTTCGGGATTACGAATCCGACAATCTTTTGTACCTTCAAGCCTATCGTGAAACTTTTGAACATCAATTGGAGGAAGGCAGATTGCGGCAAGCTTTGGAACGTATAAATTCACAAAAAATAATTTGGAAACAATGTGAAAAAGCAACGCCTTTCAGCTTTCCGATTATTACGGACAGGCTCCGCGAAAAACTTTCTTCGGAAAAATTGGCGGATCGGATTAAAAAAATGACTTTGCAATTGGAAAAATGATACAAAATATTTCAATTAAAAATAACGACTTCAAATTACACCCTAGTGGCGCCATCTTTTGGAAAGACAAGAAAATGCTGTTAATCGCCGATGTTCATTTGGGAAAAGTGGCACATTTCAGAAAACACGGCGCGCCCGTTCCGGCAAGTGCATCATTTCAGAATCTAGAGAAACTTACCGAACTCAGTAATCACTTTCAGCCTAAAACTATTTGTTTTTTAGGCGATCTTTTTCACAGTAAACTAAACCAAGAGTGGCATGATTTTGAAAAGTGGGTGGAATACACAAAAGCCGAGATAGTGCTTATTTCAGGCAATCACGATATTATTCCAAAGTATTTATACGAAGAGTTGGGAATTAAGGTTTTTGACGAATTTTTGCTCGACGGTTTTTTGTTGACCCACCATCCCACTGAAATAAAAGGTACCTTCAATTTTTGTGGACACGTGCATCCGGGCGTTCGGATGAAGGGCGTGGGCAGGCAATACCTGCGGTTTTCGTGTTTTTATAAAACCCTTAACAGCCTTATTCTCCCTGCTTTTGGAAACTTTACGGGAAAGCATATTTTAAAACCTTCAGAAAATGATGAAATATTCGCCATTGTTGAAGGAGAAGTAATTTGTGTTTCAAGAAACTAATTTATTATGAAAAAAACACTACAAATAGCTAACATCATTGCCTTTGTGGCAACGGTATTCGTAAACTATCTTTCTAACACTGGGGCGATTAACAACACGACGATTGGCGAAATTTCAAATTCCTCCAAAAATCTTTTTACGCCTGCGGGATACGCTTTTTCTATATGGGGACTTATTTATTTAATGCTTTTGGGGTTTATAATTTATCAAAGTCGAAGTCTTTTCGCAAAAGTGAAGGATGATGATTTTATCCTGAAAACTGGCTGGTGGTTTGTACTTTCTTGCTTTGCCAACATTATGTGGATTACTTTCTGGCTATATGGCTACATGGAATATTCAATTCTCGCCATTTTTATACTGCTTTTTTCACTTTTAAAAATTGTAATGAATAACCGGATGGAACTTTGGGACGCACCAATTTCGGTCATTGCATTTCTTTGGTGGCCTTTCGTTTTTTACAGCGGTTGGGTTACCGTTGCCAGTATCGCAAATGTTGCAGCATATTTAACAAGCATTAATTGGAATGCCTGGGGTTATAGCGAGATTTCGTGGACGGTAACGATGATAATCATAGCGGGAATCATTAATCTAGTTGTTACATGGCGAAGAAACATGCGCGAATTTGCCTTGGTGGGCGTGTGGGCCTTAGCGGCAATAGCAGTCGCTAATTGGGAAGTGAGCCAAACCGTTGCCTATGCCGCAATTGCAGTGGCTGCTGTGCTTTTTGTGAGCAGTGGATATCACGCATTCAAAAATCGCGATACCAGTCCTGTGAATAAATGCAAGGAATATTTAAATAGATAATTTCGTACTTCTCACTTCCCAACTCGTACTTCTTTATACCATTCCCTTAATGTCATTGCCCCAAGTGGGGTACGCAAAAATCATTGCTTTTAAATTTTCGGTAGTTAATTTTCCGCACATTGCGAGGACGAAAAGATTGATCATTTCTCCGGCTTCGGCAGCGACTATATGGGCGCCCAATACAATATTTCGTTCTTTGTCCACAATTGTTTTGTACGCATAAACTTCTTCTTTGATTCGCTTCGCGTTAAACCATTTCGGAACGCTTTTGTATTCCACCACAAAATCGTAGCCCTTTTCTTTTGCTTCTTTCTCGGTTAAACCTATTGCAGCAATCTGCGGAATAGTAAAAACAACCGATGGAACCGGCGGAAAATCCATTTTAGTACTGTTTCCCTGACGGATATTCAATGAAACAATCCGAGCTTCCTGCGAAGAAGTGGGCGTTAACGGTAAAGAACCACTTGCCGAAACATCACCGCAAGCGTAAACGTTTTTATTGGTTGTATTTTGAAGATATTCGTTCACCGAAATTCCACCTTTTTCAAAAGTAACATTTCCTTTTTCCAAATCAAGTTCATCAATTGAAGGTGCGCGACCAGCAGTGTTAAAAACCATTCTGGTATCAATTGATTCGGTTTTACCATTTTTTTTAAATGAAACACGATAATTTTTCTGAAGTTTTTCAACTTTAGAAACTTCGGCATTGAAAATAAATTTGATTCCCAATTCTTCCGAAGCTTTTGTGAGGTGCGAAACGATATCGGCTTCAAAAGGTGCGAGCGGACGATTCTCAAATTCTATCACTGTTACTTTTGCGCCACAACGTGCTGCAATATGTGCAAACTCCATCCCAATATATCCGGCGCCCACAAATACAATGCTTTCGGGCAGATTTTCCAAATTCAAAAAATCATCGCTAACCTTCAGATTTTCCCTTCCAGGAATTTTCAGCTCTATTGGCTTTTGTCCCGTTGCAATTACAATCTTTTTTGCACGGACTGTTTTTCCCTCTACCGAAAGAGTGTTTTCATCTAAAAATTTGGGCGATTGATGATACATTTCAATTCCCACTTCATTTAAATCTCTTTCAGTGGCAGCCGGCACGGCATCGGTAAAAGTGGATTTAAACTTTTGAAGATCCTTCCAACTTATTTTTGGAACGGAAACAATTCCTTTCCCTTTTAAATTTTCTGAAAGCTGCATTGCTTCTGTAATTCCCACCAAAACTTTTTTCGGATCGCAACCTCTATTGGCGCAAGTTCCGCCAAATTCTCGGTTGTCGGCAATCGCCACTTTCATTCCTTCGGCAGCACAATCGTATGCCACAGTTTTGCCTGCAGTTCCGGTTCCTATTACAAAAACGTCGTATTCTTTTTGTGCCATAACAATACCCGCCCTTCGACTATCGCTCAGGATAAACTTTGTCGGGTAACTTTTAATGATAATCTACGAATCTAAAAGTAGTTAATGCAAAATGGTCATTATGTTATCAAAATGATAAAGTTGTTTGAAAAACCTCACAGGTCTTTGAGACCTGTGAGGTTTGATTTATATTTGCCGTCCCGATGAGCAAAACTCTAGTTACGTCACTTTATTCTCAGTCTTCGCAAACACGAAAACTGGAGGAAACTATTGTCCAATCTCAAAAAAGTACATCGGTTTCAGGTCTTGTGGGTTCTTCGCTCTCGATAGTTTTAGCCCAAACTTTTCGAAATACGGATTTGCCATTTTTGCTAATTTTAAATGATAAAGAAGAAGCCGCTTACCATTTAAACGATTTGGAAAATTTATTGGGCGATAAAAATGTGCTTTTTTATCCGGGAAGCTATCGGCGGCCCTATCAAATTGAAGAGACAGACAACGCCAATGTTTTATTGCGAAGCGAGGTTTTAAATCGAATAAATTCCCGCAAAAAACCCGCGCTTATTGTAACCTATCCCGAAGCGCTTTTTGAGAAAGTTGTAACTCGAAAAGAGTTGGAACGCAACACCTTGAAAATTGCCATAAACGACCAACTTTCAATAGATTTTGTAAACGAGGTTTTGTTTGAATACCGCTTTAAACGTACCGATTTTGTTACCGAACCGGGCGAATTTTCAGTGCGTGGGGGAATTTTGGACGTGTTCAGTTTTAGCAACGATGAACCTTACAGAATTGAATTTTTTGGGGATGAGGTTGATAGTATTCGAACCTTCGATGTGGAAACGCAACTTTCGTTGGAACAGGTGAAAAAAGTATCAATCATTCCGAATGTGGAAAACAAAATGGTCGATGAAAATCGCGAAAGTTTTTTGAAGTATATAGCTTCAAAAACAGTGGTTTTTCTAAAAAACGAAGAGCTTTTCAGTAGCGCGATAAATAATCTTTTCAAAAAAGCGACAGAAGCTTTTAATTCAATCGATTCAGAAATAAAACGCGCAAAACCTTCGGAATTATTCTGTACTTCGGAATTGTTAAACGAGCAATTGAATGATTTTACAAAAGTTCAACTAAGCATTAATAAAACTTTCCTCCCCTCGGGAGGGGCTGGGAGTGGGCTTTCGTTTTCAACCAAACCGCAACCATCATTCAACAAACAATTCAACTTACTGATTGAAAATTTGAATGATAATACCGAAAAAGGGTATAAAAACTACATTTTTTGCAGCAGCGAACAGCAGGCAAAACGATTTCACGATATTTTTGAAGATGCTGAACAGAATGTAAATCAATTTGAAACTATTGTTTTTCCGCTATTTCAAGGATTTATTGATGACGATTTAAAAATTGTTTGCTACACTGATCATCAAATTTTTGAGCGTTACCATAAATTTCAACTGAAAAATGGATACGCTAAAAAACAGGCAATTACTTTAAAGGAAATTACCAATCTGGAAGTGGGCGATTATGTAACGCATATTGACCATGGAATAGGGAAATTTGGCGGTTTGCAGAAGATTGAGGTAGAAGGAAAAATGCAGGAAGCCATTAAACTTTTTTATGGCGAGCGCGATATTTTATATCTCAGTATTCATTCGCTGCATAAGATTTCAAAATACAACGGCAAGGATGGGAGAGAGCCCAAAATCTATAAATTGGGCAGCGATGCGTGGAAAAAATTAAAGCAAAAAACCAAAACGCGCGTTAAGGAAATTGCTTTCAATTTAATTGAATTATACGCCAAACGCCGCACGCTAAAAGGTTTCGCCTTTGACCCCGATAGCTATTTGCAAGCCGAATTGGAATCGTCCTTTATTTATGAAGATACCCCGGACCAGAGTACAGCAACCGAAGATGTAAAAAAAGATATGGAAAACGAGCGCCCAATGGATCGTTTGGTCTGTGGCGATGTGGGTTTCGGAAAAACGGAAGTGGCCATTCGAGCGGCTTTTAAAGCAGTTGACAATGGAAAACAGGTCGCAGTTTTGGTGCCAACAACTATTTTGGCATTTCAGCATTTTAAAACATTTTCAGAGCGTCTTTCGGAGATGCCCGTGAAAGTTGATTATTTAAACCGTTTTAGAACTGCGAAAGAACGAAGAACCGTTTTGGAAGAGTTGAAAAATGGTAAACTCGATGTTGTTATCGGCACTCATCAATTAGTAAACAAATCGGTTGAATTTAAGGATTTGGGACTTTTGATTATTGATGAAGAGCAAAAATTTGGAGTAGCCGTAAAAGACAAATTAAAGACCATTAAAGAAAATGTAGATACGCTCACGCTAACGGCAACGCCCATTCCGCGAACGTTGCAGTTTAGTTTGATGGCCGCACGTGACCTTTCGGTAATTACCACGCCGCCGCCAAACCGCTATCCCGTGGAAACGCACGTTATTCGTTTCGGGGAAGAAAGTATTCGCGATGCGGTTCGCTATGAAATTTCGCGCGGAGGCCAGGTTTTCTTTGTTCACAACCGAATTGAAAATATAAAAGAAGTCGCTGGGATGATTCAACGTTTGGTGCCAGATGCCAAAATTGGAATTGGTCACGGCCAAATGGACGGGAAAAAACTGGAAGATTTAATGCTTCGATTTATGAACAATGAATTCGATGTTTTGGTATCCACAACTATTATTGAAAGTGGCTTGGACGTACCGAACGCCAATACTATTTTCATCAATAATGCTAATAATTTCGGACTTTCAGATTTACACCAAATGCGCGGTCGTGTTGGGCGAAGCAACAAAAAAGCGTTTTGTTATTTTATCACTCCGGAATATTCGGCAATGACGGACGAAGCGCGAAAACGAATTACGGCTTTGGAACAATTTTCAGAATTGGGCAGCGGCATCAACATCGCGATGAAGGATTTGGAAATCCGCGGTGCTGGCGATTTATTGGGTGGTGAGCAGAGTGGATTTATAAACGAAATTGGTTTTGAAACCTATCAAAAAATTCTAGCCGAAGCGATTGAGGAATTGAAGGATAAAGAGTTTAAAAATTTGTACGAAGAAACAGAAGGTCCGAAGAAGAATTTCGTAAAAGAAATGACCATCGACACCGATTTCGAACTTCTTTTCCCAGATGATTACGTTAACAATATTACCGAAAGACTTAATCTATATACCAAACTGAACGAGTTGAAAAACGAAGCCGAGCTTCAAAAGTTTGAAAAAGAATTGCTGGACCGTTTTGGGGAAATGCCAAAACAAGCCGAAGATTTACTGAACAGTGTTCGCATAAAATGGATTGCAATATCTATGGGCTTGGAACGATTAATTATGAAGCAGAAAAAAATGGTAGGTTATTTTGTGGCAGACCAACAAAGTGCTTTTTACCAAAGTCCGTCGTTTACAAAAGTGCTTCAATACGTGCAAACCCATTCACAAAAAGTAACAATGAAGGAAAAGCAAACCCGCAACGGATTGCGATTATTGCTTAATTTTGAAGGAATTTATTCGGTTGAAAAAGCGCTTCGGGCTTTGGAGCCTTTTTCTGAATAACAAATCATTTCATCTGTATAGAATATTTGATAAAGTGAAAGATGGAATGCCCGAATTATTCATCGTCGGTTTATATGCAAATTGTTTACAGGCATTTCGTATATTTGGTTTATGTCCGCAACAAATAATTTTACTATTAAACAACTTGCCGAGGCTTTTCAGGAATTGAGTATTTCTGAAAGAGCAAAACTTGCATCTCTTCTACCAGAAGAATGGTTTAAAAATTCAAATGATTTGACTGAAATCCAGAAACAAGCTTTGGATTTTGCTTCAGAAAAGGAAAATGAAGGAAGAGCGGTTTTTCATACGTGGGAAGAAGTTGAAAATTATGTGAAGAATAGAAGCTGATGGGCAACTATCGAATTTTGATAGAAGAGGATGCAAAATTCGATATTGCCGAAGCCTACGATTGGTATTCAAAAATATCATTGAAAATTTGCGCGTCCTTTCTTACTGAAATAAAGAAAACCATAGCGTATTTATCGAAAAATCCTTTTCTTTTTCAATTTGTTTATAAAGATTTTAGACAGGTTCCAGTCAAAAAATTCCCGTTCGTTATTCTTTACAAAATTGATTCGGAAAATGTGAAAATTTTTCGAATTTTCCCGACAAATATGAATCCTGATAATAAATTTAAGGTTTTCAGAAAATAAGTAATATCTTCTAAAATCAACAAATGTCGGGCAAATGTCGGGTGAAATTCACTTGAAAAGATTGTACTATATTTACTGCCATCGTACTATTGCTTCATAAAATTTTAAAAAATGAAACAACCAGAACTCGGTCGAAAAATTTTGGAACTCCGAAAGCAAAAAGGCTTTACGCAGGAAGAACTTGTGGAGCAATGCAACATAAACGTGCGGACCATTCAGCGTATTGAAGCGGGTGAAGTAATGCCGCGCAGCTTTACACTGAAAACCATACTTAATGTGTTGGGCGAAGATTTGGAAAAATTGCAAGAATCAGAACCTTCTTTTTTTAAAAATATCGATTTAAAGGAAATAGCATTTTCAGCGTTTTACATAAAACTCGCTTGGATCTGTGGAATTATTTATTTCCTTTCCGGTTTTGTGGAATTTGCAGTGGACTACGCCCGATTTTATGAAGATGAATTGATACTGCCAAAAGCCGCTTACATAAGTATGAAATTTATTATAATGCTGGCCTTTATTTATTTTTCATGGGGTTTTGTTTTAAGCGGGAAAATCTTCAATAATTATTTGCTGAAAATTGGAGCTTACTTTTTAATTGGCACCACCATTTTATTTTATGGGTATGATATGGTTTCACTTTATTTTGAGCCATTTTATATTGAATACGTAATTACAATACAATCTATTTTCTGTGGAATTGGAAGTGTTATTTTTGGATTGGCGTTAATGCGATTGAAAGGTAATTTCGGGAAAATTCCAGAAATTGCCGGCGGATTTCAGGTAGTGAGCGGAATATTGTTCACCTTGGTTTTTATGGCGTGGTTGGGACTTGCCTTTTTAATTCCGGCTACTATTTTGCAAATTATTTTGCTTTATAAAATTGAAGATTTATTAAAAACCGAAAGAGATTTCCGCCAAAGTTTATCCTGAGCGACAGTTGAAGCACAGGAATTAAAAGTGATAAAAAGCATTTTCAAAATGTTCCAGTTTTTCCTCTTTTTGGTTTTTTAGAATTGCAATAATATCAAACCGAACTTCCACATTTAAATTATTTGAAACAATATATTCATTGGCCGCTTTTACCAAAAGTTTGATTTTTGAAGGAGTTACAAAGCTTTGCGGATCGCCAAAAAATGCGCTGTTTCGGGTCTTTACTTCTACAATAACAACGGTTCCTTCTTCTTTTTGAGCAATTATATCTATTTCGGCCTTTTGAAAATAAAAGTTACGACGTAGAATTTTATAACCCCTTTTCAATAAATATTGTGCGGCTATTTCTTCACCTATTTTTCCTAGTTCGTTGTGGCTTGCCATTTTTTTAAAGAGCGTAAAAGTTTACTTCTTAAAGCTTAAAGCAATATTGTTTTTCGTTACTTTTAATTCTACTTCCCGACCCAAAATCAAAGCCCGATTATCATTAATATGTCCCGCCGGAAAATTGAAACACACGGGAAAATTATATTCTGAAACTAAATCAAAAATAATCTCTTCCGCCGTTTTTCCGAAAGGAACAGCATTATCGTGCATATTGGTCATTCCGCCTACAATCAATCCTGAAAGATTTTGTAGCATGCCGTTGCGTTTTAGATTCATCATCATTCTATCAATATGGTACAGATATTCGTCCAAATCTTCAATAAAAAGTATTTTACCTTCGGTATTCAGCGAAGAATTACTTCCGCATAGCGAATAAATGAGTGAGAGGTTTCCGCCAACCAATGGCCCTTGTGCGGCTCCGAGTGTATTTAATTTCTCGTTGGAAGCAATACTGATTTCGTAATCACCTCCAAACAATATTTCTTTAATTGAAGTGGAAGTTGCCTTCGACTTATTTTCAAGATTTTGTAAAATTTGGGCGTGCAAAGTTTCAATTCCCAATGTATGAATATGTGAATGAAGCGCAGTTACATCGCTATAACCAATAACCCATTTCGGATTTTTTCTAAAGTTTGAAAAATCCAGCTTATCAATTATCCGAACGGTGCCATACCCGCCTTTTGCGCACCAAATAGCCTTTATTTTAGGGTCATCAATCATTTGTTGAAAATCTGCTGCACGCAAATCATCACTTCCTGCAAATTGGTTTTCTTCGGCACCGATGGTTTTACCCAAAACAGTTTTCAGCCCCCAACTTTCAAGCAGTTGCAGTGCCGGTTTAATTTCTTCTTTTGAAATTTTACGCGCGGTTGAAACGATGCCAACTGTATCGTTCTTTTGTAGTCTGTTTGGAGTAATCATGGATTTATTTAAAACCACAAATTACTACATTTATATGTACTTTTGTGCCTGCCCGCTCATTTTGGCGGGCTTTCAAAAAAAATTATGGACAAGAACCCAAACAGATATACCATTACCGCCGCGTTGCCATACACAAACGGACCCGTACACATTGGCCATTTGGCTGGCGTTTACGTGCCAGCAGATATTTACGCGCGTTATCAACGACTTCAAAAAATGGATGTTGCCTTTATCTGCGGAAGCGATGAACACGGCGTGCCAATTACTATAAAGGCAAAAAAAGAAGGTATTACGCCTCAGCAAGTGGTAGATAAATATCACGCCATTATTAAAAAGAGTTTTGAGGAATTCGGAATATCCTTTGATAATTATTCGCGGACTTCTGCGAAAATTCATCATAAAACTGCTTCAGAATTTTTTAAGAAGTTATACGAGAACGGTAAATTTACCGAAGAGATTACCGAACAATTATATGACGAAGAAGCCAATCAATTTCTTGCAGACCGATACATTACCGGTACGTGTCCAAAATGCGGCCATGAAGAAGCTTATGGCGACCAATGTGAAAAATGTGGTTCCAGTTTAAACGCTACCGAATTAATTAATCCGAAAAGTGCTATCTCGGGAAATGTACCAATTCTTAAAGAAACAAAGCATTGGTTTTTACCACTGAACGAATACGAAGATTTCCTAAAACAGTGGATACTCGTTGACCATAAAAAGGATTGGAAAACCAACGTTTACGGACAGTGCAAAAGCTGGATCGATGACGGTTTACGGCCGCGTGCGGTAACCCGCGATTTAGATTGGGGAATTCCCGTGCCAGTGGAAGGAGCAGACGGAAAAGTACTATACGTATGGTTTGACGCGCCCATTGGTTATATTTCTTCAACGAAGGAATGGGCCGAGCGCGAAGGAAAAAACTGGGAAGATTATTGGAAAAACGATAAAACCAAAATGCTTCACTTTATTGGGAAGGACAATATTGTTTTCCATTGCATTATTTTTCCAACAATGTTAAAAGCCGAAGGGGGTTATATTTTACCCGAAAACGTTCCAGCTAATGAATTTCTGAATCTGGAAGGCAATAAAATTTCAACCAGTAAAAACTGGGCGGTTTGGTTGCACGAATATTTGGAGGATTTTCCAAACCAGCAAGATGTTTTGCGATATGTATTAACGGCAAATGCCCCAGAAACAAAGGATAATGATTTTACTTGGGCAGATTTTCAAGCCCGAAATAATAATGAATTGGTTGCCATCTTTGGAAATTTCATAAATCGAGTGATGGTTTTAACTGATAAATATTACGAAGGAGTTGTGCCCGAGCCTGCTGTTTTTTCAGAAATTGACGAGCAGATTTTAAACGAATTAAAAGCGTATCCTGCAGTAATAGCAAGTTCGTTGGAACGTTACCGTTTCCGCGAAGCTCAGGCAGAATTAATGAACGTCGCCCGCCTCGGAAACAAATATCTTGCAGACGAAGAGCCGTGGAAAACAATAAAAACCGACGAAGAGCGCACCAAAACAGTAATGTATGTTGCCTTGCAAATAGCTTCTGCTTTGGCAGTTTTGAGTGAACCATTTTTGCCGTTTACTTCAGACAAGTTGAAAGACATGCTCAATGTCAGGTCGAGCGCAGTCGAGACCTCATTGGGCTGGAACGATATTTCTTTAAAAACAGAATTATTAAAACCGGGTCATAAAATAAACAAAGCCGAATTGCTTTTCAGCAAAATAGAAGACGAACAAATTCAGCAACAATTAGATAAACTACAAGCCAGTAAAAAGATGAATGAGATTGCCAATAAAAAAGTAACGCCGCAGAAAGAAACAATTCAATTTGATGATTTCACAAAACTCGATATGCGAGTGGGAACAATCATTGAAGCTGAAAAAATGCCAAAAGCAGATAAGCTTTTAGTTTTAAAAGTAGATACAGGAATCGACGTTCGTACTATAGTTTCAGGAATTGCTGAAAGTTTTAAGGCTGAAGATATCATCGGGAAAAAAGTTACGGTTTTGGTAAATCTTGCTCCAAGAAAACTGCGTGGCGTGGAAAGCCAAGGTATGATTTTAATGACTGAAAATGCGGAAGGGAAACTTGTTTTTGTTAACCCTGGGGAAGAAGGGGTTGAAAATGGGGCTACGATAAACTAACAAAAAAATCTGCGAAAATCTGCGCGATCTGCGGGCGATATTAAACATACATACCCTATTGAAAACATTAGTAGCTTATATAACCTCCCAAACCCAACTCCCAAAAAAAAGCGTTGAAAACACCGTAAAACTTCTAAACGAGGACTGCACCATTCCCTTTATTTCACGCTATCGAAAGGAACTGACTGGAAATCTGGATGAGGTTCAAATTGGCGAAATCGTAAAATTCAAGGAACAATATGAAGCATTAGAAAAGCGGAAAGCTACTATCCTAAAATCCTTGGAAGAGCAAGAAGTTTTAACAGCAGAACTTCAAAAAAGCATTGAAGAAGCAACAGATTTAATCGCTTTGGAAGATTTGTATTTGCCGTACAAAAAGAAGCGAAAAACAAAAGCTGATACCGCGCGCGAAAATGGTTTGGAGCCTTTGGCGAAAATTATAATGGCGCAAACACGAAGTATTTCGAGTTCTGAAATTTCTTCGCTCGCTTCAAGATATGTAAAAGGCGAAGTAAATTCCGAAGATGAAGCTTTGGAGGGCGCCCGACACATCATTGCCGAATGGATAAACGAACGCACCGATATTCGGAATATGCTTCGGAATCAATTGGAACGTTATGCAACAATTTCGACTAAAGTTGTAAAGAAAATGGCCGATGATGAAAAAGCCCAGAAATTCCGTGATTATTTTGATTGGAATGAAGCATTAAACAGAATTCCTTCACATAGATTATTGGCAATTCTTCGTGCAACTTCCGAAGGATTTATTCGAAATAAAATAGAAATCGACGATGAAAAAGCACTTTCTAAAATTGAAGACCGCGTTGTAAAGTCTAAAGATGCCGCTTCAAAACAAATAAAACTCGCGATTGAAGATAGCTACAAACGTCTTTTGTTTCCGGCACTTTCAAACGAAACGCTTTCCGCTGCAAAGGAAAAGGCGGATGAAACAGCTATTAACGTTTTTGCCAAAAACTTAAAGCAACTTTTGCTCGGTTCGCCTTTGGGTGAAAAACGTGTTTTGGCAATTGATCCTGGGTTTAGAACGGGTTGCAAAGTAGTTTGCCTGGATGCACAAGGCAATTTGCAGCACAATGAAACCATTTTTCCGCATCCGCCAAAAAACGATTCTTCAACCGCGATGAAAAAGATAAGTTCGCTTGCCGACGCCCATAAAATTGAAGCAATTGCGATTGGCAACGGAACAGCTTCGCGAGAAACAGAGCAGTTTATAAAACGAATTCACTTTAAAAATCCACCACAGGTTTTTGTGGTTAGCGAAGCCGGGGCCTCAATTTATTCGGCGTCAAAAATTGCACGTGATGAATTCCCGAATTACGACGTTACGGTGCGCGGCGCAGTTTCTATCGGTCGTCGTTTGCAGGATCCGTTGGCGGAGCTGGTAAAAATTGATGCCAAATCTATCGGTGTTGGGCAGTATCAGCACGATGTAGACCAGACAAAACTTCAAAATTCGCTCGATACAACCGTAGCGTTATGTGTGAATTCGGTGGGGGTAAATATCAATACCGCGAGCATTCCGCTACTGAGTTATGTTTCGGGGATTGGTCCAAAATTGGCTGAAAATGTGGTGAATTATCGTGAAGAAAATGGCGCTTTTGCTTCCCGTGAAGAAATAAAAAAGGTGTCACGTTTGGGTGAAAAGGCTTTTGAACAAGCGGCTGGCTTTCTTCGTATTAAAAATGGTAAAAATCCGTTGGACGATTCTTCGGTGCATCCCGAAAGTTATTCGGTTGTTTCAAAAATGGCGAAGGATGAAAAAGTAAACGTGCAAGATTTAATTGGCAATAAAACATTGCTTCAGAAAATAAATCTTGAAAACTATATTTCAGAAAAAATAGGGCTTATAACTTTAAAGGATATTTTAAAGGAACTTGAAAAACCGGGCTTGGATATTCGTGAAGAGGCGAAGGTTTTTACCTTCAATCAAAATATAAAAACCATTGCTGATTTGCAGGAAGGACAACTGCTGCCGGGGATTGTAAACAACATTACCAATTTTGGCGCTTTTGTGGATATTGGTATAAAGGAAAGCGGTTTGATCCACGTTTCGAACCTTGCAGATGCTTATGTTTCTGATGTGAGCGAGCATGTACATTTGCACCAACAAATAATTGTAAAAGTGCTTGATGTTGATGTTGCGCGGAAACGGATTCAGCTAAAATTGCATAAATAGCTTATAGATTTAATGCATTTTTAAGTACACTTCTCGATTGGCTGCCGTAAATACCATCTACCGTAATATTATTGCTTGTTTGAAACGCTTTTAATGCGGCTTCGGTTTTTGGTCCAAATACACCATCTGCGCTACCATCCAAAAAATCTAATTTAATCAATATTTTCTGCAGTAATTTTACGTTTCCGTTGCTGTCGCCTCTCCTTAAATAGCCAGTAGGAACTTTTATATCTTCTTGTAAATCTGCAGTAAGACTTCTGAATTCCAGTATTCTGGATATGGGAAAAGTTTGAATATTTACTTCGTCATCTTGATTGCCTCCAATACAATAAATGGATTTACCACTTTTAGTGAAGCCCAAAAAGAAACCGACGTGGCCAAAGGCACTGGTTCTGCTTTTTCGCCAAAATACCACTACATCGCCCGGTTGCGGCCAATCTGTTTTAGCGCCAATATTCAACCAACTTCTAGCCATGGCGCTATTAGACCTCGGCAAATTGGCCTGTAATGCCACCCAATTTGCAAAAATGCTACACCAAGCAACCTCGTCGTTGCCAAAGTTTAGCCCTGTCATTTCTTGATATTCAAGAATACGTTCGTTATGATTGGTACCTTTAATTTCTTTTTGGCCCAATTCGCCCAATGCAATTTTTATCGTTTCTCCCAACATAATAAAATAATTTTCAGCAATAATGAATTTACTATCTCTGTAATATAATTGGGGATACAGTTTTAAATATACGCAAAAAAACAATATCTTTTTTATGAATTCAATAAATAGATTATGCAATTGCAGCTAAATATGTGTAAAAGCTATTAAAATTTAGATTTTTGTTTAGGTGCAGTAAGGGTTTAATTCAATGTTACAAAAATAATTTAACACCTTAGGTATTCTTAAAATTTCACTTAAATCATTAAACAGTGGTATTTAAAGACTAATTTTGCGGCTTTTTACTTTAAATCGCTAAAATTCAGTGATATGACAAAGCCTAGAATTGCCCTTGTCTTAGGAATTATTTGTATTTCAATCTTTCCTATTTTGGTGAAACTCAAGTTGGCGCCTGCCATAGTTTCGGCATTTTATAGAATGGCAATTGCCGCTTCAATATTGGTTCCCTTTGCGCTGTTATCGGGAAAATTTAAAATTCCTTCTATAAAATTGTTTTTACTTACCATGGTATGTGGTACTATCTTCGCGTTAGATGTGGCCGTATGGAATATTGCAATTCAGGAATCTACGGCTACGCAAGCCACACTTTTAACTAATCTATCTCCCGTATGGGTAGGAATAGGCGCGTTTTTCTTCTTAAAAAATAAGCCCACACGCAATTTTTGGATTGGCACAGTGATCGCAATTTTTGGAATGATAACTTTAGTTGGATTCCACTTTTTTGTGAATTTAGATTTTAATTTGGCCTTTATCTTTGCAATTCTTTCAGGTGTGTTTTATGCCATCTATATGTTGGTGAGTAAGTTTGTGCTTTATGATGTTGAGGTACTTCCGTTTATTACTTTAAGCACTTTTACCTCTGCCGTTTTTCTGGGAGTACTAAGTTTTTTTATAAATGAACCCTTTACGGGCTTTACCGAAATGGGTTGGATTTCGTTGCTAATTCAAGGCTTAGTTTGCCAATTGGCGGCGTGGTTATTGTTGGGCTACGCCACAAAACACATGCGTGCTACAAGGGTTTCGGTGAGCTTGCTGGGCCAAGCGGTTTTAACCACCATATTTGCGTGGTTGTTTATAAATGAAACGGTTACTTTCCAAATGATTATTGGTGGAATTATTCTATTATTCGGAATTTGGGTTACTTTCTATTCCAAAAAAATCCCAATTATTGGCAAGGAGATAAAAATTGAAAAAGGAGTTTAGAACCGTTAAATAAGTTTTGTTGAAATAATCTTTACCGGACACGCTTTTGCGGCCTGCTCACAAGTTTCGAATTCGGCATTGTCCGAAATTTTCCTCGTAAAGAAACCACGTTTTTCCTCAGAATGCAGCAATACGGTTTTGCCGTCTTTTTTAGACATTCTAAAATACGCCGGAGCCAATTCTACACAGTAATTGCAGCCAATGCATTTATTCCGCTGAAGCGTTACCACTACCATTTATGAAGTTACTATTTTATACAGTTTGTCTGATGGGCGCACTCTAAACGGCACTGGAATAGTACAGGAATCGCCTTTTTTCGCTGTAGTTAAGGCTTGGTCGTTTACTAACATTTCTGAAAGTTGAAACTCCTTGGCGCCAGTTGTTGGGCCAGTAACCAAAATTTTATCACCTAAATTTAAATCGTATGCTTCAATTTTGAATTCTGCAATTTTCGCTTTAGCAAAATAGTGTTCACCTTTTCCTATATAAACTTTTTTCTGCGTAGCTTGGGAACCATCGGTGTTGCTCCATTCTCCCAATTTTTGACCCAGATAGTAACCGCTCCAAAATCCGCGGTTATACACTTTAGCCAGTTCGAGCATCCATTGTTCTACTTTTTCTTCGCAATACGTACCTTCATAATAAGCATCTATGGCTTCGCGGTAGGTTTTTACTACAGTGGCCACATATTCGGGAGCGCGACCGCGACCTTCAATTTTTAAGACTTTTACGCCAGTGTCAATTACTTGATCCAAAAAATCTACCGTGCAAAGATCCTTGGGCGACATCATATATTCGTTGTCCAATTCAATTTCAAAACCTGTTTCTTGGTCTATAACCGTGTATTTTTTTCGGCAATTCTGTTTGCAAGCTCCGCGATTAGCAGAAGAATTATGCGAATGAAGGCTCAAATAACATTTGCCCGAAACTGCCATACAGAGTGCGCCATGGCCAAAAATTTCAACTTCAACTAAACTCCCCGACGGCCCTTTTATCTGTTCTTTTTCAATATCACTGGTTATCTTTTTTACTTGTCGCAGGCTCAATTCGCGACTCATTACCATGGTATCTGCAAAAAGTGCGTAAAATTTTACCGTTTCAATATTTGTAATATTTATTTGGGTTGAAATGTGTACCTCCATCCCAATTTGCCTGGCGTATGCAATTACGGCCTGGTCCATGGCAATTACCGCAGTAAGTCTGGCAGCTTTTGCGGCATCGAGTAAAGTTTTAATCAACGATAAATCGTGATCGTAAATTATAGTATTTAAAGTAAGGTAGGTGCGAACTCCATTTTTTTTACAACGTTTAGCAATTTCGGGAAGATCGGCAATTGTAAAATTAATGCTTGCCCGAGCGCGCATGTTCAATTGTTCAACACCAAAATATACAGAGTCTGCGCCATTGTCTAATGCTGCCTGTAACGATTCAAAATTGCCCGCAGGAGCCATTAATTCTATTTTTCCAGAAGAAGTCATTGCCGTAAAATTTGAAAATTGCTACAAAAGTCGGCCAACTGTTCTTTTTAAAATATGATATTTGTTAGGTTTAAACATTATTATACTCAAGTTTTAATTGAATTCTAAAATGTTGAAAATAGCCTATCATTCTATTTATAAACATCCCTTGCCAGAGGGACATCGCTTTCCAATGGAGAAGTATGAATTGCTGCCGCAACAGCTGTTACACGAAGGGAGTTGCACCCCTGAAAATTTTTTTAAACCGAAAATCCCTGCGGAAGCCGTTATTCTTGCTGTACACACCCAAGAATATTTTACTGATTTATTGAATCTTACACTGGATAAACGAGCTGCTCGAAAAATTGGCTTTCCTATATCTAAATCACTAATTGAGCGGGAACTTCGCATTGCCCAGGGAACAATTGATGGGAGCGAATATGCATTACAGTACGGAATTGCAATGAATATTGCGGGAGGAACGCACCACGCATACACCGGACACGGTGAAGGATTTTGCTTGCTTAATGATCAAGCTATTGCGGCCAGATACCTTCAGAATAATGGATATGCAAAGAAAATTCTGATAGTGGATTTAGACGTGCACCAAGGCAATGGCACGGCGCAGATTTTTCAAAATGACGATTCTGTATTTACATTTTCCATGCACGGCGCGGGCAATTATCCGTTTAAAAAGGAAAAGAGCGATTTAGATATTGCAATTCCCGACGGCAGTGGCGATGCCATTTATCTTCAGAAATTAAAAGAAACTCTACCAAAATTAATCGATAACCAAAAGCCGGATTTTATATTTTATTTAAGCGGTGTTGATATTTTGGCGACCGATAAATTAGGAAGATTAAATTGTACTGTTGCGGGAAGCAAAGCGCGCGATCGTTTTGTTTTAGAGTTTTGCAAAGATTTGCAAATTCCGGTGCAGGTAAGCATGGGTGGAGGCTATTCGTCAGAAATAAAAACTATTATTGACGCGCATGCCAATACTTTTCGGTTGGCGCAGGAAATTTTTTTCTGAATGGGGAAGAAAAAAAACAAAGCAGACAAGAAAAAAGGTTTTAAGACCGAATGCTGCGAAAAGTATTTAAAAAAAGGCGAACATAAACGCTGCAAACGCTGTCCGTGTTTTGATCTTACTGTTGAACAACGAATGCAGCGAGTTCAATATTTGGAAATTCTGAAAAATCTGCCTAAATAGAGCTATAAATATAGCCCCAATTTAATTTTCCAGTATGGCAAACGTTCTTCAAAATATTCAAAATAGGGTTTTAATGCATCTGGATTTTCGAGTGTTTCTTTTGCTTTTTTTATTTTTTTAATTTCTTTGGAAGAAATAAATTGTGAAAAGTCGAAATCATTTCCCTGTCTATGCATTTTAATAAAATGTCCATAAACTGAGTCTTCTGAAAGCCCACGTTTTGAAGCAATTTCTAATGGTGAAAGACTTTCTTCAACATACATTTTATAGCTGCGTTCGTGGGTAGGCAAGGTACTTTCCAAACTGTCTAAATGCCGATTGATAACTTTTAGAAAATCGTCTGCATACTTTTCAAGTTTCGCCTCGCCAACGCCTGAAATCTCTGCAAATTCTTCGCGAGTTCGCGGTTTTTTATGTTCCATATCTTCCAAAGCTGCATCGCTAAAAATTATATATGCGGGCATACTAATTTCCTGCGCTAACTTTAAACGAAGGGTTTTCAGTTTCTCGAAAAGATCGGCTCGTTTTCGTGGCGTTCTTTCGGTTTTTACCTTTTCAACTTCTTGTATAATATTTGCCAGACGTACCTTTTTTTCTTCAAATAAAACTTTTTTTGCAAGCGGGGTGAGGAGTAACCTCCCGTTTTCGTGAAAATAAATTTGCAGCACGCCTTGATTTAAAAGTTGAATGGCATATTGTTGAAGATCACGCCATGAAATATCTTTAGCGGCGCCAAAGGTCTTTATGTTTTGGTAGCCTTTGTCGAAAACCTGTGCGTTTTGTGCGCCGCGGAGTACGTCTAAAACCATTCCCAAGGCTTCCTGTTCCTGCAATCGCGCCACTGCAGAACAGATTTTCTGTGCAATTAAAGTTCCGTCAAAATATTTGGGTGGCGTTTTGCAGATATCGCAATTGCCGCAATCTTCGGTGATGTGTTCACCAAAATAACCAAGCAATGCTTTTCTTCGGCAACTCAAGGCTTCGGCATATTGCTGCATGCGTTCCAACTTTGCCAATTGATAGGTTTCGGTTTCGGTGCCTTCGGCAAATTTTCGAAGCATAATTACATCGGCCAAACTGTAAAAAAGCAATGTATGCGCGTTTAAACCATCTCTTCCGCTTCGTCCAATTTCTTGATAATAGCCCTCAATGTTTTTCGGCAAATTGTAGTGTATTACCCAACGTACGTTGCTTTTATCTATGCCCATTCCAAAAGCAATGGTTGCTACAATAATTGGTGTTTGGTCGTTTAAGAAATTATCTTGAATGTTACTTCTCTCTTCTGAAGTAAGACCGGCATGATAGGCTTGTGCCTTGTGGCCCTTGGAATTTAAAGTTGCCGCGAGCTTCTCGGTGCTTTTCTTGCTTAAGCAATATATTATGCCACTTTGGGTGCCGCGTTTGGCGAGGAAGTTTAAAATTTGCTTGTTTCGGTTTTGACCCGGCCGGACATCTAAATACAAGTTGGGTCTATCAAAGGAAGCGATAAAAGTTTTAGCGTCTGGAATGGTAAGTTGTGTTGCAATATCTACCCGCGTGGGCCTGTCTGCCGTTGCCGTAAGTGCAATTATTGGTACTTGTGAAAACTGTTTTTTTAAACTATTAAGTTGTGTGTATGCAGGGCGAAAATCGTGTCCCCAACTGGAAATACAATGGGCTTCATCTACCGCGAAGAGACTTATTTTTATTGATTTCAGAATAAAATTTACCTGCGGAAGACTTTCGGGAGCTACATAAAGCAATTTTAAACTTTCGTCTTGTAATTCTTTTAAAATTTGTTGCTGTTTATCATAGGGTTGCGAACTATTAAAAAATGCGGCTGAAATTCCGTTTGCTTTTAAAGCATCTACTTGGTCTTTCATCAATGCAATTAGTGGTGAAATTACTATTGCCGTACCTTCCAAAGCCAAGGCTGGCAATTGAAAACACAACGACTTTCCACCGCCGGTGGGCATGATGGCAATAGTGTCTTTTTGAGCTAATACATTATTTATGATTTCTTCCTGATTTGGAAGAAATTTGTCGTATCCGAAAAATGTTTTAAGTAAATCGAATTTATCAAGCTGGGCAGATGTTTCCATTTTTGTAAAAATAACTATTCGAAGTTAAATAAAATAAGCCCCCGAGAAAATCGAGGGCTTGATTGGCCGATCATTTATTTACTCCCCAGCATGACCAGCTCGTTGCAAAATACTTCGGTAATATAATGTTTGTTGCCTTCCTTATCGTCCCAGGAACGGTTGGTAAGTTTTCCTTCAATTACAATTTCCTTGCCTTTGGTTATATAGTTTTCTACAACTTTTACCAAACCGCCTTTTACCACTATATTATGCCAATAGGTGCGTTCTACTTTTTGTCCACTTTTGTCTTTGTAGCTGTCGTCTGTGGCCATAGAGAATTTTGCCATTTTGTTGCCATCGGCAAAAGTTATTATTTCTGGGTCTTGGCCCAATCTTCCAATCAACTGTACTTTGTTTCTAAGTGCGTTCATAATTTCTAAAATTTAATGTTAAACAATTGATACTATCGAACTTCATTTTATTCGACAGGACAAACTTACGGCGACAGGCAAATGCTAGTTGGTTTTTACTTATTTACTTTCGTTTATAGTTGTTTGTAAGCGTTTGTAATTGGATGTATGCTTATAAAATCCTTTATTTAAATCTGAAATATATTGCGAATTTTCAGTAATTTAATCTACTTAAAATCAACTTTATCTTTATATCATTTAAATAAACTTACCATGAACCGCAACAGATTGGAAGCTTTTAGCGATGGCGTGCTCGCTATTATAATTACTATTATGGTATTGGAATTAAAAGTGCCGCACGGCACCAAGTTAAATGATCTGGTACCCGTATTGCCCGTATTTTTAAGTTACATTTTAAGTTTTATCTATGTAGGCATTTACTGGAACAACCATCACCATATGATGCATACGGTACAGAAAGTAAACGGCACCATTCTCTGGGCCAATCTTCATTTGTTGTTTTGGCTTTCTTTAATTCCTTTTGTTACGGGGTGGGTGGGAGAAAATCATTTTGCCGAATTACCTATGGCACTCTACGGAGGGGTTCTTTTAATGGCTGCCATTGCCTATTTTATTTTACAGCGAAGTATTTTAGCGGTACAAGGGAAGGATTCTCTATTAAATAAAGCATTGGGAAAAGACTTTAAAGGAAAGGCATCGCCCATTATTTATTCCATCGCAATAATGGGATCGTTCGTAAATCCTTGGATTGCGGGTATGTTATATATTTTGGTGGCTTTAATGTGGCTTATTCCCGATAAGCGGATAGAAATTATTTTTAAGGAAGAAGCCTAATTACCAGGTCTGGCCTTTTAATTTCATAGCAGCGCGAAGTACGTCGCTTTGGCTAATCTGACCTGCAAGTTTACCATTCTCCAAGATTGGAAAACGACGGTGTTTTGATTCCAAAAATTTATTGGCTGCGTCCAGCACATTCATTTCACCATCAATAGTATCAACGTTTTTAATCATGTGCTCTTCTACCTTTACATCTTCCATGGGGTGGTTGTGATACCGGGCATCGCTCAATTCTTTAAGGCAATCTCCTTCAGAAATAATGCCAACCAACTCATTTTGGTCATTAACCACTGGGCCGCCCGAAATTCGCTTTTTTAAAAGCACTTCCATAACTTCCAAAATAGATTGCTCTGGTTTAAATGTAATTAGGTTACGGGTCATATAATCAGAAACTTTTACCTTTTCCGATGACCCTTTTTTGGGCTTCGCCCTTCTACCAATAAAACTTTTAATTCCCATAATATCAAATTTTTGCGAACTTCTAATATAATCATTTTTATCAAATTAAATTATTCGAGGTATAAGTAATTATTTTATATAGCGAACTGCCTATTAATATTGCTGTTTCATTAATCCTTATCTATTTAACATAATGTGATTAAAAGTGTATTTTTATCAATCAAAACTTCCCAACCATGAAAAAACTTGGCGCCATTCTTTCCCTTCTGCTTATCGTTGGCTTATTATTTTATAGCTTTTATTCACTTACCCCGCATTACGATGAAAATAAAACCTATCCAGCTACTGAATTTTCGGTTGACAGAGCGTTGGAACCTTTAAGCGAAATTGCTAAACAACCACATTATCTGGGTTCTGATGGACATAAAGAAGTGCGTAAAATTTTAATTGCCGAAATGCAAAAATTGGGTTTAGACCCTCACATTCAAACGGGTTTTAGCTTGAATCCAGATTCTAAAACGCTCAATAAACCAGTTAATATTATTGGGCGAATAAAGGGCAGCGAAGATGGAAAGGCGCTTTTGTTACTTTCGCATTACGATAGCGCGCTTGTACCGTCGTTTGGTGCCAGCGATGCCGGAAGTGGCCTGGTTACTATTTTAGAAAGTGTACGCGCGTATCTGGCTTCCCGAAAACAACCTAAAAACGATATTATAATTTTATTTTCCGATGCTGAAGAAATCGGGCTAGATGGCGCAAAATTATTTGTAAATGACCATCCTTGGGCAAAAAATGTGGGATTGGTACTGAATTTTGAAGCGCGTGGTACGAGCGGTCCAAGTAATATGATTTTAGAAACCAACGGTGGAAATTCAAAACTTGTAAAGGAGTTTATCGCGGCAAATCCAGACTTTCCGGTGGCTTCTTCATTAATGTATAGTGTTTATAAAATGTTGCCCAACGATACCGATTCTACTGTATTTAGGGAAGATGGCGATATTGATAGTTTTTTCTTCGCCTTTATAGATAGCCATTTTAACTACCATACAGCAAATGACAATATGTACCATTTAGCATGGAATAGTTTAATGCATCAAGGTAGTTACTTGCTTCCGCTTATTCATTATTTTGCTGATGCCAATCTGTCCGAGTTAAAAGCCGAAACAGATAATGTGTACGTAAACCTACCTCTGGTTAAAATGCTAAGCTATCCTTTTGCATGGATTTTGCCTATGCTTATTATTGCTGCAATTCTATTTATTCTTTTAATTTATTACGGTTTAAAACAAAAAAAGCTCAATGGTAAATCTATTGGTTTGGGTTTTGTTCCGTTTTTGCTTTCCTTGCTTTTATGTGGCCTACTTGGTTTTTTTGGTTGGAAATTAATTTTGGCACTATACCCACAATACGCCGAAATTCAACAAGGTTTTACCTATAATGGCCATTGGTATATCGCCTTTTTCGTTTTTATTTCATTGGCAGTATCCTTCGCTATTTATAAAAAGTTCACCCAAAAATTTAATGAGCCTGCGTTTTACGTAGCACCCTTGTTTTTTTGGTTATTAATTAACGTGGCTGTATTTATAGTTTTAAAAGGAGCAGCGTATTTTATTATTCCCGTATTTTTTGGGTTATTGTCGTTTTTTATAATGCTTCGGCAGGAGCGCCCAAATCTTTTGGCAATGGCGCTTTTGGCAGCTCCGGCGCTTTTTATTTTTGCACCGCTTATTCAATTTTTTCCTGTTGGTTTGGGTTTAAAAATGCTGGTTATTAGTTGTGTTTTTACGGTTTTACTATTTGCGTTGCTCTGGCCCGTTTTTGGTTTTTACAAAATGAAACGCTTACTTTCTGTTGTGTGTTTGCTGCTTGCAATAACTTGCTTCGGAATAGCGCATTCAAAAAGTAATTATTCCGAAGAACGAAGAAAACCAAACAGTTTAATTTATTATAAGGATGCAGATACCAATAAATTTTATTGGCTTACCTACGACGAAGAAATTGATGAATGGACGCAGAATTATTTAGGTGAAAACCCTAAAAAAGCATCTGCGGTAGTTGCCGATGCAGCATACAGTAAATACGGCGCCAATTTTACTTATGCGGCAAAAGCTCCACAAAGAAATATTGCAGATTTTGAAATAATATTAAAAGAAGACACCTTAATTGAAGCACTTCGGAACGTGAAGTTTATCATCGTTCCGCACCGAAGAGTGAATAAAATTGATTTATACAGTGGAGCAGTTTCGGCTTTTAAAGCTTTGGAGTTTAACGGACAAACGATGCCTGTTTCAAAAGTTTCGAGCAACTATAGAGGTACAAAAAATAGTGCACTAATTAATTATTACGTGTCTGAAGGCGATTCGCTAAAAGTGGCGTATTCCGCAGAGAAAAATACTCCGGTTTCTTTTAAAATTATGGAATATTCTTTCAATTTAATGACTGAGCCACAATTTGAAATTACCCAAAGACCAATTTATACCATGCCAAAACCATTTGTTATTACGGATGCTATTATGGTTAAACGAACTTTTTCAGTAGATTCGCTTAGAATACATGTTGAAGATACAACAAAGGCAAACTTTCAAAATATCCCCTCACAATGAATAATACAATCGCTATTACGGGTCTTGGCTGGCTCGGACAACCTTTAGCATATCGTTTATCGGCTTTAAATTATACGGTAAAAGGTTCGGTAACTTCTATTGAAAAAGCCACTTTATTACAACAAAACGGTTTTAACGCTTTTCCTGTTGAAGTTTCTGAAAACGGTATTGAAGGCGAAATAGAGGCATTGTTATTAAATGCCGATTGTTTTATGATAATGATTCCGCCCGGACTACGAAGAAACACGGGCGCAGATTACGTATTAAAGATGGCGCATTTACTTTCGGCTATCAACGAATCTGCCGTAAGAAAAATTATTTTAGTGAGTAGTACTTCGGTTTATGATGATTCACAGGGGAGGGTGACGGAGCGGGACGAGCCAAAACCCGAAACCATCGCCGGCAAGCAATTGCGGCAAGTAGAAGAATTATTTATGAATGCCGAAGGCTTGCAGACTACCGTAGTGCGTTTTGGCGGATTGATAGGCGGCAGTAGAAACCCTGTGAAATATTTGGCAGGAAGAAAAGATTTGATTGATGCTAACGCTCCCGTAAATTTGATTCATCGGGATGATTGTATTAATATCTTGGTTGAAATTTTAAAGAAAGATGCCTTCGGAAAAGTTTTTAACGCAGTAAACCCGAACCATCCAAAAAAAGCGGAATATTATATCCAAAAGGCAAAGGAGCTTGGGTTGGAAGCTCCCACTTTTGCGGAAGCGGTTTCAAACGGAACTTTTAAGCAAGTGGATTCCGATAATTTACAATCAGTCTTGGATTATTCGTTTAAAACTTCTATATAAAAAAAGGAGCCTGTTACAGCTCCTTTTTCAATCAATTAAAATACTTTAAAAAACTACCAAATACGCACTCTATCTTCTGGCGCAAGATACATAGGGTCGCCTTCCTTAATATCAAAAGCTTCGTAAAACGCATCAATGTTTAGTAAAGGCTGTGTAGCACGAACCATACCCGGAGAATGCGGATCTGTTTTTACTTGGTTACGCAATGCCTCGTCGCGAGATTTGGTACGCCATACCGTGGCCCAGCTCATAAAGAAACGTTGCTCTGGTGTTAGACCGTCTATGTTATCAGGACGTCCGTTTTCTTTGTAAAAACGTTGTAAGCCATCATAAGCACCAAGTACCCCGCCAAGATCACCGATGTTTTCACCGAGGGTAAAATGTCCGTTGATGTAAACACTGTCTAAAACTTCTACATTACTGTACTGTTCTGCAAGTTTATTACCACGCTCGGTAAAGTTTTTAAGATCGGTATCTGTCCACCAGTTTACCAGGTTTCCGTTAGCATCAAAACGCGAGCCGCTATCGTCAAAAGCATGTGAAATTTCGTGGCCTATTACTGCGCCAATTCCACCGTAATTTACGGCTTCGTCTGCTTTATAATCGTAGAAAGGCGGCTGAAGAATTGCAGCTGGGAAAACGATTTCGTTATTAAAAGGATTGAAATACGCATTCACGGTTTGTGGGCTCATGCCCCATTCTGTACGATCTACAGGCTCGTCTATTTTTTCAAGGTTATCTTTAAGATTCCAAGTTTGCACCGCGACCATATTGTCATAACAGGTGTTTTCTGGTTTTACTTCCATAGAGGAGTAATCTTTCCATTTGTCTGGATACCCTACTTTTACAGTGAATTTATCAAGCTTCTCAATGGCTTTCACTTTAGTGCTATCGCTCATCCATTCTAAGGCATTAATGCGGTCTTTGTAGGCTGCAATTACATTTTCGATCATGGATTCTGCCTTAGCCTTTGCTTCTGGTGGGAACATTTCATCTACATAAAGTTTACCCAAAGCTTCGCCTACGCTTCCATTAACGGTGGCAAGAGCACGTTCATCTGCTGGTTTTTGTTTTTTGGTGCCCTTTAAGGTTGTAGCATAAAAATCAAAATTTGCCTTTTCAATTTCAGTGGTTAACATTCCTGCGGAACTGTTTAAGGTAGACCAACGCATCACGGTTTTCCAGGTATCTAAATCTGGGTTGGCAAACATTTGTTTTAAAGTTTCCATATATTTTGGCTGCATTACGATAACAGTGTCCAGTTTTTTATCGATGCCCATTTGCTCAAAAGCTTGTTCCCACTTAATTTGTGGTAGCATTTTTTGCAATTCTTCAATACTTCTTGGATTGTTGAAATTTCTAAAATCGCGGCTCGCTACTTTATCTAATCTCGGAGAGGCAAGTTTAGTTTCAAAAGCTAGAATAGTTTCTGCCTGCTCGCGGGCAGCTTCTTCAGTATCGCCCAAAAACTGAAGCATTCTCGTAATATGATCTACATATTGTTCACGTATTTTTACCGAAGCAGGATCTGTATTGGTATAAAAATCGCGATCTGGCAGACCTAAATTTCCAGGAGTAATATAGGCCGAATTTATAGCACTATTGTTTGGGTTTGAAAATGCTGCAAGCCCCAAAAATGGTTGTGAAACTGCAACGGCATCTTCCGCCATTAATTTTTGAAAATCTTCCATGCTATTCATAGCGGCAATTTTTTCGAGCGCTGGTTTTAGCGGTTCAATACCCGCTTTGTCCCTAGCAACCGAGTCCAGTTTTGACTCATATATCATTAACGCTTTGGCTTGATCGGTTTCGGGGGCGTATTTACCGCTTTCTTTGGCTTTTGCTAAAATATTCAGCATGTCCTTACTGGTTTTTTTGCGCAAAATAGTGAAGCCTGCCCAACTGGTTTCATCGTCTGGAATTTCGTTGTTCTTCATCCAGTTTCCGTTCACGTAATTGTAAAAATCGTCTTTTGGACTTACGGTGGTGTCCATGTTTGCGAGAATAATTCCGTGTGGTTCGTTGTCTGTTACGGCCACTTCGGTTTTTTCCTTACAAGCGGTTGTGGCGACTGCAATAACTGCAAAAGCCACAACGGGTTTTAAAAAATTGGTTTTCATTTTATTATTTTAGATTAAAGTAATTGTTGATTTAAAATTATTCTGAAAGTATAAGTTGCCATTTAAGTGGGTATGTTACACTTTTTTATTTTTTTTATCTTGAAGCTCCAAATTGAAAATGGAATCTTTGGTGCGTTGTTGTTTTTTTAATTCGTTTTCTTCGTCTTCTTTTCTTGAAAAGTCTATTTTATCTTTTTGAAACTTTTCATTTAGTTGTACTATTAAATCTTTTACCGCACTATTCATTTCTTCTAAGGATAGTTGCACCTTTAGCGAATCGATAGTTGCTTGATGCGAAACTTGAGAAAGCAGCGCTGTTCGGGTTTTTAACACTACTAACCGGCTGTGGATGGGTTTGGTATTTAGCGTATCTGGAATTTTTTTAAAAAGCGAATCGGCGTATTCGTTTAAAAGCTCCGATCGGTTTCGCAAATCTTGGTAGTTAGTTCCGTTTGCATTTTGTGCTTCGGCCAGAAAATCTTCTAAAACGCCCCAATGCACCGCCTGTTTTTGTGCTGGCTCAGAGAGTTGTGGGAAGGCATGGTTTTTATTGCCAAAAATAATTGATGCGTCGTTATTTGGAACTTCAGCTAAGTTTTCTTCGGAATTATTTCCGCAGGAAAAAACAAAGCCAACAACCATTAAAAGTGGAATTAAAATCTTCATAAAAAACGAAAGGGCCACAAATATACTGGTTATTAACCAAATGGCATATCTTTTTTTTAACGCTGAAAGAACTCATAATACGTATCTTTACACTTCATTTTTGAAAATTAAACCCATGAAAAAACGGATTTTAATTATAGGCGCCTGTGGCCAAATAGGTACTGAATTAACCCTTTATTTACGCGAAAAATTTGGCAATCATAAAGTAATTGCGAGCGATATAAGAGAAGGCGAGGCAGAGCTTATGCAGAGCGGACCTTTTGAAATTTTGGACGCTATGAATTACGACGCTATTCAGGAAGTAGTAATTAGATACGAAATAACAGACGTTTATTTAATGGCTGCGATGCTATCGGCCACTGCCGAAAAATTTCCGATGAAGGGTTGGAACTTAAATATGAATTCACTTTTTCACGTGCTGAATTTAGCAAAAGATAAAAAAATTGAAAAGATATTTTGGCCTTCAAGTATAGCTGTATTTGGTCCAACCACTCCTAAAATAGATACGCCGCAACGCACCGTGATGGAGCCGAGTACTGTTTACGGAATTAGCAAGCAAACTGGTGAGCGTTGGTGCGAATATTATTTTAAGCGGTACGGGGTAGATGTGCGCAGCGTTCGGTATCCGGGGCTCATTAGCTACAAAACCCTACCAGGAGGCGGAACTACAGATTATGCGGTAGATATTTATCACAAAGCGTTAAAACATAAAAAATACATTTGCTTTTTAAATGCTGAAACTACCTTGCCTATGATGTTTATGGACGACGCTATTAAAGCCACTGTAAATATTATGGAAGCCAATACGGAAAAAATTAAAACGCGGAATGCTTACAATCTTTCGGGCATGAGCTTTAATCCTGAGGAAATAACTGCAAGTATTAAAAAGCACATTCCTGAGTTTAAAATAAGTTATGAGCCAGATTTTAGACAAGCCATTGCAGATAGTTGGCCGCAAAGTATTGATGACAGCGAAGCACGTGATGATTGGGGTTGGAAAAGCGAAATTTCTTTAGATGAAATGACCGAAATAATGCTTACAAACCTAAACGATAAATATTAGGGTTATTTATCCTCGTTAAATATTACTTCCAAAATATTGGCGGTTCCATTTTTTCCTTCATTGGAAATATACAGTGTGCCATCGGGTGCAAAAGTAATTCCTTCGGGTTGGGCAAAGGACTCTTTATATAATCTGTGCAGTTTTAACGGTTTTCCAAGACTGTCCATTATTAACATCTGCGGATATTTTCCTTCCAGAATATAATAGTGTCCTGTTTTAGGATGAATTGCCATATCTGACGGAAAAAAATTGTTTGAAGCTTCAACATCGTCATCGGCATCCTTCGGTTTAAAAATGGAACTATCTAAAGGAATTTTTAAAACAGGCAAGCTACTTGTTTGTTTAGTTTCTAGGTTGAACGCATATATGCCTTTATATGCCTCGCTGTTGGGATCCTTGTCTTTAACAGTAAAAAGAAGTCTGTTTTTAAGGGTATCGGCAACCAATGATTCCATATTGTTTCTGCCCGAAAAAGGCACTTGATATTCATTTGTGGTGAAAGTATCGCTTAAAAAATCTTCTACTTCAAAAAGGCGGCCGCTGCTTTCCATTACGTATGCGGCATTATCTGTAGTGGTTATTGCTTCGTAGTCTCCAGATTTTCCAAAGGAAATCTTTTTTTCTACAAGATTTGTCTTAAGGTTATAAATAAAAATTATTCCCTCTTCGTCCTGCACGGCGGCAATTCTGTTTTCTGAAATCCATCGAATGCCACTAATTTCATTTAACTCCAAAGGCATGTCCCATTTGCGTATAATGGTATAGGTTTCTTCTTCCAATCGAGGATTGAGTGCTGGATTTTCAAAGGCGTACCAAAGTATCCCAACAAACGCCAAAACTCCAACAATAATTAAAAAAGCTATTTTATTTTCTCTCATAATTCAATATATAATACAACGGTATAAATTAAATGAAATAATGCTGGACACTCCTTAAAATTATTATAAAAAGTAATAATCTATTGTTTGTGATTGATGAAATGGATGGTAAAGTTTATCACATTTGCGTTATGCTGTGGGTAATTAAGTGCCTTAATTGGATTTACCTGTACGGGCTAAAGAAAAAAGATATATTCTTAAAAGTGAAAAAGGTTTTCAAACTGAACTAAGCAAAACTAGGGTGTGTTACTAGTGATCCCACCAGGACTCGAACCTGGATCTAGAGTTTAGGAAACTCCTATTCTATCCCTTGAACTATGGGACCCTAAAACTTCAAGGTTTGTGAGGTGCGTTGTATTTTGAAGCCAAAGAATTCACTGCAAATTTAAATAAATTTAGATTGTTTGCTTTATGAATTAAACCTACTTCTTCAATAATTCAAAATAAAAAAACAGGTTTAGCAATGCCGAAACCTGTTTTATATTAAAGTATTTGCGATTAAAAGTTTACGCTTCGCAACTTGCACAGTCTTTTTTCTGCGCAAATTTTTGGGCGGCATTCATGCTATGTTGGTAATACAATGACTTTAATCCCAATTTCCAAGCTGTAACGTGTATTTTATTAATTTCTTTTACTGGCATTTCTGGATGTACAATAATGTTTACGGACTGTCCTTGGTCTATATGGTTTTGACGGTTGGCAGCTTGGTAAATTAAATCCATTTGATCTATTTCCGAATAAGTTTTAAATACATCTTTCTCTTCATCGGTTAAAAAATCAAGATGCTGAACAGAGCCGTCATAATCGCGAATGTTTCGCCAAACTTCAAGTGTATTGAATCCTTTTTCTTCCAGTAATTGTTCCAAGAATGGATTTTTAATCGTGGTTTTTATTTTGGCAATGTCCTTTACATAAACATTAGACCATATAGGTTCTATTCCTTGTGAAACCTGACCCAAAATAAAAGCCGACGAAGTTGTTGGCGCAACCGCATTTAAGGTTGCATTCCGCCTGCCATAGCCTTTAAGCACTTCTGGTTCGCCGAATTTTTCTGCCAATTCTTCCGAAGCTTTGTACGATTTTTCTTTAATAACTCTAAATATTTCGCTGTTTAGGTCGTATGCCTCCGCACTATTTAAAGGCAGCATTTTAGATTGTAATAAAGAATGCCACCCTAAAACTCCTAAGCCCAAAGCGCGGTTGTCTTTGGCAAAATTATAGGCCCGTTCCATAAACAGGAAAGTTTGTTTGTCTTCTCTGCTTTCAGAATCGCGGTACGCTTCTAGTTTTTCAACAAATTCGGTTATTACTGCATCTAAGAAATATACCATTGTTTCTACGGCATCTGTATTTTTCCACTTGTCGTAATGCAACAAATTAACCGAAGAAAGTACGCACACAAACGACCAATCGTCATTAGACGGCAACATTATTTCGGTGCAGAGATTACTGGCATAGATAGGCAGTTTTTTATCTTTATAAACATCTGCAGCGGTATTGTTGGCATTGTCTTTAAAGAAAATGTACGGGTATCCCATTTCGCCTCTACGCTGTAACACTTTTGCCCAAATGGAGCGTTTTTCTACATCGCCGGCAATCATTTCTTCCATCCATTGGTTGGTTACGGTAACCCCATGGGTTAGTTCCTGAATGGGGTTTCCTTCTGTACCTATTTCTAAAAACTCCATAATATCTGGATGTTCCACAGGTAAGTAAGGAGAAAAACGACCGCGTCTTACCGAACCTTGGCTAACTACATCGACCATAGATTCAAACAATTGCATGATATGTACTGCCCCCGAAGCTTGTCCATTATTTTTTACTTCGGCCCCACGATGACGAATTTTACCGAAATAACCAGAGGTTCCACCTCCGAGTTTAGACATCATGCCCACTTCAGATTGTGTATATAGAATGTTCCCCATATCGTCGTCTATATGTGAGCCAAAACAACTAATGGGCAATCCTCTTTTTTTTCCGAAATTAGACCAAACAGGCGAGGCAAGAGAGAAAAATCCTTGAGACATATAACCGTAAAATTTATCTGAATACCCAGGAATACCGAGTATTTTCTCTGCTCTATCTGCTATTTCGCGAATTCGTTCTTCCGCGGTTACACCTGGAGTTAGGTAACCTGAAGCCAAAAAATTACGGCTGTGTTCCGTAAGCCATTCAAAGCCTTTTGGTTCGTTTTTTTCGGTCTGATGAAGCGCTTCCTTTCGAGCGTTTACAAGATTATTGGCTTCAGAATTTGTTTTTGTAGTCTGTGTGTCGAGGTTTAGATTTTGTTCGTTCATTTAAAAAAGGTCATCACTGGTTATACTTTGAGTTCTTTTACTGTAATTGATGGAGCGTTTTACGAAAAAATCACCGTGTTTGGTACCGATAATTTCATCGTCAAACCATTCGGTCTGTGCCAAGAGGGTTTCGTCTATTTCAAATATTTTTTCAATTCCGATGCTTTCAAGCGAATTGTTAAATCGGTTTTTTATAAATTCGTTTACAACTGCTTTCGGCAAGAAATCTAATTCGCCTTCTTCAAATATCCAATCTACTATTCTGCTTTCGGCAGTAAAGGCTTCCTTGCAGATTTCCTGAATCATGGCGTTGTAACTTTCATCAAACCACTCTGGGTTTTCTTCTTTTATAATTTTAATAATATCTATTCCGAAATCTCCGTGTATTTGTTCTTCTTTTGAAGTGGCTTCAACCACATTTGAAATTCCCTTAAGCATATTTTTATGCTTGTTGAAAGCCATAATGATTAAAAACTGGGAGAAGAGGGAAACGTGTTCAATAAAAAGAGAGAACAACAATATAGATTCGGCATATTCTTTATTGTCTTCACTTTTAGCATTTTTGAGTGCGGTTTCAAGGTAATGTACGCGCATCATAATGACCGGCTTTTTTTTGAGGTCTTTAAATTCTTCATTTAAACCCAAAATTTCGAGGAGATGCGAGTAGGCATCGTGATGGCGAACTTCGCTTTCGGCAAATGTTGCTCCTACCGAACCAATTTCGGGTTTTGGCATACGGTGGTATATGTCGCCCCAAAAACTTTTTACGGCAACTTCAATCTGCGAAATTGCAAGCATGGTGTTTTTAATAGCGCTTTGTTCTACATTGGTTAGTCTGGTTTTAAAATCTTGGATATCGCTCGTAAAATTAAACTCTGTGTGTATCCAGTACGAATGTCTGATGGCAGGTACATATTCGTACAAGGCGGGATATTCGTATGGTTTTAGGTTTATGCGTTTTTCAAAAATATTGAGTTTTCGTTTTTGGGTTTGTTGATTTCTATAGAGAATATATCCTTTGGCAACATCAAAAAAACCGCCTTCCATTAATTTAGTTTCCACAAAATCCTGAACCTCCTCTACTGTAGGAATATATTTACTGTCTTGATTTTTTCGGTCGAGTAGGGCAGCATAAACTTTTTCTGATATCCGTTGTGCATCTTCTAAACTACCGTGTTTTGCAGCGGTCATTGCCTTTAAAACTGCATCGGTAATTTTCTGTAAATGAAATAGTTTTGTGGTGAAATCTCTTTTAATAACGTGGGTAATTTCCATGGAAATGCGAACTAAAAATTAGAAATAAATTTGAAGTATAAAGATGAAAATTATATCAATGTGTTTTCATCCAACCCAGATTATGTTGTTAAATGATTATCAACAATTTTAAATAAACGGAAAGAATTGGGTGTGAGGTAATTTGCAAAACCTTGCATATATTAGTGTTTTAGCAAGGCTTACGTAAGGTGTTTTTCTTTGGTTTTTTATTTAGAAACTAGCTGGTGTTATTTCTTTTTTAATCGATTGCGAAGCATGCACAGCACTCCGACTTCTTCTTTTGAAAGGCTTTCAATTTCCGTAAGCAATTTGTTTATTTCCTTTTCAAAATATTTTAGGGTTCTTCCTTTGGTATAATCGTCAATAACCCTGGGGTCTATATACGAGTCGCGTGCAACGGAAGGCGTATTTCCAAGTTTTTCTGAAACGCGATTTACAGCCTCCTTTATATTTTTGTCTAATAATTTTTGATCCTTTTTATCTACTACGCCAAGTTCGTCGAGTGCAATTGCGGCAATCATGGTTCCGGCCCACGTTCTAAAATCCTTTGCTGAAAATTCGTCGCCCATCACCTCGCGGATATATGCGTTCAGGTCGTCGCTTTTAACGTCTATGATGTTGTTATTTTCATCCAGGTATTTAAAAACCTCATAGCCTTGCAAGCTATCTACCTCTTTAACAATCTTGGCTAACTTTTTATCTACAATTTGTTTTTCTTGCTCTTGTCCAGATTTGCCATTGTAGCTAAAAATTATTTCGTCTCCATTAATGGTTAAATGCTTGGACCGCAATGTTGTTAGGCCATAGGTTTCGTTTTCTTTGGAGTAGGTTTCGCTGCCGGGCCTAAAAAAGGCAGTCTCTAATAAACGAAGCATGGTGGCCAAAACTTTTTCCCTATTTAACTTACGTTTTCGCAAATGCTGTCCTGTTACCCGGCGCATGTGTTCTAATTGATTTGCAAAATCTACAATACGGTCAAATTTTTTGGAATTCTGCTTTTCTATATAATTGGGATGGTAAATGTATTGTTTTCGGTCTTTATCGTCGCGACCTGTAACCAATAGGTCTGCATTTTTGTTTTCATTTATTTCTACGGCTGTCCAAGCGGGTGGGATAATAAGAGATTCTATCCACTTGCGCGTAGATTTATCTTTAATAGTTGCTCCATTTTCGTACTTATATGTAAAACCTTTGCCGTGCCTTTTTCTATGGTACATTGTTTTTTCTTTAAAAATAGAACAAAAACAGTTTGACCGTTGTAACTTTATATTCTTCTTAAGATTTTTTAAGGAGTCTGTAACGCAAAGGTTTGTGTAGCGGTTAAGTGTTTGGCAGAATTTGTTTTATACCTTCTTTAAAAAACGGTTGTAAAATTTATACGTATACCCAAGCTAAAAGTGCCCAAAACAGAAAAGCCTCCACATTTCTGTGAAGGCTTTCTCTAACTAAGCTCCTCCTCTTGGGCTCGAACCAAGGACCCTCTGATTAACAGTCAGATGCTCTAACCAACTGAGCTAAGGAGGAATTTTGCGTTAGCGGTTGCAAATATATGTCTATTTTTTAATTCCATCAAAATAAACTTGAAACTTTATCAATAATTAAATTGAATATTTTTTAAAGTACAGCGAGTGTCTATGGGTTAAAGACTTTGCAATTCGGCTAGTAGCGCTTTATTGGCGGGCGATTTACTTTGCTTGAGTACCGATTTGGCTTCCTGTAATTCGTCTTTTCTAAGAAGTGTAAGTGCCAAATAATATCTTATTTCTTCATAAAAAGCACTTTCAGAAATTTTTTCGGCTGTTTGAAAATATTTTTCAGCTTGTCGGGGATTGTCGTTGGCCAAATTTGCTACTCCCAGAAAATATACCAACGTATCATTTTCTGGTTCTGCAGCGTATAGTGGTTCCCAGCTAGCAATGGCATCAGAATAATTTTTACGTTTGTAATTTACCATTCCAAAGTAAAATTGATAGTCTGTATTTGTTCCCATAGTTGTTGGGAGTCCGGGGTCTGGTTTAAAGTAGGTTGCAAAAACCCGATCATACGAATTTTCGTGAAAAAAGATAGCCCAGGTACTCACAGCAATTAAAAGTAACAAGGAAGCTGCAATTGCCAACAGGCCTGGAGTAACCCACTTTTTAATAGGCTTTTCTTGAATTTCTTGGTGAAAACCGTCTAAAGATTCTATGAGATTTAGTTCTTCAACACTTTGCATTACGGCTCTTTGTTCTTCTACTTCCTGTTTGAATTCTGGGGAATTTTTCATTTTTTCTTCAAACTGGGCACGTGTTTTAGCATCCATACTTTCTAATAAGTACGCATCTATCGTCTCTTGATTTTCTTGATTGTTTGTTATATTATTATGTGTTTCCATTGGGGGGGGATTGAGTCATTTTTTTTAACTGTTCTTGGCATCGATACTTGGCATTACGCGCTGAAGCTTCGTCTATTTTTAAAATTTGAGCTATTTCTTTATACGTTCTTCTTTCAAAATAAAACAACTTTAATAAATCTTTACAACGATCGCCCAGATTGCCAATACAGTGCATTATTGTATTTATTTTTTCATTTTTATCTGTATCAATTTCAAGGTCCGGTTCAACAGATTCTATTTCGCGATTAATAAATGTGGTATTTTTGTATTTTACAGATCGTACGTGGTCTAGCCATTTGTATTTGGCAATCTGAAATAGATACCCATTAATTATTTTCGGGTTCTTAGCAGAAAATTTATCATCTTTAATATTTCGCCACATTGCTACAAATGCTTCTTGATATACATCTTTTGCTTGATGTTCGTTACCACTATTTTTAAGTACATAACGCCGTACATTAGGGTAGTTATGTACATACAGTTTTTTTAATGTGTTGGCATCATTATTTTTTATGAGCGCAACAACTTCTGTAATTGGCAAATCGTATAAATTTATTCCGTTTCTTGTATGCATTGGTTATAAAACAATACAGAAAGATACAATTAAAATACAATCGCTCTAAATTTTTTGGCAGTTTCGGATAAACGGGCGCTTTTTTTTGTTTAAATGAACTGTTTTACGAGTTACTATTGCGCCCTTGGTTCCAAAAAAATACATTGCCATTATAACCTCATCGGAAGAGCTGTTGAAATGTCATCAAAAAATTATCATAAAAAAAAATACTTCGTTGTGGAAACGAAGTATTTTTTTAGAAGTTGATACCGCTTTATTCAAACAGCCAGCGATAGATGTCATTCCCGTTGGCAAATAACACGAGCGCGATTAGTAGAAAGAATCCGACCATTTGGGCGTATTCCATAAACTTATCGTTGGGTTTTCTTCCAGTAACTATTTCGTATAATAAGAACATAACATGACCCCCGTCTAAGGCGGGAATTGGAAGAATATTCATAAACGCTAATATAATAGAAATCAAGGCTGTGGTTGCCCAAAAGCTTTGCCAGTCCCAAACACCCGGAAATAGATTGCCAATTGCTCCAAATCCACCTACCTGTGTAGCTCCTTTTTTGGTGAAAACATACTTAAACTGGGCTACATAGTCTTTTAGAGTATTATAACCAAAACCAAATCCTCCCACAATGCTTTCGCCCAAAGTGTAATCTATTTTAGTTTTCCCTAGTTGCGATATTATTTTTTCGTTAGAATATCCTATTCCTATAAATCCGTCTTCATTGGGAGTAATATTTAGGGTATCCGTTGCGTTTCCTCTTAAAAAAACAATTTGTTTAGCCTCAAGTTTGTTTTCATCAATTATACGTTGAAATTCATCGCGGTATTCTACTGTTTTTCCATTGATTGAAACTATTTTATCAGTTGCTAATAAGCCGGCCTTTTTAGCAGGTCCAAATACCGAGTCAACCGATATTTCTTGTCTCGGACTAAATGCAGGCATAATACCGCTTTCAAACATTTTGGAGCCAGCGTTTTCTGGTACTTTAACAATTTCAACGCTGCCGTCTGCGTGTTTTACTTCTACGTTTGAAACATCGCGAACAAAAATATAACGGTTTATTTCTAAAACATCGTCTAATGGCTCACCATTAATACTTAAAATCTGGTCGCCGTCCTGAAACCCGTATTCCTTAAATTGTTCAGTAACTGCAAAACCTTGGGGTAAATCTTCATTAGTGGTAATATTTCTTCCGTACACATAAAGTATACCCATATATATTACAAAACCAACAATAATATTTACCGTAACTCCCCCGAGCATAATTATTAATCGTTGCCAAGCCGGTTTGCTTCTAAATTCCCAGGGTTGTGGGGGTTGAGCCATTTGCTCTTTATCCATGCTCTCATCGATCATTCCAGAAATTTTTACATAACCACCCAACGGGAGCCAGCCAATTCCGTAAACGGTTTCGCCAATTTTCTTTTTAAAGAGTGAAAATTTTACATCAAAGAAAAGATAGAATTTCTCTACTCTGGTTTTAAAAAGTTTTGCGGGTATATAGTGTCCTAATTCGTGAAGTACGATTAACAATGATAAACTTACAAGTAATTGTATGGCTTTTACAGCAAATGGAGTCATAGGTGTTTAACTAGAAATTTTAATAAAAGTGTCAAATTTTAAGCTGGCTTCGCTAAAAACGCGCCAAATTTAAAATTGTCAGTAATTTTTTGGTTCCGATAATTAATTAACCGATTCAATAAAAAATCGCACAAAAGTACTCTTTTACAACTAGCAAAAAAAATAAGCGGGTGTGTTCCGCTTATTTATGATGTATTTAATATATAATTGTAAAAATTAAAATGTGATTACAGCAGTGGTTTTGCAGAAAAATTCTAGCTGGTAATACGGTAAAATTAATTTTTTACTATTGTCTTGTTTATTACGCCTTCCGAAGTCTCTAAGCGAAGAAACAATATTCCAGTGTTAAATTTTGATACATTTATGGTTTTTGAAAATGCTTCGGCGTATAAAACTTGCCCTAACGAATTATAAATCTCAACTTTCTGAACGTCTAAATATGCGGGTTTTTCAAGAGTAATAATTCCCGAAGTTGGATTGGGATAAACAACAATTTTTTGTTCTAAAGCGAAATTTTCAGTACCCAATATTACATTGTTGCTTCTTGAAATTATATCGTATTCCGGATCAAAACGCACACTTTGTACCGTAAAGTTTACCGCTGGCTGGTAGGTTTGGTTGTTTGTGGTATTGTCTAAAACTATATCTAGTACTTCGCCCTGTGTTCCGTTAATTCGTAATGGCACCGGCGCATCAAAATACGAAACGGAAGAATGGCTTTGAGTTTGTGAAATCTTCACATAAATACTTCCAGAATTTACTTGATTCCACGTAATTGTGTAGCGCGGATATCCTTCGCCATATACCCAATCATCAAAAAACTCGGAAAGATTAGCGCCACTGGCGGTTTCCATATTTCTTATTAAATCGCCAGTTTTGGCATACCCATAAGCAAGTTGAGGGTCAGCCAGATAATCTTTTAGTCCTTGATAAAAAACGGCGTCGCCCAATTTCTTGCGAAGCATGTGCAGCACCATCGCCCCCTTATTATAACTTAACCTGCTGCTAAAAATTCGGTTTACCGAGGTAGTGTCTTGGGCGGGTATATAAACCGAACCATCGGGATAATTGGTAATTGAAGAAATTTTGTCCTGCCTCCAAGCTCTAAAATCTGTACTCCCGTCAAAATCTTCTACCACCAACCCTGACAAATAAGTAGCAAAACCTTCGTTAAGCCAAATATCTTGCCAGCTACCACACGTAACTTTATCACCAAACCATTGGTGAGCAAGTTCGTGTGCAATTAATCCGCGTCCAAGGCTGCCCATAAACGAAACTGTGGTGTGTTCCATCCCGCCGCCCCAACCAAACTGGGCGTGACCATATTTTTCGCTGGCGTAGGGATAGGGTTCAAAGAGATCTGAAAACAGATTCATAATATCTACCGTTACGGGCGTACGCGATTGTGCATACGAAAGATCTTCGGGGTAGATGTAATTTATTATTTCAAACGGATTCCCATTATTGGCAACGGTATGCGAATAAACCGAATAATTGGTAACAGCAATGGCAATTAAATAAGCCGGAATAGGATATTGATGCCTAAAATGGGTGGTTTTAGTGTTTCCATTTATAGTCTGGCTTAATTCCAAACCGTTGGCAACCGCAATATACTCTTCATTTGAAGGATTGAGTCGTGGTGTGGTAATATAAACGTCTATCATATCTATTTTGTCGTTTAAATCCTGTTTGCACGGCCACCAAGCTTTTGCGCCAAAAGGTTCTGAAAGAGTCCACATTACGGGGTCGCCGTTGTGTGTGTCTATTTCAAAAGATCCAAAACCGGAACTAATGGGATTGCCCGAGTAGCTTATTGCTAACGAGTCTAAAACGCCAGTAGCCTGCATTTGCGGTAAGGTAATAACAACTTCGTCGTTGTTGTTTTGCGTAAAACTTAGTGGGGTGCCGCGCTGCGTAACTTGCGATACCGTCATATTATCTACAAGTTCAAAGGTTACAGTGTTTAAATCTTCTTTTGCTACAAAATGCGAGGTAACTTTACCCGAAATAAATGCCTGCTGTGGGTCTATGTTAAATTCTAATCTGTGGTATTTAAGGTCGTAATTACCGGTGTTTAGGTTTACTGGTTTTCCAAACCAGCCAGTTGCTGCTTTAGCTTCGGCTTCGCTAATGTATTCGTTTTGAAAATTTTGTGAAAAGGATACAAGTGAGATAAGTAGTAAGGCGGGGAGTAGAAGTGTTTTCATTTTAAAATAATTTTTTAATTTAATAATTTCAACAACGTATCTCTTAAAAATGAGGCGTTGAAATGAAATATTTCAGTAGAATAATTCTGAATGTTAAATGTATTCATTTTGATGAATTTAGAGACTATTTTTGCTCTCGAATATAGAAATTGAGTCTAAAATTTAACGCAATGCTTTCTTTTTTCCGTAAATATAAATTCTTCGCAATTGTTTTATTTATCCTGTCTGCCATTATTATAACGGCGATTTATCAAATAATGAAGCCGAAGGAATCGTTAAAAATATTTCAACCGGCCGATGTTTCGGCAGAGCTTGTAGATAGTACACTTCAATATGTAAAAAGATATCATACCATTGCAGATTTTAGTTTAATAAATCAAAACGGAAAGACCATTACGCAAGACGATTACAAAGATAAAATTTACGTTGCCGATTTTTTCTTTACAACCTGCCAAACAATTTGTCCAATAATGACCGATCATATGGTTGAAATTCAGGAAAAACTCAAAAACGACCACGACGTTCTTTTGTTATCCCATACGGTAACACCTGAAATAGACAGCGTGCCGCAATTAAAAAAATACGCTTTGGAAAAAGGAGTGAATGATGATAAATGGAACTTGGTTACCGGCGACAAAAAGGAAATATATAATCTGGCTCGAAAATCGTACCTAGCTGCGAAGGACGTTCCTTTTCAGGAAAATGATCTTGTACATACCGAAAACTTTGTTTTGGTAGATAAAAAGAAACGCATTCGCGGATTTTATGACGGAACAGATCCCGAAGCCATAGAATCACTCCTTCACGATATTAAAGTACTGGAACAGGAAGACTAAGCGGTAAGGGTAAGTACCGGTTGCGGCTTTGTGCTAGTCGGGTTTAATAATTATTAATCACGAATTCTTCTTTCTAAATTAAAACACTTACTTTTGCCTTGTTTAAACTCAATCTAAATAAAAATATGGCAATTACGATTGCTTCACTAAAGAAAGGTCAACGGGGCATTATTAAAGAATTTTCCGTAGATGTAGTACCCCTAAAATTATTAGAGATGGGCTGTCTGCCCGGTAATGAGGTGAGTCTAGTACAAATTGCGCCTTTTAACGATCCGCTTTATTTAAACATAAACGGAAGTCATCTTGCCATTCGTAAAGAAACGGCTTGTTTGATTGAGATAGAACTGATTTAATTTTTTAAAATATTCCGCTGTCTTTGAGCGGAGCCTAATTTAGGTTATTGAGCGAAGTCAAAATATGGCAAAACACATAAATGTAGCACTTATTGGAAACCCAAACACCGGAAAAACATCTGTGTTTAATAGGCTTACGGGACTAAACCAAAAAGTGGGTAACTATCCCGGAATAACAGTAGAAAAAAAACAAGGCTCGTGCAAATTTGGCCGTGCGTGTAAAGTACACGTCTTAGATTTGCCAGGTACTTATAGTTTAAATGCCTCCTCCTTAGATGAAAATGTAGTAATTGAATTATTACTCAACAAAAACGATAAAGATTTTCCAGACGTTGCCGTTGTGGTTGCCGATGTAGAAAATTTAAAACGCAATTTGTTATTATTTACCCAAATTAAAGATTTAGGTATTCCTGCCATTTTAGCCATTAATATGTCTGACCGCATGAAACGGAAAGCAATATCGCTGGATGTGCCGCTGCTCGAAGAAAAATTACAGACAAAAATTGCGCTTATAAGCTCACGGAAAAATCTAGGATTCGAGTATTTAAAAGAATTAATTGAAAATTACAATCAGCTTTCCACAAAGCCGTGTTTAAATGCCAGTAGTATTTCTCCTGAATACTTTGACCGTTTGCGCAAGGCATTCCCAAATCAGGATCTTTACAAATTGTGGTTGGTTATAACCCAGGACGTTAACTTCGGAAAGTTAGACCGAAATGAATTAAAGGGAGTGGTTTCCTTTAAAACAGAATCAAAGAGCAATTTAAAACGGCTTCAGCAAAAAGAAACCATTATTCGGTATCAGTTTATAAACGAAACTTTAAAACAAACCCTTCATATAGATTCGGCAAACGCCAAAGATTTACGCAGTCGTCTAGACCGTATATTAACCCATAAAGTATGGGGTTACGTTATTTTCTTTGGAATTTTACTCCTTATTTTCCAAGCTATTTTTGATTGGAGCGAATACCCTATGGATTTTATAGACCAAACGTTTGCCTCTTTGAGCGAATGGGCTAAAACTACATTGCCGGCGGGAGAATTTTCTAATTTAATAGCCGAAGGAATAATTCCAGGATTGGGAGGGATAGTAATATTTATTCCACAGATCGCCTTTCTATTTCTCTTTATTTCCATCTTGGAAGAAACCGGCTACATGAGCCGCGTTGTTTTTTTGATGGATAAACTAATGCGTCGCTTTGGGCTGAGCGGTAAGAGTGTTGTGCCACTGGTAGCTGGTACCGCTTGCGCCATTCCTGCAATTATGGCCACCCGTAATATTGAAAACTGGAAAGAACGATTAATAACCATTTTAGTTACGCCCTTTACTACTTGTTCGGCGCGTTTGCCAGTATATTTAATTATTATTGCTTTGGTAATTCCCGATACCCGTGTCTTGGGAATTTTCAGCTTACAGGGGCTTACCCTTATGTTTATGTATATTTTGGGCTTTGGAGCTGCAATTTTTTCGGCATATCTTCTCGATAAAATATTAAAAATACGCTCCAAGAGTTTCTTTGTGGTAGAAATGCCCAATTACAAACTTCCGCTGCCAAAAAATGTACTCATAACCGTTGTTGAAAAAACGAAAGCATTTGTTTTTGGAGCCGGAAAAATAATTCTTGCTATTTCAGTTATACTTTGGGTTTTAGCTTCCTACGGACCGGGTAATTTTAATAATGCCGAAGAAATTATTAAATCTGAATACGCTTCGCAAAATCTTTCAGAAGAAGAAATTGAAATGCACATAGATTCGTATAAGCTGGAGCATTCGTACATTGGCCACATTGGTCATGCCATTGAGCCCGCAGTGCGCCCTTTGGGTTACGATTGGAAAATAGGAATAGCACTGGTTAGCTCTTTTGCTGCACGCGAAGTATTTGTAGGAACCCTCGCCACCATATATAGTGTGGGCAACGACGACGAACAAACTATTAAAAGTAGAATGGCCGCCGAAGTAAATCCTGTTTTGGGAGGGCCGTTGTTTAATTTTGCCAGTGGTGTGTCGCTCTTGTTATTTTATGCGTTTGCAATGCAGTGTATGAGTACCCTAGCAATTGTAAAACGCGAAACAAATAGCTGGAAATGGCCTATGTGGCAGTTGGTTGTTATGACCGTAATCGCCTATGTAGTATCCTTGGCAGCATATCAATTTTTAAAATAAATAGCTTTATTATGCAAACAATTTTAGTTTTAATAACATTCGCTTTGGCCGTATTTTATATGATTACTAAGTTTATTTGGAATCCTTTTAAAACTAGTAAAAGTGGAATAAAAAATAAGCCCGGAGACCATTCAGATTGCAGTAGTTGTAGTTTCCATTAAACTTTCTGTTTTTTATTCAACAGTATTTTCCTCGTTGTAAAATAGAAGGGTATTGAGTATCTTTGCACTATGCAAACAATATTAGTTTTAATAACTTTTTCAATCGCTGCAGGCTTTTTACTTAAAAAGTTTGTTTGGAACCCTATTTTTGAATCGCGCCAAAACTCAAGTGGCACTTTGGATGGCGGAAAAACAAAATGTGGCAAAAGAGACTGTGGTTGCCACTGATTATTTGTTCTTTTCTTCACAAATTAACAATACATATTTTTTCTCTTTTCCAGCATCTTCTGAGCTTGGATAAGGATTTAGTTTTAAACCGTTAATTGCAAATTCTTTGGAGCTGAATATATTCGTATTCTTCGCTTCGCCAGGTCTAGTTTCGCCAAAAGTTAATATTTTTTCCTCGGTATTCCCGTTTGCCGTTACGGCAACTTTTACTTTCGCACGTCCGGCCCAGATACAATCTACACCCGTTGGGCAGCGAGAATCTTCTACCACTTCCAAAAATTTTATTGAAATGCCTTTTAAAACAACGGTTTCTCCTTTGGGTACTTTTACTGCAATTTTAGGAGTTTCGGCAGCATCGTCCTGTGCAAAGGCAAATGTTGAAAAAAGAATAAGTATAGCTAACAGTGAATTTTTCATCGTATTTATTTTTTTTCGAATTTAAAGATACTATAAAAAATAGTGCCAAAAAACCGGCGATGTAAAATGAGCTCTGCAAATTTTGTGATCCGGATAACTATTTTATCCTCTAAAAAGGAAGAAATCCTTTTTCATCGGTTCTATTTTTTCGTCTTTATTGCTGATTATATATTCAAGCGATTTTTCGGTAAAAGCGAGACCTTTTTCCGTTAGTGAAACTATATCGGTTTCTATTTCAACGAGATTGTTTTTTTCGGCTAAATCTAAAACGGTTTTAGCCCTAACGGCACCCCAATTAATATGTTCTTGTAAATGATTTATATGTCGTTCACTTACTTCCTCATGCCTATTTAAATGTAATAAAAAGGTTATAAGCGAAACTTCTATCCGCTGTTGTTTTTGGCGGTAAAGCACAGAAATAAGCCCTTTTTTTGGCGCAAATAAATAAACCAATAAAAATATTGCACCCAACATAGTAGCGATAGAACCCGAAATGGAAGCATCTAATAAATTAGCGGTCCAATAACCCGATACAGCCGAAAACACTCCGAAAAATAACGAAAGTGCAATCATTTTTTTTAAGTCTTCAGTGAGCAAATAGGCAGTGGCGGCCGGAGCAATCATTAAAGCTACAACCAAGATTGCGCCAACGGCATCAAAAGCGCCTACTACAGTTATTGATGATACAGACATTAGGCCGTAGTGCATTAGTAATGGTGAAATTCCCAATGCCGAAGATAGGCCAGCATCAAAAGTGCTTACTTTTAATTCTTTAAAAAACAGTATTAATAAGCTTACGGTAATCAATAAAATGCTTCCCATTATCCACAAGGATTTTGGGCCCCAATTTGCACCATCTACCATAAACCGGTTAAAAGGGGCAAAGGCTAGTTCGCCTAACAAAACAGCGTCAATATCTAAATGCACGTCACTGGCATTCTTAGCTATTAAAATAACTCCGATGCTAAATAATACAGGAAAAACCAAGCCAATAGCCGTATCTTCCTTTACAAGGCCAGTCTTTTGAATAAACTCTACCAATACCACCGTAATAACACCAAAAAGTGCTGCTAATAAAATAAGTAATGGCGAATTTAAATCTTGGGTTATAAAAAAGCCAATAACAATGCCCGGTAAAATTGAATGACTTATCGCGTCGCTAATTAATGACATCTTCCGAAGTACCAAAAATACACCGGGTATGGCACAAGCCATGGCCACTACGGCTGCAATAAGCTGTATTTCTATTTGCGGATTACTCATTTTCGGTTTTTTGATTGTACATTTCCTGTGCCTGTTTATAACCTTTTGGTGTCATAGCCCATTGCTGCCCTTCGACAACTATCCAGCCTTCATTTTCTAATTTTTTAAGCGAACCCTTTGTGAATCCGTGAAAATTATTCAGGATACGAATGGCGTGCGGATGCGAAATATTTTTGTGGTCCTGTACGATGCCATACATAAATTGAAGGGTTTTCATTAGTTTTAAATTAGATCGGTTTTTACGAAATCTAATTTCGCGAAATAGCAATCCTCTTTTATGGGAAAATATAAATGAAAACAATACAAATACACCGGCCACCAATACAATTACTGGACCGGTTGAAAGATTGTTTTGGCTCGCACTAATTGCCGTTCCGAATACACCCGAAAACGCTCCAATAATGGCTGCCAATATAACCATGGTTCCCAAGTTATTTGTCCATTGCCGAGCCGCCGCCGCCGGAGCCAAGAGTATAGCGCTCATTAAAACCACCCCGACCGTTTGCAGCCCCAATACTATTGCCAACACAATTAAAAATGTAATTAGTACATCAATAAATTTGGTATTAAAACCAAGGGTTTTTGTATAGTCTGGGTCAAAAAGAAGTATTTTGAATTCTTTCCAAAAAAGGAGCATTACCAAAAGTGAAATTCCGGTAACGATAATCATTAAATTTACATCGCTTTCTACGAGTGTGGCCGCTTGCCCAAAAAGATATTTGTCTAATCCCGCTTGGTTTGCATTGGGCTGTTTTTGAATAAAGGTGAGCAAAAGCATTCCAAAACCGAAGAATACCGAAAGAATAATCCCCAGGGCAGCATCGCTTTTTAAATGAGTTTTTGAAGTAATTCCGCGAATCCAAAAAGTACCGATTAAGCCGCTGACCAATGCGCCCAATAATAAGGTGCCAGAATCTTTGGCTCCCGTAATTAAAAACGCCATTGCAATGCCTGGCAGTGCTGCATGCGATATTGCATCGCCCAACAGACTTTCCTTTCTAAGTACGGCAAAACTACCCAACATACCACAAATAGCGCCTAACACGGCCGTTCCCAATGTTATGGTGCGCATGGTGTAATCTGTCCAGAGTAAGTTGAAATATTCAGTTATTGACATAATATTGAGTCAGAAGTCTTAAGTTGCTAGCCGATTGATTTTATTGGTTTTTCTTTACATATTTGTGTAGTGATATATTCATTTTTTCCCAACAGAAACAGAGTTTCGCTGCATTTTGGAGTTAAACTATATTTAAACCCCCATCTGTTTTTGATACACTACGAACCCTTCAAATTTAAAAATTGGATATTTCAATGTAATGTATTTCAGATTCGTTTAAACGCTACTAGCTAGTTGCTATTTATTCACAGCAACTTTATAGTTAATTCCGTAAGTTTTGGTTAGATTATCATCGTTAAAAATATCTTTCACCGGCCCGGTGGCTATTTTCTTCACATTTAAAAAAGTTACCCAATCAAAGTATTCCGGTACGGTTTGTAAATCGTGATGAACTACAATTACGGTCTTTCCAGCTTTTCGCAATTCCTTTAAAATATTAATAATTGCAATTTCGGTAGTAGCATCAACGCCCTGAAACGGTTCGTCCATAAAATAGATGGAAGCATCCTGTACCAAAGCCCTCGCTAAAAAAACACGTTGTTGCTGGCCGCCGCTTAATTGGCTTATCTGCCTATTTTTGTAGGGAAGCATACCAACTTTTTCCATAGATTCTAAGGCAATTTTTTTCTCCTTTGTCCCCGGTCGCTTTATCCAGCCCAAACTACCATAGGTGCCCATCATTACCACATCGAGCGCAGTTGTGGGAAAATCCCAATCTACACTGCCTTTCTGGGGGACATAAGCCACTAATTTTCGTTGTTTTGAATACGGTTTGCCATAGATAGATATACTGCCCGCAATGGGTTTTATGATGCCCAAAATAGCTTTTATAAGAGTAGATTTACCCGCACCATTTGGACCTACAATAGCCATTAGCACACCTTCGGGAACGGACAGATCAATATCCCATAACACAGGTTTATAATTATACGCTACGGTAAGGTCGTCTATCTGAACTGCAATTTTTTGCTTCATTTCTTTTAAATTTTAAACCTTACTTAAGTGCGTTTACAATTGTATTTACGTTGTATTTAAACATCCCAATGTAGGTGCCTTCTACTGTGCCCGTATTTCCGAGAGCATCACTGTAGAGCGAGCCGCCAATTTCCACATTGTGGTTTTTAGACAGCACAGACGCTCGCAGCGCTTCAATAGTTCGGCGTGGTACGGAGCTTTCCACAAAAATGGCTTTTATGTTATTTTGAATAATAAAATCCGAAAGATTTTGCACATCTTTTACGCCCGCTTCGGTTGCGGTAGAAATGCCTTGTAGCCCAACTACCTTAAAATCGTACGCTTTTCCGAAGTAATTAAAGGCATCGTGCGCTGTTACTAAAATGCGCTTTTCTTTAGGTAAGGTAGCAATAATAGCCTTGACTTCGCTTTCTAAATTGTCTAATTTTTTTTGATAAATAGTGTTGTTTTCTGAATAGCTTTCGGCATTTTTTGGATCGGCTTTAGATAGTTCTTCAGTAATTATTTGTGCAAACTGTTTGAAAAATTGAATATTGAACCAAACATGCGGATCAAAATTTGAAGCAAAATTTTCTGAAGCTATCAATTGCTCTTTCGGAAGCCTATCACCTAGAGAGACAGTGTTTTTGGATCCTTCCATTTTTTCGAATATATCAACCAATTTTCCCTCCAAATGCAGGCCACTATAAAAAATAATATCGGCGTTGTAAAGTTTTGAAACGTCTCCTTCGCTCGCCTTGTAAAGATGCGGATCTACACCAGCGCCCATAAGTCCTTCTAACGAAATATTGTCCCCTCCAATTTCAGAAACAGCATCGGTTAGCATGGTAGTTGTAGTTACAACTTTTATTCTACCATCGTCCGTAGCCTTGTCATTACAGCTAATTAGAAGGGTTAAAATTGCTAGTACTATAAGTTTTTTCATTGTATTTTATCTTTTTCCAATCAATAATTTTAATCGGTATTTGCATTATACCTACACACTTAAAGTGTTTGCACGTAAATATTTTCAGCCACGGTTTTCGAAATAAAAAACTGATCTTTTCCCACGGAAATAACCATAGAGCCATCAAAAAATTCCTTACCCAATACCTTTATTTTAGTGCCTATACTTATTTGTTTTTTGTCGAGATACTGTAAAAATTCTGTGCTGGATTCTTTTACACCCACACAAACACCCTGCTGATTTTTCTCAATTTCTGAAAGCAATTTTTTTTCGGTACGCTTTAACACGCCGTGTTTATCGGGGATGGGATCGCCATGAGGATCAAAATCGGGGCTGCCTAAAAATTTATCGAGACGCGTAATTAACTCATCAGATTGAATATGTTCCAATTGTTCCGCAATTTCGTGGACTTCGTCCCAATGGAAATTTAATTTTTCCACTAAAAAAACTTCCCATAAACGATGTTTCCGTATTACGGAAGCAGCAATTTTTCTGCCTTTTTCAGTTAGTTGAGCACCTTTGTAGCGTTTGTAAATAAGCATTTTTTTCTCTGCCAATTTTTGCACCATATCTGTCACTGAAGATGGCTTGGTTTCCATACTCTCAGCAATGGCGTTGGTGCTAATCTCTCCCGTGCTTTCCAATTCCAGATGGAATATTGCTTTTAGATAATTTTCTTCCGCAAGTGTCATCATTAAATTTATATTTATGCAAAGATATATTTTTTTATCCTAAAATATAGTTTTAGTTTTGCCTAAAATATTAATTACCCAAAGCTAATTATATGAAATTTTTTCAATGTTTTTTTCTTTTTTCAGCAACCATAGTTTCGGCTCAAGTAAATAAATCTACAATTTCCGGAACAGTATCGACTCTGGGCAATCCCATTCCCTTTGCACAGGTTTTTGTTAAAGGTACTACACAAGGTGCAAGTGCTGACGAGGATGGTAAGTATCAATTTTATTTAGACGAAGGCACGTTTACAATCGTAGCGCAATCGCAAGGATACACATCCGAAAGCAAAACTATTACTATAGAAAATAAGCAATTTGTATCTCTGAATTTTGAATTATCTGAACGAAATGAAGAACTGGATCAAGTTGTAGTTACGGGTACACGTACTGCAAAACGCCGGGTAGATTCACCTGTAATTGTAAATTTAATTAACAGTGAAACCCTCGAAAAGGTAGTTGCCACAGATTTAGCCAACGGCCTGCGTTTTCAGCCAGGGCTACGCGTAGAAACCGATTGTCAGACTTGTAATTACACGCAAATTCGAATGAATGGATTACAGGGTGGCTACTCACAAATACTCATTAATGGCCGCTCCATTTTCAGTCCGTTAACCGGTTTATACGGCCTAGAACAAATTCCTGTAAATATGATTGAACGTATTGAAGTTGTTCGCGGTGGCGTTTCGGCACTCTACGGATCTAGTGCCATTGGCGGAACGGTAAACGTAATTACTAAAATTCCGAAACAAAATAATTATAGCTTAAGCAATACTTACGAAAGTATTGACGGTAAAGCGTATCAAAATGTAATTAACGGAAATGCCACAGTTGTAAACAAAGATTACAATGCAGGAGCAAATTTTTTTGTAAGTAATAGAAATAGAACTGCTTATGATGCAAATGATGATAACTTTTCTGAATTGCCCGAATTAAAAAGCAATTCATTTGGAGTAAATGCTTTTTATCTTCCCAGTGAAAATTCAAAACTTGAGATGAGTATTAGCAGCCTAAACGAATATCGTTACGGCGGCGAAATGGTTGACAAACCTGCATATCTAGCAAATCAATCGGAAGAGCGTACCCACAATGTTTTAATGGGAAGTTTAGATTATCAAATTAATTTTAATGAAGATAAAAGTTCGCTCATAGTGTATTATGGCGCTCAAAAAACAGATCGCGATCATTACACGGGAATAATACCTGATGATCAAGCGGAGCAACAAGCCTTTTTTGCGGCTCCACCATACGGTGTCTCTGAAGTTACAACGCATCAAGGTGGAGCGCAATACAACCACAAGATCAATAGCTTTTTAGGTGGAAAAACGGTGCTAACTGGGGGTCTGGAATACGTTTATGACGATGTTTTTGATCAAATTGAAACGTACAACTACCTAACAGATCAAACCACTAAAAATTTGGGTGCTTTTGTACAAAATGACTGGGACATTTTTAAAAATATTAATTTTCTTTCCGGGTTCCGAATAGACAAACACAACTTGGTAGATCACGCCATTTTTAGTCCGCGACTTTCACTTTTGTACAAATTAAAGGAAACTACACAATTTCGGCTTGGATGGGGTACAGGTTTTCGCGGGCCACAAGCGTTTGATACAGATTTGCACATAGCCTTTGCTGGCGGCGGAGTATCGCGAATTTCACTTGCTGAAGATTTATTTGAAGAGAAATCCAACAGTTTTACCGCTTCGGTAAATTACGATAAAGCTACCGAGCACTTTATAGCGGGCTTTACTGTTGAAGGATTTTACACACATTTAAAAGATGCGTTTTATCTTTTTCCGTTGGGGGAGGATGATTATGGTGAGCGTTTTGAAAAACGCAATGGTAATGGCGCTACCGTAAAAGGAATTACTTTGGAGGCGAGAGCCAATTACGACTATTTGCTAGAACTGGATGCCGGATTTACCATTCAATCTAGTTTGTTTAACGAGGCCGTTTTAAATATTGATAGCCTTCCGGCAAAACGCGAATTTTTACGAACTCCCAATAATTACGGATACGCAACACTAACGTACACTCCTACCAAAAAACTGAGCGCAACTGCCAATTTGGTGTACACGGGCACTATGGATATTCTTCACCTTGCTGGCCCAAATACGGGGCAGGCTATAAATGAATATTACGCAACTCCTAGTTTTACTGAATTGAGTTTGCGAATGGGTTACACTATTAATCTCTCAAAAATAAACACCGGACTTGAACTTTATGGAGGTGTAAAAAATATAACCAATAGCTATCAAAATGATTTCGACTTCGGAAAAAATCGCGACAGTAATTATGTTTACGGACCGGGAGCACCGCGTACTGTTTTCGCGGGTTTAAAAATTAAGTCTATCTAAAATGAAACGAATTTTTGTTTTGCTAATTTGTTTTTTGGTTTGGGCCAGTTCCGCTTCTTCGCAGGAGGAAGGAGCGGTAAACTGGCTTACTTTTGAACAATTGGAAGATTCGTTAAAAACAAATCCGAAAAAAGTGTTTATTGATTTTTATGCAGATTGGTGCGGCCCGTGTTTGCAAATGCAGCGCCATGTTTTTACCGATAAAAAAATAATTAAATTATTAAGTAAGCAGTATTACGCAGTAAAAATGAATGTTGAAAGTACAGATACCATTCAGTTTGGCAATGATGTTTTTTTTAATGAACGACAGAACCGCAGAAACCCCATTCATCAAATTCCATTGCTAATGGCGAGCAGAAAAAACAAACCATTTTCGTTACCAGCGCTCATTATTTTAGATGAAAAATTTAAGGCACAAGCCCGGTATTTTCAATATTTAAATGTGGAACAACTGTCAGAAATTTTAGAAAAAACTATATCTGAAAAACAATAACTACAAAATTGCGTGTCCTTTTAGAATTTAAAATCCACGCTCTTTTTGAAGCTGCTCGTAGGCCTCCTGCACTTTATTGAACTTTTCTTCGCCTCCTTTTTGGTGTGCTTCGTCCATATGCTGTAGTTTGTCGGGGTGGTATTTTTTTACCATTGTGCGATAGGCAGCTTTTATTTCGGCATTCGTGGCTGTTTTGTCTATTTCCAAAATTTTGTAGGCGCTATCCGGATTTTTAAAGAACATGGCTTTTATGCTTTCAAAGTCGCGAGCGTAAACGCCCAAGAAACCCGCAATACGGTTTATTTCATTTACTTCGGCAGTAGAAACGCTTCCATCTGCATTTGCAATGCTGAATAAAAAGTGAAGAATTTGCAACCTGCTTTCATAACGCGTTCTTTGGCGCAAAAGGCTACAAATGCTTTGTGCAGATATTTCACGCTTTTTAATTACTTCGTTAAAAACCTTAAAAGTTGCATTAGCCCGCTCCCGACCGTAGGCTTGCACAAAATACTGCCTAACGTAATCCAATTCGGTTTGGCTAACCTGCCCATCGGCCTTTATAACTAAAGAAGCCAATGATAGTAAGTTTAGCTCAAAATCTGCCGGGGTAACTTGTCGTGACGAACCAAATGATGTTTGAAAAGTCTTGCCTTTTACACTTAGGTTATCTAATAGGCTTCCAATTATAAATCCTGCCACAGCACCGGGGAAGCGATATAAAAAATAACCTAGTACGGCTAATAACCAACGAATCATAAATTGTAATTTTTCTTTTAAAACGGCGACAAAGGTAACTATTAAAAGCTCCAAATCTCAAAATTCAAATACCAAATAATTTTGAAAAACTAAATTACAAACAACAATAATTAAACTAATTGCTTTTAATTATTGTGCCATTTATGTACTATTTTTTTAAAACTTGATGTTTGGGATTTGGGATTTATTTGAAAACATTTCGATTTCAAATTTTGTATCTTTGCAGTCAATTTTTAATACACTTTAAATAGAAATAATATGTATCCACCAGAATTAATAAAACCAATGCGCGAAGACCTAACAAAAATAGGTTTTTCTGAATTACATACCGCAGCCGATGTAGAAACGGCTTTAGAAAAAGAAGGAACAACCTTGGTAGTGGTAAATTCGGTTTGCGGTTGCGCAGCTGCCAATGCACGTCCGGGAGCAGCCATGTCTATCCAAAACGATAAAAAACCTGACCACTTGGTAACGGTTTTTGCCGGAGTAGATCGTGAGGCCGTAGATGCGGCAAGAGCAAATATGGTTCCGTTCCCACCAAGTTCACCATCAATGGCTTTGTTTAAAAACGGCGAATTGGTACATATGTTAGAGCGTCACCATATTGAAGGCCGCCCTGCACAAATGATTGCTGAAAACCTAAAAGGAGCATACAACGAATATTGCTAAAACGCAGTGATACAGCTCAACAAACCACTAACTATTGTTATAGGTGTTTTAGCTTTCGGGGCCATTATTTATAATTTTTACGACGCTCCACAAGTTTCCCATTTATTGGGAAAGGAAGTTAATAATTGGCTTTACCGTGCGTTTTGGGTTGTGGTAATTGCGATATGCGTTTATAATTTTATCCAGATTGACCGAAATACACTTAAGAATAAATCGAAATCTAAACGGAATTCGAAACAAAGAAAATCTTAAAATCAGCAACTGAAATTTGCAAATGGAAAAACCGTCTTTTTTAGGGCGGTTTTCTTACTTTTGAATACAAATGAAAGCACTCTTAAAACTCATAAGCTATCCCTTTTCAGTATTGTTTTACCTATTTTTTGGGATAACCATATTGGTTTTTCATCCATTGCAATGGGCTGCGTTTAATTGGTTCGGGTACAGCGCCCATAAAAAAATGGTCGATGCTTTTAATTGGACACTTTTGCGATGTTTAAATGTTGTGGGAACAACTTTCAGTATAAAAATTGATAAAAATATTCCCGAAAACGTACCACTTATAATTGTTTCCAATCATCAGAGTATGTGGGATATTTCGCCCATAAGCTGGTATTTGCGAAAATATCATCCCAAGTTTATTTCGAAAGTTGAATTGGGCAAGGGAATTCCGTCCATATCTTTTAACCTGCGCCATGGCGGTTCAATTTTAATAGATAGAAAAAACCCACGACAAGCCATTGTTGAAATGGTGAAGTTTTCAAAATATCTTCAAACGCACAACCGCAGCGGCGTTATTTTTCCCGAAGGAACACGGAGTAAAACTGGAGCGCCAAAACCTTTTAGAAGAACCGGTTTACAAACGCTTTTCAAAAAAATTCCGGATGGGTATGTTGTGCCGGTAACTATAAATAATTCGTGGAAATTACAACGAAATGGAATGTTTCCGATACAAATGGGCGTTTGCTTAGAATTAATTGCACATCCTGCCATTAAAATTTCAGATTTTGAAGTGGAAGAATTAATTGATAACGTAGAAAAAACGGTTATTTCAAAAATACACGAATAATGATTTCAGTTACTTTTGAAGAATTAATTCAGAATACAATTGCCTTTGTAAAAGATGAATTAGAAAATGCCGAAGGCGGCCACGATTGGTTTCATGTGGAACGGGTTTATAAAAACGCGCTCCTAATTTCCGAAGGTGAAAATGTGAATAAAACAGTTGTTGCTCTTGGAGCTTTACTTCACGATATAGCCGATTCAAAATTTCACAGTGGCGACGAAACGGTTGGTCCTAAAAAGGCGCGACAATTTTTAAAATTTCAAAATGTTTCTGAAGAAATTATAGCCCACGTTGTAAAAATTATTGAAAATATTTCGTTTAAAGGCGGCAACAGAACTCAAAGTTTTAGCTCAAAAGAATTAGATGTCGTGCAAGATGCAGATAGGTTAGATGCGTTGGGAGCTATTGGCATTGCGCGCACTTTTAATTTCGGCGGATTTAAAAACAGAAAACTTTACGACCCCGAAATTAAACCGAATTTAAAAATGACTCCATCTGAATACAAAGCGTCAAGCGCACCTACTATTAATCATTTTTATGAAAAATTGCTGCTTTTAAAAGATCGAATGAATACCGAAACCGGAAAGAAAATTGCCGCCCAAAGACATGATTTTATGGAAGCGTTTTTACAACAATTTTATGCCGAATGGAATGGCACAAGGTAGAATTTTGCATCTGCGAACCGAACCGCAGGATTAAAAACTAAAACAACGTAGTCTGTGGATTTTTAAGCTGAAGAAAATGCGATGTATCTAAAGGCGCTGCTACCCTATTAATTAAATATCGTTTTTTAGCAATGGCCATCGTGTTTTTAATTTGCTCGCTAATGGTACCTTCGCCTCTTATTCGTCTTCCCCAATTGCTATCGTTGAGGTTTCCGCCGTGGCATTCGGCTATTTGATTTAAAATTCGCTCCGCTTTATCGGGAATGGTTTTATGCGCCCAATCTGTAAAGATTTCAGCAATCTGTCCGTTTAGGCGAACAATGGTGTAGCTAACATCCTTTGCTCCGAGCTCTGCAACTTTTTTTACTAAAGGAAGAATTTCGTGGCTGTTTAACGACGGAATTATTGGCGCCATCATTACCCGAACGGGAATGCCATTGGCCGAAAGTATCTCCACAGTTTTAAGGCGTTGCTTTATGCTTGCAGTTCGAGGTTCTAACAATCTGCGCGTATCTTCAGAAAGCGAAGTAATGGAAAGATTTACCGAAATTATGTTCAGTTTAGCCATTTCTTTTAAAATATCCAGATCGCGAAGTATCAATGAATTTTTAGTGATAATGCCGGTTGGGTGTTTCCACTTTGACATTACTTCCAAACATTTTCGGGTTATTTCCATTTTGCGCTCCAAAGGCTGGTAGCAATCTGTATTTCCTGAAAATACAATTGTTTCGCCCTCCCAATTTTTTGAAGTGATTTTTTCCTCTAAAAGTTGGGGTGCATTTCTTTTAAAAAGAATTTTCCGTTCAAAATCCAAGCCCGCGCCGTACCCCCAATATTCGTGACTATTTCGGGCGTAACAATACACGCAACCGTGCTCGCATCCTTGATAGGGATTTGCCGAAAAACCCATTCCAACGTCTGGGCTATTTACTTTGTTTACAAAGGTTTTGGGGAAAATTTCAATGTATTTTGTTTTGTTTTTATCTGCTTCTTCGCCTTCCGCTTCACAGAAGTTTAAATACTCGTTCAGCACTTCGTGTTGGTTTTCGGAGAAACGATTGTGAACATTTTTTTGGGCGCCACGACCTTTTAAAATAGTATCAGACATAAAAACGTTGAAGAATTTAAACCTTCAAAGATATTTATTATTTGGAAATATTCCTAATTAAATGGGATTTATTCCTACAATTAATATTAGATTGGAGTAAAAAAAGGGTCAATAAAGACCCTTTAATACAGTTAAAAACTCCTTTAAGAAATTTGGATATTGCGAGGCGGTTTTTGTTTTGCTTCCTCTTTTTTTGGAAGATGGATTCGTAAAACTCCCTCGTTATAAGTAGCTTTAATTTTCCCGTCTTCCACGGTTTCAGGAAGGGTAAAACTTCGTTTAAAGGAGGAGTAACCAAATTCCTTTCGAGTGTAATTCTCCTTGGTCTCTTCGTTATTTTCTTCCACCTCGGTTGCAATAGAAAGTACTTGGTTTTCCAGATTTATATTAAAATCAGATTTTTTTAGACCCGGAACTGCCATTTCCACAAAATACGCATCGGCGGTTTCCTTAATATTTACTTTAGGAAGACTCATTCCGGTATTGAAATTTTGCGAAAAGGTGGAAGATAATTCCCTGTTAAAAATATCGTCTATCCAAGAGGACCAAGTAGGGAGGTAGCTGGAACTATTATTGGTTGTTCTAGTTAAACCTCCATTTTTAGGAACATTCATTACTGTGCTCATAATAATTAAGATTTAAGTTAAACTTTTTAACGATAACGGAACAAAAAAAATACCAAACTGAAAGATATTTTGATTTAAAGAAATTTTTAAAAATTTTTAAGAAAATTATCAAAAGACTTTCAGAGTTATTGTACTTATAGTGTCATTTTGACATTTTTAAAATGACAAATTTTCAAATTTTTTCCGATTGGCTATTAAACTAAATGTTTTTAGTTGGCAACGGCTTTTTTGAATACCTCTGTTCCACCAACAACTGGAATTTCAATTGTGGTTTCATCAAGATCAATTGTTAAAATTGTTCCCGGTTTTGGCAATAAAGTGAATTTATTGTCACTCGAAAAAATCATTAGTCCAATTTGCTGCCCCGCAGGAATTATTTGATCGTCCGGCTGTAAGTCAAAAGAAAGTTCATAAAATGTACCGGGTTGTAAAGGCTCACTTTCCGAAATGGATTTATAATTCTGAGGGTCTGCCCAACCGCGAGTGATAATATTGTCGGTTATTTTTGCATCTGGCGCATTGTTCCACGGCAAAGAAACCATCCAAACCGAAAGGCTAGCCGCTGGTTTGCTGCTGGCCAATTTTATATGCAATTTTGAAAGGCCCGAAAGATGTAAATCTTCCTTTAAAACTGGTGTTACAAATAGTAATCTGTGAATAGAATTTGCAAGTTGTGCGAGTGAATCTCCCGAAAAATGATAGTCATCAACCAAAGTTCGCGTGCCTTGCTTTTTAGTTTTTTCAACCGTTAAGATTCCTTCATTTTTTGAAGTTGCTATTAAATTAAGCATAACTTTTTCAGCATCCGGATTTGGATAATTGGCGTAGGGGGTAGGATTGTTATTATCGTCATCTTCGCGAACAATCCAAGCTTTTGGGCCGTTTTCTATTTCGTTTTCAATTCCGAATAAGTATTTTGTAAACCATTTATTCATCATCGGCAGCGGTGGCGGTCCGCCGTGCCCTTTTTGATGGTAGTAAATTTTTACTGGAAGCCCCATTTCTTTGGCTTTTTTATAAATTCTAAAACTGTGTTCAGGCATTACGTTCCAGTCGTTAAAACCGTGCGCCATAAACAATGCGGAGGTCATCGGTTCCATATCGTTTAAATAATCGCGGCCAGCCCAGAACTCGTTATAATCTCCTGTTTTGCGGTCTATGCCTTTTATTATTTCGTCATCACGATATTTAGCGTTGTTGTGGGCACGTTTAGATTCGTCGCCACTATGAATAAAATCGTAAAGAACATCCACATCCTCCCCCAAATATCCTCCGGGGGAACGCACCAATCCGTTGGAGCGGTAATAGTGATAATACGAAGTATTTGGCGCAATCGGGATAATTGCCTCGAGCCCTTCAACGCCTGTAGTTGCAGCTGCTAAGGGAATAGTTCCATTATACGAAGTGCCCGTCATACCTACTTTTCCAGTGGCCCAATAAGCCTTTACCTCTTCGTTTCCGGTGGGAGTTGTATAGCCTTTTGCACGACCATTTAACCAATCAATTACTGCCTTTGGAGCTAGCGATTCGTTATCCCCGCCCACGGTTGGTGAGCCTTGCGAAAGTCCCGTTCCAGGCGAAGAGGAATGCACAACAATAAAACCGCGCGGCACCCAAGTATGTATTTGAGAGTTTGAAATTATGGGTCGCTCCCCGCGTCTTGTAACAGATGGATGCACTATTGGATCGCTTACATCGCCCAATTCCTGGTATACGTTATAAAATGCTCCTTCGGTTTCTGGCGCCACTCCGGCAAAATATGGGCTTGATTCATAAATAACAGGCAGTTTTAAACCGTCGGTTTCGGTTTGTATTGGCCTTGTAACGTCAACGTGCATACGGTCTGGTTTCCCATCGCCATCGGTATCAAAAGTAGTTTCCACCCATAAATCGGTACGAATCCAATCTGCTTGATTTTCAAAAGCTGGAACAATTTGTGCTTCGCCATCTTTAAACCACGGTTCGGCTTTTTCTTGGGCTATTGATGAAATAGTAAATAGAAAAGCCGCAAATAATAGAAAGTAAGTTTTCATAATATTTAGAATATAATTTCTAAAAAGAATTTTTTAAAGTTACGAATCTTCCTGAAAGCTTAATAGCTTTCAATAATACAATTTTAATCCTCAAAAGCCAGTTTCACCATCATGGGTTTGTCGTTGCTTTCTGCTTGCACCAAAATATCAGATTTGTTTAACATAATCCCAAATCGAAGCCCGAGGTGTGCGTTGTAAATATCTGGATACAAAATTTTCTCATATCTAAATGCCCCAGTTTCGTACATTTTTAGAAGGTATAAGCGCGGTCCTTCCTTAAACTCTACTTCATTATTTTTCAAAATTTTTAAATCGGAAGCCGCATTCACAAAATAATAAGAAACATTGTTTTTTGTAGTGGAAGCATAGGATAGAAAAGGAATATTATCCAACGACCAAGCGCTTTGTTTTTTATTGATGTTTTTTGCCCAAACTAATTCGCCATTACCACTTATTCGGCAACTAATTATGTCTTTATAGATTCTATTGGCATTTACATAATCGCCAGATCCATCCATCCAAAATTCTTCAGCATTTATAATAATGTCGCCATTTTCTAGCATAAATGTGCTTCGATAAGAGAGGAACGATTTTAATTTTTCTTTCACTTTTCCGTATTTTTCAACCATAAATTCTTCCGAAAAAGGTTGAAAAGATTCTGTGGATGTTGCTAATGTTTTTGGGTTCAAATTAAATCGCACCACGCCACTATAGCCCATATAATTATCAAAAAAACCTGTGGTTGACGGGTCTGTGTAAAGCCCCACTGCGGCAAGCTTATCTGCATTATTTACCAATTGGAGCGAACGAATAATATTGTTGCTCATTATGGAAATTGGCTGTTGTTTTTTAGAAACTTTATCTGCTGAAAAAAGGATAAAATAATAATTTGGAGCGTTTTTCTTTTCTAAAATTATCTTGTCGTTAAAAACCCGTCCTAAAAAATAAACTGTGCCATCGTTACTCATTACCATATTGAAATATTGTAATTGCAACGGTTTACTTGCCATTTCTTTAAAAGAAATTAAACTTTCAAATTCGTATTCATATAGCTTTTCAAAATTTTTATTAAAAGCAATAACCAACAATGCACTGCCCTTTTTAGTTTTGGTGAATAGATTTAGTGCTATAAATTCTCCATTTTCAGATTCTACAATATCACCGAAGTTATAATTATGATGCAGGTTGTATTCTGGCTCGCTGCGAATACCAAAATGATCGTATTTGTTAAGACGTTTTCGGTCTATGGCATAGATTTCTTTTTCGCTAAAATTGAAATTTTCCTTTGAAGAAGTTAAGGTAGCAAAGGCATATTCTTTCGCTTTATAATTATACTGAAACTGTAGCAAAACCACCGAATCTTCGGTTAAAAACAGACCTTTTATTTCGTTTCGGTTTACGTCAACAGTAGTTCTTTTAAGCAATTTTAAATCTTTGCTGTAATGTTCAATATAATATCCTTTTGGGTTTGAAACGCTTGAATAATAATTTCGAACCGTAAAAATATCGCCGTTGGTATCTTCCTTGGCAAATAGTAGCGTTGTTTTAAATTTTTCATCTTTAAAAATTTCACTTGCTGTAATTTTAAGCGAATCTGTTTGTGCATAACTTATTGCACTTAGTAATAGAAAAATAGATAAAAGGATAGCTTTCATAATTTATGAATAATTGTGTAAATACTACTTAAAAAAATGGCCCTTCGTTTTAAAGAAAGGCCAAGGAAATTGCGTTGTAAAAAGTATGGTTTTTTCTACCTCAAAAATACGAGTTACACTTGTGGCCTACATTATATTTAGTTTCAAAAATTGTTTTTTAGATTTTTTTCTTCCTATAAAAACCAATTCACTGCCGTCCATAGCAGTGTGAATGCCTTGTTTCACAAAATAGGAAACATCGGAATCATCGGCGTCTACAACGTTTTTAAAGGTGTAATTTCCGTTATTATCAATTTTTATGGCGTACAAATTGGCTTTCTTCATATTGCCTTGTTTAAACTCAATACGGTCGTTGCTAATCTTCCTAATTTTATCGGAACAATTTATAAAAAGGTAGGTGTCATCACCAATTACAGATGAAGAAAATGATAAATATTCTATTACTGCTCCGGCGGTAGATTGGTTTTTATTTATATTCCGAGCCCACAATAATTCGCCATCGCGACTCATTTTCACAGATACAATATCGTTAAAATGATAGGTGGTAGTTGTGCTCATCCCACCATTCATACTAGATCGTGTGTGGGTTACGGTGTAAAATTCTTCGGCGTTTAGAACAATGTCTTCCTTTTCGTTTATAAAAGCACTTCTAAAACTGAGGTTTTTTAATTCTTTATCTTTTACTTTTCCGTACTTATCTTTAATAAACTCTTCAGAAAATGGCATATAGCTTTGCTTGGTAATTGCAAGCGTTTCTGGATCTAAATTAAAGCGGCAAACGCCTTTGTAACGAAAATCATTTTTTTCAGAATAGAAACCTGCACAGCTAATTTTATTTTTGCCGCGCACGGTAAACAGTGAGCCTATAAAGTTTTCGTCTGGCGAAAAACTTACGCTTTTCTCGGTAGATGCTGTAATTTTATGAAGCTCGTAATTGTAATTTGCCTTGCCTTTCTTTTTGGTTCTGGTTGAATTATTTTCGAATACTTTTCCGAGCAGATAAATCTCACCCGTTTCATCGTCAACGTCAATGTTTTCGTACTGAAATAACCTGTCTTGAATGTTTCTTTTAAACTCTCTTTCAAAAACAGGTTTAAAATCTTTGTCGAAAACATACAATCGCTGCGTTTGCGCTTCTTTGTCCTTTATATCGAAATTTACACAAAAGAAGTTCTTTTTAGCCGAAAAAGTAACTTCACCAAAGGGATTTGAATCCATTTGATTAAAACCATTGGTCATAAAGAAGGGACCTATGCCCACACCGAAAAATTTCTTTATTTCCTCCTCATCGAGTGAAAAAAGCGTTCGTTTTTCAAAATTTAATTTGCTGAGTGAGCTTTCAAGAATGTTGAAATTAAAAACGTCTGCTTTTGTGTCCAGTGCAGATTCTAGTAAAAATACAGTTCCGTTGTTAATCATTAAGCCTTTTATCTGGCTTTTGTCTATTTCAATTTCAGCTTCGTTAATCTGATTTAGTTTGGCGTCGTAATGATCTATATAGTAGCCTTTTGGCATTTGCAGCAAGCCGCTTCTGTATTCGCGAACGGTTATAAAGCCGCCATTTCCATCACTTTCAGAAAAAAGTAATGATGTGTTTTTCTTGTCGTCTTTAAAAACTTCGCTAGTAGTAGATTTTACTGAAATATCTTGGGCGAACGTAACATATGAGCCTATTAAAAATAGGAGAAGTATTATTTTTTTCATCTATAATAAGATTTGGGTTTAACGGTTGCCAAAGTACAAAACCAAATCAAATTACCGACAATAAAATATTATTTTCCCGGAAAATTTGCCTTTCTTTTTTGAAGAAAAGCTTGGGTGCCTTCTTTAAAATCCTCAGTGCCAAAGCAATTGCCAAATTCTTCAATTTCTACTTTAAAGCCATTTTCGCCATCTTCGTAGTTTGCGTTTATGGCGTTAATTGCCGATGCGATTGCAACGGAGGAATTTTTCATAATTTTTCCAGCAATTTTTTCCGTGAATTCCAATAAATCTTCTGAAGTGGTTACGTGGTTTACCAAACCGTACTGAAGCGCTTGATTTGCGTCTATCATTCCGGCGGTCATAATCATTTCCATCGCACCGCCTTTGCCTACCAATTGGGGTAAACGCTGCGTACCTCCGTAACCAGGTATTACGCCCAAAGATACTTCGGGAAGTCCCATTTTAGCGTTATCGGACGCAATACGGAAGTGAGCCGCCATTGCCAACTCTAGACCACCGCCCAAGGCAAAACCGTTGATGGCAGCTATTACGGGTGTAGATAGATTTGCCACAAAATCAAACAATAGTTCCTGACCTTTTGCAGCAAGTTTTGCACCTTCTTTAACCGAAAAGTTTGCAAACTCGCTAATATCTGCACCTGCAACGAAGGCTTTTTCACCGCTTCCGGTTACAATAATAACCTTTGTTTTTGATGATGCATTGGCTTCGTCAAACGCATTGTGCAATTCTTGAATGGTTTCGCGGTTTAAAGCGTTTAATTTAGACGGGCGATTAATTGTAATGGTTGTAATGCCGTTACTGGTTTCAGAAAGTATATTGTTGTATTTCATTTGTATTTTTTTTGAATTGTCGAATTTTATTTACCACGAGCTAACGAATAATTATGTAAAAATTCGTGCATTCGCAGTCAGCTCACAAAGCTACTAAAATCCTAAATCATTGCGGGAAATGAAACTTTAAAAGTGGTTTTTTCTTGGGTAGATACCAACGTTATTGTGCCACCGTAAGTTTCAACAATATTTTTTACCATTCCTAAACCTAGGCCCATTCCGCTGGTTTTGGTTGTAAATTGTGGTTCAAAAATGCAACTTCTATTTTCTTCGGGCACGCCAATTCCGTTATCGGATACTAAAATATCAATAATGGTATTTTCTAATTTTACGATTACGTCTATCCGCGGATCTAAAGGTTTCTTTTGTTCTATAGACTGAATGCTGTTTTTTACCAAATTAGTAACAACGCGAATTAGCTGTGTACGATCAAACCGAGCTCGAATTTCATCTTCATCTGAAAAGAAATAGATATAATCCTCATTAAAAATATCCAACGCCAACTTGCTTATTTTCACAACATTTAGTGTTTCGTCTTGCTGCGCAGGCATTTTTGCGTAGGTAGAGAAGGCCGATGCAATGGAGCTTAACGTATCAATTTGCTGAAGTAAAGTATTGGTGTATTCGGCCATTTTGGTGTCGAAATCGGGGTCGTTACAATCAAATTTTCGTTGAAAACTTTGTACGGTAAGCCGCATGGGTGTTAACGGGTTTTTAATTTCGTGCGCAACTTGTTTTGCCATTTCGCGCCAAGCAGTCTCCCGTTCGCTGGCGGCAAGTTGTGCGGCACTTTTTTCCAGCTCGTCTATCATTTGGTTGTAACTGTTTATAAGTACGGCAATTTCTTGGGGTGTATCGCTAATATGAATTTTTTTATTGCGGGTGTCAAAACGGGTTTCAGATAATTTGTCGCTAATTTCCTTTAGGGATCGGGTAATATATTTAGAAAGAAAATAGGCCATTATAGTTGCCACTAGCAACATAAAAAAATAGGCTACCCCAAGCCTATAAAGATATTCGGTGAGTTCTTTGGTTATAAAACCGTCGTCTTCAATATAGGGCAGATTAAGTATTGCCAGCGGTTTAAAATAACTATCGGTAATGTAGGTGTAAGAGGATTGATACTTTTGGCCGCCTTCTTCAAACTCTTTTATATAGCTTTTGGTTGGCGAATTTTGAAGCGCATTCAGCGCTTTTTCATTCATCTTGGGTAAAACGGTATCTTTAAAAAATGAAGGCTTTGACGATTTTAAAAGATTGCCATTTAAATCGTAAAGAAAAATCTCGAGACTGTGAATGTCTTTAATTTCGTAAATTTTCTCTTTAAAAATTAGCGGAATTTGTGCGGTTTCTACGGGATAAGTAGTGGTTTTTAAAATGTAATTAATGTTCTCCCTGATTGCGGCTTCTTTTCGTAAAAGTCTGTCGCGATGATAATCCTGCGCTTCTTCTTTATATTGAAAAACGGTAACAATAGCAATTAGTACAGAGGCTCCCAAAACCAATAGGAACAAGGAAAGAAAAATACGCGTGCGAAGTGATTTTCTGTAAAAGTACATTTACATTATTTTGAAGATAGAAAGATAGCAATAATCGAACCTAAAAGGAAAATTTCAAAAAAAAATCATTCTGTGCTCAATTGTGAAGTTGAATATGAAAATTTAAATATCAATTGTTTTTCTCTCTAATTCTTTTGTAAATTTTATATCCCATCATTAACATAATTGCAAAAACGAAAATACCCACGGTGCCATAAATCCAGTTAACGGCACTTTTTAATATAACCAGAAATACCACGGCAAATAAAATGAGAGTGGGCACTTCGTTAAAGAGGCGCATATAATTGGACGAGTATTTAACCTCGCCTTTTTGAAGTTGTTTAAATATTTGGTGGCATTTAAATTGATAAATTATTAAAGCCACTACAAAAGCCAGTTTTACCTGCATCCAAGCGTCGCTCACAAAAAATAAACGCATTCCGAGTAACCAAAACCCGAATACCAATGCCAAAACCATACTGGGCCATGTAATAATATTCCATAGCCGCGAAGCCATTATTTTTAGTTGTTCGCCCAAAATTTCCTTGTCGGGCGATGGTTTTTGTGAAGCTTCAATTTGATAAACAAATAAACGCACAATATAAAAAAGTCCCGCAAACCAGGTAATTACAAATATTAAGTGCAGCGATTTTATGTAGGGGTAATATTGTTCCATTAATAGCTCAGTTTCGTAAAAACTTGGCCGTAAAGATACCTAATTAATCAACTAATAGTAGTGACGAATTATTTATCGAGATTCAATTTTTGATGAATTTTTTTGTAATATTTCCTTCGGAAGATTGAATGGTAATAAAGTACATTCCTGCATTAAAGTTGGAAACATCTATTTCTTTTGAATTATTGTTTACCGAATTCATTACAATTCTTCCGTTAATATCTGTTATTGAAACAGATTCAAAATTGTGAATAGCGGAATGGATAATTAATTTATTCTGTGCCGGATTTGGAAAAACAAGTAAGTCCTTAATAGATTTATTGTCTGATATGTTGAGCGCAGGAAAGTTTTTATATACTTGGTATCCAGGAAAACTAAAATATTGCAGTACGATCATTTTTTCAGTCCCAGGTAGATCTATGAAATAAATATCGGCCACATCTTCATTAAGGAAAGGAATGAAAAAGTGTGTTTCCATGGCCTCAAAATCTCCACAATTTTCAGTTTCACGAACAATATTCCGAGGAATAAACATCTCATTAACACCTATAGGACCAGGTTCTATATATTCATAATTTCCGGAATAATTGTTACAAAAGGAAGTTCCGTGAAGCGTAAAGTCACTTTCTGTAATTAAGGTAGGACCTTCAGTTAATCCTAATGTATTTATGAAAACTTCTTCATCACTGAATGAAAAACTGTGCAAATACCAGTTGTCAACAAAATATTCTGGTGGTTGGGCAACTGCAATTTGAGTGGTAAAAAGGATTAAAAAAAGAAACAGCAGTTTTTTCATAACTTAATTTTTAATAAATTTCTTCGTAGTATTTCCTTCGGAAGAAGTGATATTCAAAAAATACATACCAGCTTTTAATGCTGAAACATCTATTTCATTTGAAATCATATTTTTAAATGAAACAATTATTCTGCCGTTAATATCTGTAATGGAAACTGAATCGAAGTCACTAATAATGGATTGTATAAATAATTTGTTTTGGGCTGGATTAGGGAAGAGCTTCAAATCAGAAAAGTTATTTTCAGAAGTGGAGAGTAATATGTTGGTAAAATGGGAGAGAAAGCCTGGGGCATATTCCCATGAAAGATAATCATTTCCGTCATTTCCTTCATAAACACTGGTGTCTAATAACATTCTGCCTTGAATTTCATACAAAGCGTATTCTGCTTCACCCGGCTGGCAATTGCTTTCGTCATTTATATAATTCTGTGGCTGTAATTGAAATAAATAAATATCGCCACTTCCTAAAATAAAATCGCCACTAATTGTTGCGCAGCTTTCAATGCCAGTATATGTAAAATCTGGATTTATAGTTATTTGTGGTGGATTGGGTCCGTTATAAAAAATGGGATCGCCCATGTCTCCTTCTTGCATAAAGAGATACCAAGTTTGAAACAACATGGGATTGGCTATGGGCGCAGGTTCTGTGCTATAATATGCTGTATTGTAATTTGTATCTCTCAGCCTTAAAAATTTAAAACCGTTGTTTTCAGAATAGAAAAAGGTGAATGTTTTAGTCTCGAGATTCAGATTTGTTAAGACATCATAAAAATATAAATCTTCATAATAGCAATTAGGTTCTATACAATCGTGTAGCGTAACACCATAATCATTGAGCGTCATTGAATTTCCGTTGAAGCTTGCCGCTGCATTCATTGTATTGAAAATGCCGTCAGCCTCCAAAACGTAATCCCCTGCAACTTCGTAAATGGTTAAATTAGGATTTTCGCCATTAGGGGTTAGATACGTATTTCCAATGTATAAGGATTTTAAGCGAAAAGTCTCGTTCAGCATTCCAGCAGGCTGCGCGAATGATGACAACATTGAAATACCAAATACAAGAAGTAGTAGTTTTTTCATAACCGAGGAATTAGTATTTTAAAGATACTAAAAAATCGACCTAGTCCGTAAGCGTTTTCCGGATTTCCCGATTCAAAAAATAACCCGTTACAATAGTAGAGAGCACATCGGCCGCGGGAAAGGAAATCCAAACCCCAAGTTCGCCAAAATAATGGGGCAGTATAAAAATAAGTGGAATAAAGAAAAACCCTTGCCGTGTTAAAGTTAGAAGCAGGGCCGGAACAGCCTTCCCAATTGCTTGAAAGTATGCGGAGCCAATAAGTTGGATTGCAATTATAGGTGTTGCGGCAAAAACCCAACGCATATATTCAGGGGTTTTTGAAAGTATATCTATATCATTTGTAAATACTGAAACAATAGCTTCAGGGAAAATTATTATAACGGTAAATATAACGAGGCCCAAGCCGCCAGCATAAAGTATTGCTTTGTTAATACTTTCGCGTACGCGTGTAAATTGATGTGCTCCATAATTATACCCAGCTATGGGTAAAAAACCTTGTGTAACCCCAAGGATAGGGAAGAGTGCAAACATTAACATGCGGGCAATAATACCATAGGAAGCAACGGAGGATTCGCCGCCAATGTCGAACAAAATATTGTTCATTAAAAGATAGGTTATGCTCACCACAGCCTGTCGAGAAAGCGTAACAAATCCAAGTGCAGACATTTCCTTTAAAATAGGCAGATCTAAACCAAAGTGCGGCATACTTATTTGTAGTTCCGATTTATCGCTTAAAAAGAAATAAAGCACATACAAAAAACATAAACCGTACGAAATGGTGGTTGCCCAAGCGGCACCAGCCATTCCCATATCTAAATGATAAATTAAAATGTAATCTAAGATCAGATTCCCCACCGACGGAATTATCATCGCAATCATTGCAAACTTCGGTTTTCCTTCAGCGCGGATTACATTATTGCCCATCATACATAACGCCAAAAGTGGCACTCCGTAGAGCACAATACGGTAATAGATTTTGGCAGGTTCAAAAATGGCCCCTTTACCACCGAAGGCCGGAATAAGTTCATTTATAAAAATTAATCCGAATACTACCATTGCGGTAGTAAGTAACAGCGTTAGGGTAATTTGATTGCCGAAGGTTTTTAATGCGCGCTCTTTATTTCCGCTTCCAAGAGCACGCGAAATTATAGATGAACCGCCAATTCCAATGGCCATTCCCAAGGCAGCGATAAAAAATGAAACAGGCAGAACCACATTAATTGCAGCTATAGCGATGGAACCAATCCAATTTCCTACAAAAATGGTGTCGACTAAAATATTCAGCGACATCACTAGAATTCCAATAGAGGCAGGAACCGCTTGTTTAATTAATAAACTTCCAATGGGTTCTGTGCCTAAAGCGGCAGATTTATTGTTCATTTCTTTTAGTTCCTTTAATCTGAAAGGGGCTTAGGCAATCGCAGTTTTTGTATCAACTATACGCCATTGATCAATCCAGCCCGTTAGCACTTCGGCCCAATCGTCGCGGTCGTTCAAGCATGGAATTACCGTGAATTCCTTTCCGCCTGCTTCGTGAAAAATTTCTTCACCTTCCATGGCTATTTCTTCTAAAGTTTCAAGACAATCGCTTACAAATGCCGGAGTTACAATGGCTATTTTTTTTATGCCTTCGAGGCCTAAACGCTCAATGGTCCTATCGGTTGGCGGTTTTAACCACGGGTCAAAACCCAAACGCGATTGAAAGGCATTGGAGTAGGTGCCCGGTTTTAAATTTAATTTTGCAGCAACTAATTCGGTGGTTTTAAAACATTGGTGACGGTAGCAAAATTGGTGTGCTGGTGACTCGGTTACGCAGCAGCTGCCATCAATTTTACAGTGGCTTTTTGTAATATCGCGCTTATAAATATGTCTTTCCGGAACCCCGTGATAGCTAAATATTAGATGCTCATAATCTAAACCTTCCAGCTTTTCTGCCATGCTCTTTGCGAGTACTTCAATATATTCGGGTTTATTGTAAAATGCGGGGAGGGAAGTAATTTTTAATTGTGGAAAAAATTCATTTTTAAGTTCTTCCACCTTCACGTCAATGGTTTCTGTAGTTGCCATTGCAAATTGCGGATAAAGCGGAATTGTTAATACTTCATCTACGCCTTGATCTACCAATTCTTGTAATCCTTTTTTAAGTGTCATACTACCGTAGCGCATTGCCAAGGCCACCGGAACCGTAGTTTTGTTTTGTATTTTTTTCTGAAGTCTTTCAGAAAGCACTATTAATGGCGAACCCTCGTCCCACCAAATTTTTTGATAGGCTTCGGCAGATTTTTTTGGTCGCGTATTTAAAATAATTCCACGAACGATAAAGGAACGCAACCAAAAGGGCACGTCTATGACCCGAGGATCCATTAAAAATTCGTCTAAATATTTTTTAACATCTTTTGGATCGGTGCTGTCTGGCGAGCCGAGATTTACAAGGAGAACTCCCTTCATAGGAAAAAATTTTAGGCAAAATTACGTTTTTAAAACGCAATGCTCAAAGGTGATGACACTTTAAAATAATAGTGCTATTTTAATTAATTATACATTCAATCCCATTAAAAACTTTTTTGGCGTTGTGCCAAATTTCTTTTTAAAAGCTGCAATAAAGTGGCTGGAGGCACTATATCCCACTTTTAGTCCAACTTCATTTACATTGTGCGAACCCGTGGCTAAAAGTTGGCGTGCAACCTCCATTTTATAATCGAATAAAAAACTGAAAACCGAATCGCCATAAATTTGCTTAAAACCTTCTTTTAATTTGTTTAAGGGCAAATTTATCTCGTCTGCCAATTGCTGCAAAGTTGGGGGTTCGGTCATTCGGGCAATTATAATTTGTTTCGCTTTTTTTATTTTAGAAACATTGTCTTCGTCTGCTAAAAAGGGACATTGCTCTACATCGGCATCTACAGGCCTATTAAAATAGAGGCTTAGCAGTTCGTAGGCTTTTGCTTTAAAATAAAGCGGTTTAATGGTAGGATGCAAATTATAATTCATCAATTGGTTTAACACAATGGCCATCGATGGCGAAATTTGTGCGTCCTTATAGTATTTTCGATCTTTATTTTCATCGCTTAAAAAGGTAATATAGTTTGCTTCCGTAGAAAAAAGACTGTGAAATTTATTTATGGGAAGCAGTACAGAAAGCACCCACGAATTTATATTGAGCGTTAAATCTAGTGGCAAATCACGCTGCGGATTATACAGCAATAACGAATTTCCTTCCTGAATTGGTAACTTGTAATTTCCATCATTAAAAATAAACGACGCCGTACCTTTTATACAAAAATGAAACTGTATAAAATTAGAGCTTACTTCGCGTTTAAAAGTTTGATTTTCATCACTTTCGTTGTTAAACTTTAAGATAAGGAACCCTGGTTCAATTGTAGTTTCTCTGTAGAAACCTTGAGCGACATTTTTTTGTAAATCCATCTCGTTTTTAAATTAATTCTATTTAGAACTGTTCTAAATAAAGCGCTATTAATTTGGTTTGGAAACCGCGAATTTAGGGCTAAAGTATGATAAAAGTCATTTTTTAAATATTTTTAACAGACATCGACATAAAAGATACCGCTGGCGTTACTTTTTAAAAAACAATGCACTTACATTTGCTCTGTTTTATATGAAATGGCTTCGAATAAATTTTAAACCAACCAAAAGAAAATATTTTAATTACATTATTTCTTTTCGGCGTTGCGAAAAAGCCTTCCAAATTTCACAAATATAATCCATGAATGAAAACTAATTTGAAAACATATTCTGGAGAAGCACTCGAAGGTAATTTTTATACCATCGGGTTAAACTACAAAAAAGCAGATGCCGAGATACGTGGTCATTTTAGCATTGACGATACCGCAAAGGAAAAAATATTAGAGCAGGGCAAGGCAGACGGAATTCCTTCACTTACCGTTATCTCTACCTGTAATCGCACCGAACTTTACGGTTTTGCCCAGCATCCGTATCAGCTTATAAAACTGCTCTGCCAATATACCAACGGCACGGTTGAGGAATTTGAAAAAGTGGCGTACATTTATAAAAACCGCGATGCCGTTTCACATCTTTTTACCGTGGGAACCGGACTAGACAGTCAGATTTTAGGCGATTTTGAAATTATAAGTCAATTGCGAAATGCCTTCCGCGAGTCTAAAAAGCGCGACATGATTAATCCGTTTATGGAGCGTCTTGCCAATGCCGTTATTCAGGCCAGCAAACGTATAAAAAATGAAACAGGTATTTCTTCGGGTGCCACTTCTGTCAGTTTTGCCGCGGTACAATATATTATGGCCCATGTGCCGCAAATTTCAGAAAAAAACATTCTCCTTTTCGGAACTGGAAAAATAGGCAGAAATACCTGCGAAAACTTAATTAAACATACCAAAAACGATCATATAACGCTTGTTAATCGAACAAAGGAAAAGGCGGAAAAGGTTGCTGGAAAATTTAATTTAGTTGTAAAAGACTACGCCGATATTCAAAGCGAAATTGCCCAGGCAGATGTGCTTATTGTCGCCACCGGGGCACAGCAACCCACTATTTCGCAGGAACTTTTGTACCTAAATAGACCGTTGCTAATTTTAGACCTTTCAATTCCTAAAAACGTTTCGGATGATGTTTTGGAAAATGAATTGGTAACCCTGGTGCACATGGATCAGCTTTCGGCGCTCACCGATCATACGTTGGAGCAACGTGCGGCGCAACTTCCGCTCGCTAAAAAAATTATTGCCGAAATAGAAAAGGAATTCAACAAATGGGCGGATCATAGAAAATATGCGCCAACCATTAATGCTTTAAAAAATAAGTTGATTGAAATTAAAGCCGGCGAATTAGATTATCAAAGTAAAAAAATTGATGGTTTTAACCAAGATCAGGCCGAAATAATCAGCGACCGCCTTATTCAAAAAATTACTACACATTTCGCCAACCATCTAAAGGGCGAAGAAGGCTCTGCCGAAAGTATTGAACTTATTAGAAGGGTCTTCCAACTTGAAACTGCCTAACCTTGAAAAAAACAATCCGAATTGGTACGCGCGACAGTGAACTTGCACTTTGGCAAGCAAACACTGTAAAGTCTAAACTCGAAAATTTAGGTTACACCACTGAGCTTGTTCCCGTAAAATCTACAGGTGATCTTGTTTTAGACAAACCACTTTACGAAATGGGAATTACCGGTATTTTTACAAAAACCTTGGATGTTGCCATGATAAAGGGCAAAGTTGATATTGCCGTACACAGTATGAAAGACGTGCCAACGCAATTGCCATACGGTATCGTGCAAACAGCTGTTTTAGAGCGCGCTTCTTCAGACGATATTTTAGTAACTACAACCAAAATAGATTTTGAAAAACCGTGCACTATCGCAACGGGAAGCCTCCGCCGACAGGCACAATGGCTTAATCGGTACCCACACCACAAAGTTGTAGATATTCGCGGCAATGTTAATACTCGACTTCAAAAATTAAAGGATAGCGATTGGCAAGGTGCGATCTTCGCAAAAGCAGGATTGGAAAGATTGGGTATTGCCAATGGCGATGCCATTAAAAGTCCGTCCTTTACAGGGGCTGGCGAAGCCTTACACTGGATGCTTCCTGCACCGGCACAGGGTGCAATGGTTGTGGTGGCTTTGGAAAATGATAAATTTTGTACGGAAGCCACGTCAAAATTAAATGATATTCGAGCACAGATTTGTACGCATATTGAACGCGAATTTTTAAGAACTTTAGAAGGCGGCTGCACGGCTCCGATAGGAGCATTTGCCGAAATTATTGGCGATGAAGTGCTTTTTAAAGGTTGCTTATTTTCTTTAAATGGTAAAAATAAACTCGAAATTGAAAAAACCGTTAAAATAACTAATTACCAAGAATTTGGAAAAAAATGTGCTTTGCATATCCTAAATAACGGCGGTACCGAATTAATGGCGCAGATTAAAAAGCAGATCAATAAGTAATTTTTATATTCAATTTAATGAAAAGCGTTCTTTCAACTAAAAAATTGAGTCTTTCTCAAAGAGAGTTGTTGCTGAATGCATCTGTTTCGTTGGTTGAATATAACGCGATAAAAATTCAATTTGAAGTTTTTGAAATTCCCCCGAAAATTAAAAACGCAATATTTACAAGTCAGAACGGGGTTCATTCCTTTTTTGAGAACAATCGGTCGAGCGAAATTAAAAATTGTTTTTGCGTTGGTGAAAAAACAAAATTACTTCTCGAAAAAAACGGTTTAAAGGTGATTAAAATGACTGAATATGCTGCAGATTTGGCTTCATATTTAGTTGAAAATCATAAAGACGATACCTTTCATTTTTTCTGCGGAAATATTCGAAGTGAAGAAATTCCCTCGAAATTAAAAGAAAATAACGTTTCATTTCAAGAAATAGTGGCTTATAAAACCACGCTAAATCCTATAAAAATTAACAGACAATTTAACGCCGTGCTTTTTTTTAGTCCCAGTGGCGTCCGAAGCTTTTTTTTAGAAAATAAACTCACTAACGGAACGGCGGTTTGTATAGGAACAACAACTGCTTCCGAAGCAAGAAAATTTATGGAAAATGTGGTAATTTCAAATACCACGACTGTTGAAAGTGTTATTGCTAAGGCAGCAAAATTATTAATAACGTAATATCCGTTCGATCGCAATCGAGTACTCCTTATAACTCTCAACTGCGCTCGAAACGACAAAAGTATAATTATGATTAAAAACGATTTATTTTTAAAAGCCCTCCGCGGCGAAACCGTGGAAAGACCACCCGTTTGGATGATGCGCCAAGCTGGAAGATACCTGCCCGAATTTCAGGAAATAAAAGCGAAATACGATTTTTTCACTCGCTGCCAAACTCCCGAGCTTGCCAGTGAAATTACCGTACAACCCATCCGCAGATACGGCATGGACGCCGCCATTTTGTTTAGCGATATTTTGGTAATTCCACAAGCCATGAACATTCATGTAGAAATGAAACCCGGAATTGGACCGTGGGTGCCAGAGCCTATCCGTTCGCAAAAGGATTTGGAACGCGTTATTGTTCCAGATATTAACGAAACGCTTGGCTACGTGATGGATGCCATAAAAATGACGAAGGAAAAACTAAACGATGAGGTTCCGTTAATTGGATTTGCTGGGAGTCCGTGGACAATTTTGTGTTATTGCGTGCAAGGGCAAGGCAGTAAAAATTTTGACAAAGCGAAGGAATTTTGTTTTACGCAGCCAGTTGCGGCACACGAATTACTTCAGAAAATTACCGATACAACAATTTTATACCTAAAAGAAAAAGTAAAGGCTGGGGTAAACGCGGTGCAGGTTTTTGACAGTTGGGGAGGCATGCTTTCGCCAACCGATTATCAGGAATTTAGCTGGCAATATATGCAGCAAATAATAGATGCTTTAAAGGATGAAACTCCAGTTATCGCCTTCGGAAAAGGTTGCTGGTTTGCTTTGGATACCATGGCGAAAAGCGGCGCTTCGGCTTTAGGAGTAGATTGGACGTGTTCGCCAAGAAACGCTCGATATTTAACCGGTGGAAATATTACATTACAAGGAAATTTTGATCCAACACGCCTTTTTAGTCCGCCATCGGAAATAAAAAAGATGGTAAAACAAATGATTGATGAATTTGGAAAAGACCGTTACATCGTAAATTTAGGTCACGGAATTCTGCCAAATATTCCTCTGGAGAACGCGGGTGCTTTTATTGAAGCTGTAAAGGAATACAAACAAGAATAAATGCTTTGGCAGATTTTTAAAAAGTTAGATTTTAGGCAACTTTTCGGGTTGTTTTATATGTTTTTAAAAAATCCGCTTTACGCATTTCCTACTATTTTTGCTACAAAGCGTTGTATGAATATTGCCTATAAAGAATACGGAAGCAGGCATCATTTAAGCAACAAAGCTAATGCATTTCGGCATGCACTATGGGTAACTTTAATTATTAAAAAATGTTTAAAGTGGCGCAATAATGAAGAGATGGCAAAAGCATGGGCAAAGGAATTTACAGATTGGCATGAAAAATTTTCGCCTAACAAGGCTTTGGCAAAAGCAATGGATTTGCATAATAATCGCGTTGGAATTCTTTATTTTGAATCAATAAAAAATAAAAACGAAGCGGAAATCGTTTCATTCTTGAAACAAAAGGCTTCGGAAGCAATAAAGATTTCAACTGTTAAAAATTTAGAACAACTTGAGAATAATTTAGTTTATATAGAATGAATTGTCTATTCGAGCGCAGTCGCGAACTTCAATTTAGGTCTGGACTGCGCTCGACCAGACATTTGAACGGGAATGATCAAAAACATTTTAAATGCAATAAAAGCATACGCAGGCACTTTCAAGCTTATTGGGCAACTTGGGCTTTGGAAGTATTTCGGCGTACCTATGGCCATTAGCTTTTTAACCGCGGTTGCAATTGGTTTTTTAGCTTGGGGTTTGAGTGACAATTTGGGAGCTTTTATTTCGAAAATTTGGTTTTGGGAATGGGGCGCTGAAACTTTTAGAACCATCAGTGATTTTATTGGAGCTTTAATAATAATTGCTTTAGGTTTAATTCTTTACCGGCATATTGTAATGGCCTTGAGCGCTCCATTTATGAGTCCCGTTTCAGAAAAGATTGAAAAACATCTTTTTGGCGAAAACCATTCGCACCGTAATACCTCAAATCTGGGTCAGCTTTGGCGGGGCATACGTATAAACGTTCGCAATTTATTAATGGAATTATTGTTCACTATTCCAATTATTTTGATAGGTTTTATACCTGTAATCGGGATAATTTCTTCGGTACTTTTGTTTTTAGTACAGAGCTATTACGCAGGTTTCGGAAATATGGATTACACTTTGGAACGGCACTATAAATATTCCGAAAGCATCCAGTTTGTGAGTAGGAACAAAGGTTTGGCAATTGGCAATGGCATGGTTTTTATGCTAATGCTTTTAATTCCCGTTGTGGGAATAATTTTAGTTTTACCACTTTCGGTAACTGCCGCGAGTACGGAGACTCTAAAAGTTTTGGAATCAACGAAGCAAATTGGCTTTAACGGAGAATTGGATAGGAATTAAGGTTTCCAAAACCTCCTGCAAGGTTTCCAAAACCTTGTAGGTCTAAAAATTAAGACATTATGAATTTACAAAATATAGAACAATCTCATTATTATCACATTTATAATCGTGGCATTAATGGAACTGCTATATTTAAAAATGACGAAAATAAACGCTACTTTCTCCAGCTGTTTGGAAAGTATGTTGCACAACACGTGGAAATTTTTGGATATTGTTTAATGGACAATCATTTTCATTTTCTAATTAAAGTGAATTCTGTCTCGGAAGAATTCACCAAGGCAATGTCAAATTTCTTTAATGCTTATGCAAAAGCATTCAATAGATTTGCTGGGCGCACGGGAAGTTTGTTTGAAAAACATTTTAAAAGAAAAAAAATTGAAGATGAAAATTATATTAAGAACCTCTTGATTTATATTCACAAAAATCCAACAGAAATTCAGAATCATAAAACTTATAGGTTCTCTTCTTATCATAATTATTTAAATAATAGTGAACCTGATTATTTTAAACTTTCAAAAACTTATGTAATTAATAATCTTTTTGATTCCGCAAAAAACCTAGAGTATTCACATTCAAAAGAGATACAAATAATTGGCGCCGTATTAGGGGAGAAAGACCTACAAGGAGCCCCCGCTGAAAAGACGGGGGAACACCTTGCAGGAAATAACCAACGGCAACCTTACTCAATACCCACTAATTCAATGAAAGAAAAATTTGTAGCATATATAAAAAATTTGCAAAACGAAATCACTTCCGCTTTGGAAGCAATTGACGGAAAAGCAAAATTCAAAGAAGATGTTTGGAAACGCACTGAAGGTGGAGGCGGACAAACGCGCGTGATTGAAAACGGAAATGTTTTCGAAAAAGGCGGCGTTAACATTAGTGAAGTGCACGGAAAATTGCCCGAAAGTATGCAGGCTTATTTTGGTGTAAAAGATGCCGATTTCTTTGCCTGTGGATTGAGTTTGGTACTTCACCCAAAAAGCCCGATGGTACCTACGGTTCACGCCAATTGGCGTTATTTTGAAATGTATGATGCCACAGGAAACATTGTAGATAGTTGGTTTGGCGGTGGGCAGGATTTAACGCCCTACTATTTGTTTGAAGAAGATGCCATCCATTTTCATCAAGTTTGCAAAACTGCTTGCAACAAACACAATCCAGCTTTTTACGAAACCTATAAAAAACGTTGCGATGATTATTTTTGGAATGCACATCGTGATGAAGCGAGAGGAGTTGGCGGACTTTTCTTCGATTATTTAAAGAAAACAGATGAAATGGAGATGCAAGATTGGTATAATTTTGTAACCGAAATTGGTGATAGTTTTTTGGAATGCTATATTCCAATTGTTGAGAAAAGAAAAAGTCTATCTTTTTCCGAAGAAAATAGAAACTGGCAAGAAATACGCCGTGGTCGTTATGTTGAATTCAATTTGGTTCACGATAAAGGAACGCTTTTCGGACTAAAAACTAACGGACGGATCGAAAGCATTTTGATGAGTTTACCACCACATGTGCAGTGGAAATATGATTATCATCCAGAAGCTGGAAGTGAAGAATACAAACTTGTGGAGGTTTTAAAAAATCCGAAAGATTGGGTATAATACACTATTCCCTCGAACGCAGTGGAGGGGTTTTTACAAAAAATAGAATGCTAAATAGGTCGCGACTGCGTTCGACCGGACAAATTTAAAAATTATGTATCCATTACGAAGAAACCGAAGATTGCGAACCAATGAAAGCATGAGAAACTTGGTTCGGGAAACAATTATAAGCCCTAACGATTTTATAGCTCCACTTTTTGTGGTGGAAGGAAAAGGCGTGAAAGAGGAAATTGCCTCCATGCCAAATTATTACAGATTGAGCTTGGATTTGCTTCAAAAGGAAGTGAAAGAACTGCGGAAACTCGGCATTAAATCTGTTTTGCTTTTTGTAAAAGTTGACGACAAATTGAAAGACAATAGTGGGAAAGAAGCTTTAAATCCCGACGGATTAATGCAACGCGCTATAAAAACGGTTAAAGATGCTGTGTCTGAAATGATAGTAATGACCGATGTGGCGATGGATCCTTTTTCAAGTTTTGGCCATGACGGGATAATTTCCGAAGGAAAAATAATTAACGACGATACCAATGCGGTTTTAGCCGAAATGGCTTTAAGCCACGCCAAAGCTGGTGCAGATGTTGTTGCGCCGAGCGATATGATGGACGGTCGTATTTTCGAAATTAGAACACTGCTGGAAGATGAAGGCTTTTGCGATACCGCAATTATGGCATACAGCGCTAAATATGCTTCTGCCTTTTACGGGCCGTTCCGCGATGCTTTGGATTCTGCTCCCGTTGATGTCAAGGATATTCCGAAAGATAAAAAAACCTATCAAATGGATTTTGGCAATCGCGAAGAAGCCATTAGAGAAACTTTGATGGATATTGACGAGGGCGCCGATATTGTAATGGTGAAACCTGGCCTTTGCTATTTAGATATAGTTCGCGAAATAAAAAATGCGGTACATGTTCCCGTTGCCGTATATCAAGTTAGTGGTGAGTATGCAATGCTAAAAGCTGCAGCTGAAAAAGGCTGGCTTAACCACGATGCAGTTATGCTGGAGCAAGTTACGGCCATAAAAAGAGCCGGCGCTTCTATGATTGCCAGCTATTTTGCGAAAGATGTAGTGAAGCTTATTAATTAGCAAAATTTTTTACTTCCGCATCAATTTTTCGCATACATTTGCGTGGTGAAAAGCACTGAAAAACACATAGTTAATTTTATATTTTCCACAGCCATATTTTTGGTATTTGGGAATGTGCTTTTAGCTCATGGAGCAATTGCAGATAACGGTAAAGCTACTGTAATATCTGCGCTTCAGGATGAAGACCAAGGCAAGCCTTTTGTTTTTGACGCTATCGCTGTTGGCGAAGTTTCGCAAACAGTTTCGCAACACGAATATTTGGGCTTAGATTTGGCGGGAAGCATTTTTGCTTACCAGAATGTTGTTTACGCACGTGTTTCTTCAAATTACAAATGTTATTATTCTTCAAAAGATAAACGCGAACTTATCTTTAAGCACTTATTTCCATTTCATTTTTTTTGGTGATTTTTTGATGCTTGTTTGGCCTGCTCGATTTCTTTTTCGAGCATAAATTCACTCAAATTTATTCACTTAAAATTTTTTTAAAATGGAATTAAACACAACCTTTATCGGGGTAGTTATATTATTATTGATATTCGTGCCTGTAACCTATTTAATCGTAAATGCTTCAGGCAAGGAAAAGAAACTTCGAAATGTTATTTCGCAACTTTCGCACAACAATGGTATTCAATTAAAAAACATCGATTTTATTGGTAATTGTATCATTGCAGTAGATGAAAACGCCAAAAAATTGGTTTATACTTCAAAGTCAAATCCTACAGGCGATTTCAAAATAATTGATATGGAAGAAATTAAAGATTGTCGCGCAAAAAGCGTAAAACTTTCTGGCAAATCCCTGGATTGGGTAGGACTGGAATTTGTTGCTAAATCTGGTCGACTTGAAATTCCTTTCTATATTGAAACGAATGACGAAGAATACACAAGAGATCCCCACGTGTGCCTACAAGACGCCAAACGCTGGGAGACCACATTAAAACCGTTGCTAAAAGCTTCGTAGTATAATTTAAAAAAACCGTCCTTTGTGGCGGTTTTTTTTATGCAATTAACAAAGCATTGCATAAAAAGAATTAATAAATCTTTATTTTAGTTGAAATTTATTAAAACCACCTATGGCCTTATTATTAATCTACGCTATACTATCTATTTTCTTTTCGTTTTTGTGTTCTATATTGGAGGCAGCGCTGCTTAGTTTTACCCCTACTTATCTGCGAATGAAAACCAATGAAGGAAAATCGTACGCCATAACCTTAACAAATTTTAAAAAAGATATAGACAAACCATTAATTGCTATACTTACCTTAAATACAATTGCACATACTGTAGGAGCAATTTTAGTAGGTGTTCAAGCTGAAAAACTCCCCTATAAAGTTGAAATATGGGGAGTAAATATTGTGGGAATTGTTTCAGCTATAATGACGATGCTCATCTTAGTGGTTTCTGAAATTATTCCAAAAACTATTGGTGCTACCTATTGGAAAAAATTGGGGTCGTTTACAGCACTTTTTCTAAAACTAATTATTTTTCCCTTAAAGTACACTGGTATTCTGTGGCTGTTAATGCTAATTACCCGCTTGGTGGGCAAATCTGCCCATGTAAGTACCATGAGTCGGGAAGAATTTATGGCAATTACAGATGCCGCCGAAGAAGAAGGAGTGTTTGAAGAAAATGAAACTACCGTTATTAAAAACTTATTGGTGTTTAAAAGCGTACACGCAAAAGATGTAATGACGCCATTTACAGTTGTAACTTTAGAAGACGAATCTAAAAGTCTCGAGGCTTTTCATCAAGATCATAAAAGTTTGCGGTTTTCTCGTATTCCCGTTTATAAAGACAAATCGCATAACATTACCGGTTTTGTGCTTCGGGATGATGTGCTGGAAGAAATTGTGGAAGATCGGGGCGATAAGCTGTTAAGCGATTTAAAACGCGAAATATTTGTTGTTGCTGCCGAAAAGCCAATCCCGGAACTTTTTGAAACATTTATAAAACAACGCGTGCATATTGCTTCTGTAGTTGACGACTTTGGCAATACCATTGGTGTAGTTACTATGGAAGATATTATTGAAACGCTCTTGGGTCTTGAAATTATGGACGAAAGTGACAGTATAGAAGATATGCAACTACAAGCGCGTAAAAATTGGGAGCGTCGGGCCAAACGGATGGGAATTCAAATCAATACAGATATTACCGGCGAAGACGAGGAGAACAACACATAATGGAAACGGCCTATATAAATTCACCAATAGGAGTTTTGGAACTAAAAGGCAGTGCCCAGGGTCTTGCTTCGGTTTATTTTACAGACGATAAAAATGTGGCTATTTCTAAAATATGCCCCGAATATTTAAATGAAGCGATTGTTCAATTGCGAGAATATTTTGAAGGGAAGCGGCACCAATTCAATTTAAAACTCGCGCCGGAGGGTACAGATTTTCAGAAACGAGTTTGGAAACAATTACAGGAAATACCTTTCGGAAAAACTGCTAGCTATCAGCAAATGGCGAACAAACTTGGCGATCCAAAAGTAATTCGCGCGGCTGCTTCGGCCAATGGTAAAAATCCCATTTCAATTATTATTCCCTGTCACCGCGTTATTGGTAGCGACGGCTCCCTCACTGGATATGCCGGCGGATTGTACAGAAAAAAATGGTTATTGGAACACGAAAACCCGTGGCCACAACAATCGTTGTTTTAGATGAAAAAAATATTAAAATTTTTAAAATGGGTCTTAATGCTACTTATTTTTGTAGTCTTGGGTCTTTATATTACGGGCTATGGGTATATTTTAAAGGGTGTTTGGGTGGTTTACCTCCACGGTCACACCACCGCTTATATTGATGATTTTCAATTTTTTGACACCGAAATGATTCCCGCAAGTGCCCATCCGCAACCTTGGAAAATTCATAAAGATTATAACACGGTTCAAGCAACTAACGCGCTTTCTGAAATAAATGATAAACTTGGAACGGTTGCATTTCTGGTTATAAAAAATGACAGCATTTGGTTCGAAAAATATTTTGACGGATTTGGAAAGAATTCGCAGACCAATTCATTCTCCATGGCTAAAAGTATTACATCGGCTTTATTGGGAAAAGCAATTGACGATGGTTTTATTGAAAGTTTAAATCAGCCCGTTGGCGATTTTTACCCGCAATACGCTCATAGTGGAATGACGGTTGGCGATCTCTCGTCAATGGCTTCTGGTTTAGATTGGGACGAATCGTACTCCAATCCGTTCGGAATGACAGCAAAAGCGTATTATGACTCACATTTGGCAGAAACAATTCTGAAGCTAAAAGTGGTGGATAAACCGGGCCAAAATTTTAAATATTTAAGTGGAAACACACAGCTTTTGGCGATGGTTATTCAGAAATCGCTTCAAAATGCAAGTATTGATTTAAGTGAATATTTACAGGAAAGCTTTTGGCAACCAATGGGTTTTGAACAACCGGCCCTTTGGCAAATTGATGATGCAGAAAATAGGTTGGTAAAAGCGTACTGCTGTTTGGGAAGCAATGCCCGCGACTTTGCACGTTTCGGAAAATTGTATAAAGATTACGGCAAATGGAACGGTAAGCAATTGTTAGATTCTACCTTTGTGGCGAAAAGCATTACTCCGAGGTTTGCTAAAAGTCCCGAATACGGATATGGCTTTTGGTTGAGCGATTTTTTGGGAAAGAAAATATTTGCAATGCGTGGCATTTTAGGGCAGTATGTTATCGTAATCCCTCAGGACGATATAATAATTGTACGCTTAGGCCACCAAAGAGGAACAAAAACCGACTTGCCTTTTAGTTCAGATTTCTACGTATATATTGATGAAGTTTATAAGATGCTTGGAGAAAATCAATAATTTTACGTAGCTTTAAGCATCTCCCCGATTATAATTTCAGAAACATGATTAAGCGTATTAATTTACAGCATATCCTTTTTTTGGATATTGAAACCGTCCCGCAAAAGGAATATTACTCCGAATTGGACGACACTTCCAAAACGCTTTGGGAATTGAAAAGCAAATACCAACGAAAGGATGATATTTCGGCCGAAGACTTTTACGAACGTGCCGGCATATGGGCAGAATTTGGATTAATAGTCTGTATTTCGGTGGGTTATTTTGTACTAAAAGGCGATGTAAGAAACTTTCGTGTAACCAGTTTTCACGGTGATGAAGTAAAGATTTTAAAGGAATTTAAAACATTGCTCGAATCCCATTTTAATAAACCGCATCATTTACTTTGTGCCCACAATGGGAAGGAATTCGACTTCCCCTACATTGCCCGCCGGATGATTATCAATGGCATAGACATTCCTTTTAAATTAGATCTTTTCGGAAAAAAGCCGTGGGAAGTTCCGCACTTGGATACCTTGGAGCTTTGGAAATTTGGCGATTATAAAACCTTTACCTCTCTCAAGTTAATGGCGCACGTTTTAGGTATTCCATCCCCAAAAGATGATATTGATGGCAGCGAGGTGCGAGATGTTTTTTACAAAGAAAAGGATATTGATAGAATAATTGTTTATTGCGAAAAGGACACCGTTACGGTTGCACAAATTTTCTTAAGACTTCGGAATGAAGAAATATTAGTTGCCGACGAAATTCTTTCAATTTAAAGAAGTTTTAAGAAGGCAAATCTTTCAATATGGAATTCTATTTAAAATTTAGTAGATTTACCAGCCATATTCAAAATATACTTTTATGACAATTCTGAAATTTAATCTAAAAACGTTTTTAATTCCTGTGTTTGCAATTTCTATTTTCTTTATTTCTTGTAAAGACAAAGAAACCACTGAGGAAGCAGCGCCGGCAGCGGTACAGGAAGCAACCCTTGAGCAAAAGAAACAAGCGCTACAAAATGTAGCACCTCCTGCAAATACGCGTACAACAACAAATACAGCGGGTGGAATAAATCCTGCCCACGGACAACCGGGCCACCGTTGTGATATTCCGGTAGGCGCTCCATTAAATGCAGCGGCTGGCAGTGCTAACAAAGCACCTGCAATTAATTCATCAAATGCAGTGCCTGTTTCAACTCCGGCTTCTGGTAGTGGTATAAATCCGCCACACGGACAGCCAGGACACAGGTGCGATATAAAAGTGGGCGATCCGCTTTAAACAAATTATATATAAAAACGGCCCGTTTCAAATATGAAGCGGGCCGTTTTATTTGTTGTAATTAAAAATTACTCTTTCACAAATCGTTTCATAAGTTTGTTAAAATTTGTATTTACTTCCATTATGTAAACACCGCTTTGCAAAGTAGAAATGTCTAAGCTCGGTGTAAACGCACCTTTGCCAACTACTTGCCCAATTACGTTATAGATAACGTAATCTGTTCCCACTGAGTTAACCAATGAAATATTCAGCGTGTGTTTGGCAGGATTTGGGTAGATAGAAATTTCTGAACTATTAAAACCTGTATCGCCCGTAATTCCTTGATTAACCGAATTACTAATAATTACAGTATAATCTTCCACTTCACCATAACTGAAGGTTTCACAAGAAGATGGGTAGGCGTTGTACTTCATAGAAACTCGCATTCTCGTTGCTCCGGAAAGGGCAGATGATGGCACCGTAAAACTTCCAGAGATAGAAGTAGAAGTAGTTCGCGAACGTGAATATACTTGTTCGCCAGAGTCATTAAAATCGCCATCTTGATTGTAGTCAATCCACACTCTATACGCTTCACGGTATTTTCTTCCGGTCCATCTTGGAGTAATTGTAATGGTATTGCTACTTCCTTTAGATAGTGTGGTAGACATACTTGTGAAATCTGCATAACCACCATTATTGCCAGAATAATTATTGATGCTTCCCAGTTGAATGCGATCTATATATTCGTCATTTGTATTGTTTCCTTGCGAAGTACAATAGGTTACGGAGTTTGAAAGTGTAGTAACATTTACCGTATTGCTGAAACCAGAATTGTTCCCGGCAGCATCGTGCGCCCGTACTTTAAATGAATACCCAGTTGAAGGGGACAAACCAGTAATATTTGCCGAAGTACCTGTAACACTTCCTAAATTTGTACTGCCTTCAAAAACATCGTAGCCCGTAACAGCTACATTATCTGTGGAAGCATTCCACGAAAGTGAGAGGGTGGTTTGCGTTACATTTGAAGCTGCCAAACTAGAAGGTGCCGTTGGTGCTTGGGTATCTGGTCCGGCACCGCCCAAGTTTATAGTGTAATCTTCTACTTCACCATAACTGAAAGTTTCACACGAAGTTGGAATTCCATTGTATTTCATAGAAACCCGCATTCTAGTTTCTCCGCCTACTGTGCCCGAAGGTACGGTAAACGTTCCACTATTCGGTGTGTTTTTTGAAGCGGCTTTAGACCAGACCAATTCGCCAGCATCGCCAAAATCACTATCGCCATTATAGTCAATCCACACAGCGTAGCCTTCGTTATAAACAGTTCCAGTCCAAGTTGGGGTAACAGTTATAGTGTACGTTGAGCCTTCATTTAACGAAGTAGAAATACTCGTAAAGTCTGAATAAAACTGCGCACCAGAAGCATTGTCAATTGTGTTTAATTGTACGCGGCTAATATATTCATCATTCACATTATTTCCTTGTGAGGCACAATAGTCGCTTCCACCGCCACCGCCATAAGCAGCACCAACACCAACTGCATACCAAGCGTTTGTAGTTGCAATTTCTTCAGGGCTATCTGCGCCGTACAAATCTCTCGCAGCTTGAATGGCCCCATTTCTGGCATCGCTGTATTGTGAGTTTGAATTTAAATATACCGTTAGGTTTCTGTAAGCAATTGCTGCGGCTTTGTCCATCCCGATTCCGGTAACATTGTAACTGTTTCCTTTGTCGTTGGTTCCACTTTTACCTACACTTAACACATAAAACCAGAAGTTTTGTACACCAGAGTTAATGTGTACTCCTCCATTATCTCCCGAACCGGAATACCAGTTTGTACCTTGATATGTATCGGGGTCGCCATAGGCATTTGGATTACTCATGGAGCGCAAAGCTCCACCGCTACCGCCAGCGCCAATGTCGTCGCCCATTAGCCAATCGTTTGTGCCAGAGGCGAACTTTTCAATAGATTCGCCGAAAATATCGGAAAACGATTCGTTTAACGCTCCGGACTGGTAGCTATAAACCAAATTTGCAGAATACTCAGTAACCCCGTGAGTAATTTCGTGACCACATATATCTAAGGATACCAATGGGCCATAGTTTACACCATCACCGTCGCCGTAAGTCATTCGGCTACCATCCCAAAATGCATTTACATAATTGGTGGAATAACTCACATACGATTTTATAATAGCTCCAGCATTGTTGTAGGAGTTTCTGCCATGTTTCTGGCTAAAATATTTGTGCGTGCGTTCAGCACCAAAATGTGCTTGAACTCCGGTTGGGTTGGAAGTAAAGTTTGTTGAACTACTTGTAACATCCACGGCATTGTTATAATTAGTGCCATTATTCAAGTCAAAAGTTTGAATTCCACCGCCATCTGCTGTTTGCCGTAAACGATAAGGCCCCGATGCATTATCGGCAGTAAAGGAAACGTTGCCATTATAAAGGCTGGTTCCGGTGGCGGGTACATTGGCGTGATGAATTTTTTTGTTTTCCATGATAAATTGTCCCGTTGTTGCATCAATATATACATCGGCCCTGTATAACGGTGCTGTTGCATAAATATCAAATTTATAAGCAAGTCGGTTTGTTTCAGAAATATTTTTAATCGCGGGGAAAATAACGAGTTCGCCCAATGGTTTTTGATAGTCTGCCATCGCAGCTTCGTTTGGGTTTTGCCACATGTATTTTATGGCACCTACATGGGCAGTAGCGTTGTTAAATGCTTGCGATTTACTAATAGTAGGAGTGGTAGAAAAATCTTCGGCAATAGGAGCGTAGGAAGAATTTAAAGTCTGCACCGTTCCATTTTTGCTGTTAAGTGTAATTGTTGCGAATTCCACTTTTATACCGTTATAATACTGCTGCATTTTTTTATGCGTAAAACCTAACGGATCAATTTCTTGTTTTAGCGAAGTAAAAGAAGTTGGGCCCGAAGGATTAAAAACTTCTTTAAAAATTTGTGTAGCATTTTGAAGCGAGTACGATTGTGAGGCATCAAAAACCACTAAACTTTGGGATGACGTGTTGTTTTTCATTTCTCGATCTTTGTTTTGGGCGGAAACTACCGCTGAAAACCCGAAGATAAGCAACGAAAAGAATAAAACGAATTTGTTAATTTTTTTCATAATAAATAGGTTTTAGTGAATGTTTGTGTTTGATTTCTTAATAAAATCATATAAATTAACAACATGTTTCGATTAAAACCTATTTATTTCGATGAAATACTGTTAAAGTATTATTCACGGCATTTATTCTATCTTTGAAATTATGAATACACCCCCTCTTCTTTCGGTCAAAAAATTATCGGTTTCCTTTGGTAAAGGGAATACCGAAACCTCGGTTTTACACACCATATCTTTTGATGTTCACGAGGGTGAAATTGTAGGAATTGTAGGCGAATCCGGTTCGGGAAAGTCGGTTACTTCATTATCAATTATGGGTTTGTTGCCTTCAAAAGATGCACATGTGGAGGGTGAAATTTTCTTTGAAAAACAAAATTTACTGGTACTCAATGAAAAGGAATTTCGAAAAATAAGAGGCCGGGAAATAGCTATGATTTTTCAGGAACCCATGAGCGCATTAAACCCGTCCTTAACATGCGGATTTCAAGTTGCCGAAGTGCTTCAACTTCATTTAAAGATGAATGCAAAAGAGGCCAAAAATGAAACCATTTCACTTTTTAAAAAGGTGAAATTACCGCGGCCAACTGAAATTTATAATAGTTATCCGCATCAAATAAGCGGTGGACAAATGCAGCGGGTTATGATAGCTATGGCCATTGCCTGCAAACCCAAACTACTAATTGCAGACGAACCAACCACAGCACTCGATGTTACGGTGCAAAAGGAAATTATTTCACTTTTAAAATCCATACAGCAGGAAACTAAAATGGCGATGCTATTTATTTCGCACGACTTGAGCTTAGTTTCTGAAATTGCTGATACGGTTGTGGTAATGTATAAAGGTAATATTGTTGAAAAGGCAACTACTATTGAAATTTTTAAAAATCCCCAAGCGGAATATACAAAAGCGCTCTTGGCGTCGCGACCTGCATTAGATGTGCGTTTGGCAAAACTGCCAACCATTGCTTCCATCGCCGATAAAAGTTTTAAACCGCGAGAGATTAAACCTGTGGAACGTGCCAAAAGACATAAAAATATATATACGCAACAACCAATTTTGGAGGTTGCCAATTTAAAGAAATACTATTTCAGCAGTGTGGGAATTTTTGCTAAAAAGGAAATTGTTAAAGCCGTGGATGCGGTTAGTTTTTCGGTTTTTGAAGGCGAAACCTTAGGGCTGGTTGGCGAATCGGGATGTGGTAAATCTACATTGGGAAGAACAATTCTTCAATTAGAAAATGTTACGGGTGGCAGCATTAAATATCGGGGAAGAGAGCTGGTAAAACTTTCTAAAACGGAGATTAGAAAACTGCGAAAGGAAGTGCAAATTATTTTTCAAGACCCTTATTCGTCGTTAAATCCGCGTTTAATGATTGGCCAGGCGTTAATGGAGCCGATGGAAGTGCACGGTTTAGGAAATTCTAAAAGCGAACGAAAAAACCGGGTGCTTTCACTTTTGGAAAGGGTGGGTTTAGACAAAAGTTATTTTTATCGTTATCCGCACGAGCTTTCTGGAGGGCAACGGCAGCGTGTTGGAATTGCCCGTACAATTGTAGTGGAACCAAAACTTGTTATTTGCGATGAGTCTGTATCTGCTTTGGATATTTCGGTTCAGGCGCAAGTCCTTAATTTATTGAACGAATTAAAAAATGATTTTGGGTTTACCTATATTTTTATATCGCATGATTTGGCCGTGGTAAAATATATGTCGGATCAGCTTTTGGTAATGAATAGTGGTAAGATTGAAGAATTGGGCGATGCCGATGAAATTTATGAAAATCCACAGACCGTATATTCCAAAAAGCTTATAGCTGCAATTCCTAAAGGAATTTAAACTTGTTTTTGTACAAAATAAAAGCCCGTTCAATTTTAATTGAGAACGGGCTTTATTATAAATCTGCGTTTATGACAGATTTAGGGCAAAAAACCATAAGAAAAAGATTAGGTTAACAATTACACAGTTTTAAATTTGAAAAGTAGGTTTTTCGCATTACGGTGTTTATTAGATCTAATACTTTTTCATTAGATAGGTTTGGTAAAATTTGGGACTTCAAAGATGCAAAAATTTTTAGTATAAACGATAAAATACAAGATTATTCGATGAAATGCATAAAAATTTAACTTTTACGGGTTTTATGTAGTTTATATTATAATTTGAGGAGGAGCATGAAATGATTTTTTAATAACTAAATGAATTTTGGTGATTGCCATAGACTGCAACAAAAAAAATCCCGTTCTAACCTCACGAAGAACGGGATTTAATAATTTATCTGTAACTGTGACAGATTTGGGACAAAAAACCATAAAAAAAAATCAGACAAAGAAGAACACTTTCTTAAAAATGAAAAGTACGTTTTGTATCAATCCACTTGTTCTTTTTAACGATCTGATTACTTTCTCCATATGAGGTTAGGTTGGTAAGATTTGGGTTTGTAAATATGCGGGAATAAATCGAATTACACGATTAAATACATAAATATTCGATGAAATACATATAAATTTAACATTTGGAGCTAAATTTGGTTCTTTTAACCAAAAAAACCATGAATATCATGGTTTTTAAAAGCAGTTTTATGGGTTAAAACTTAAATTTTCATCTCAGGGATTTCGCCATCCACGACCAAATCGCCAGCTGTTGCTTGTTTGATTTCTTCTATGGACACTCCGGGAGCGCGTTCGAGCAAATGAAACTTTCCGTCACGAATTTCGAGCACCGCGAGATTGGTCACTATTTTTTTAACGCACTGTACTCCAGTTAGTGGTAAGGAACATTCGGGTAATAATTTTGATTCTCCCTGGCGGTTTGTGTGCATCATGGCAACGATGATATTTTCTGCTGAGGCAACCAAATCCATAGCGCCACCCATACCTTTTACCATTTTGCCGGGAATTTTCCAATTTGCGATATCGCCGTTTTGTGAAACTTCCATTGCTCCAAGAATGGTTAAATCTACGTGTTGCCCTCGAATCATACCAAAGCTCATTGCCGAATCAAAAAAGGACGCGCCGGGAAGGGCTGTAATTGTTTGTTTTCCGGCGTTGATTAAATCTGGATCTTCTTCACCTTCAAAAGGGAAGGGGCCCATGCCAAGTATGCCATTCTCACTTTGGAATTCAACATCTATATCGTCGCGTACAAAGTTGGCAACCAAAGTAGGAATTCCGATACCTAAGTTAACGTAGTACCTATCTTTTACCTCCTTCGCTATGCGTTGTGCTATTTGTTCTTTAGTTAAAGCCATTAGTTTCTTTTTCTAACTGTTAATTGCTCAATTCTTTTTTCAAATTTTTCTCCTTGGAAAATTCGCTGTACGAAGATTCCGGGAATGTGAATTTGGTTCGGGTCTAATTGTCCGGCCGGCACTAGTTCTTCTACTTCGGCCACTGTAATTTTTCCGGCGCCGCACATGGCAGGATTAAAGTTTCGAGCGGTACCTTTAAAGATGAGGTTTCCGGCTTCGTCGCCTTTCCAAGCTTTTACAAACGAGAAATCTGCTTGAAATGCTTGTTCCATCACGTACATTTTTCCGTTAAATTCGCGTGTTTCTTTACCTTCTGCTACTTCTGTACCGTAACCGGCGGGGGTAAAAAATGCTGGAATTCCGCTGCGCGCGGCTTCACAACGTTGCGCTAAAGTTCCCTGCGGCACAAGTTCTACCTCCATTTCGCCACTGAGCATTTGGCGTTCAAATTCGGCATTTTCGCCAACATACGAAGAAATCATTTTTTTTATTTGATGTTTTTTCAGTAAAAGTCCAAGACCGAAATCGTCCACCCCTGCATTATTTGAAATACAAGTAACGTTTTGGATATTTTTTCGAACCAATTCTGAAATAATATTTTCAGGAATGCCGCAGAGACCAAAGCCACCGAGCATAAAAGTCATTCCGTCTTCAATGCCTTCACAGGCTTCGCGAACGTTTGCAACTGTCTTTTTTATCATGTTTAAAATTTTCTGAAAATTACAAAATTTCGAACTATAAAAAAACCTCACAAGGCTTCAAAAAACTTGTGAGGTTAAACTTTTAAGTTGAAATATTAATATTAGAAATCGAATTCATCCGGAATTTCTTCTACATCTGGGTCTCCTTCTTTCCATTTAGAACAATCAGTTTCAATTGAAAGATTTGCCGGACGTTTAAAGCTACCGGTTGAAACATCGAGGTCTTCGTCTTCATAGCAACTTTTCATATAGGTTCCCCAAATGGGTAATGCCATAGTTGCGCCTTGGCCATAGCGTGTGGAGCTAAAATGAATTGCCCGATCGTCTCCTCCGACCCAAACCCCTGTAACTAAGTTTGGCACCATTCCCATAAACCAACCATCGCTGTTATTTTGAGTTGTTCCGGTTTTTCCTGCAATTGGGTTTTTAAAATCGTATGGATATCCGGTAATTACGCTCTTATAGTACGCATTATCTTTGGCCCAAGTACCACGCAAACGCGCGCCGGTTCCTGATTGCGTTACACCTTCCATTAAACTAACGGTAACATAAGCCGCCTCATTACTAATAACATCTTTTGTTTTAGGTACATTTTGATAAAGTACTGTTCCGTTTTTATCTTCAATGCGCTGTATTAAAATAGGTTCTATATATACCCCTTCATTTGCAAAAGTGCTATAGGCACCAACCATTTCATAGACCGATACATCTGGGGTGCCCAATGCTATGGAAGGCACGGCAGGCATATTTTTAGTATCTACCCCCATCTTTTCTACTAAATCTATAACCGGTTCAGGACCAACTCTATCTATCAATCTTGCGGTAATTGTATTTATAGAATTTGCTAAGGCATATTTAAGTGTAACCATACCGCCGTAACCGCCGCCGGCATTTTTTGGGGTCCAAGGTTTTAATAAATTGTGTTTTCCTGCGGGAATTGTGTAGCTCGTGTTTGGCAAAGTATCGCAAGGCGACATATGCATTTGGTCCATAGCAGTGGCATAAACAAATGGTTTAAAAGTGGAGCCAATTTGGCGTTTTCCTTTTTTCACCATATCGTATTTATAATGCTTATAGTCTATACCGCCCACCCACGCTTTTACTTCGCCCGTTTGTGGGGTCATGGACATCATTGCTGCTTGTAAAAACGATTTGTGATAACGAATGGAGTCTAATGGAGTCATAATGGTATCAATATCGCCTTTCCAAGAAAATACACGCATGGGTACTTTCTTTTTAAAGCTCTTGATAATTTCCTCTTCATTTTTGCCCTGTTTTTCCATTTCGCGCCAGCGATCGCTTCTGCGCATGGCGTTATTTAAAATATTTTGGGTTTCTGCTTCTGTAATATCCCTAAATGGTGCGGTTTTGTTTTTTTCGTTTTGCTCATCGAAAACTTTTTGCAAACGCGCCATATGCGTTTTCACAGCTTTTTCGGCATATTCCTGCATTTTACTGTCTATGGTTACATACACTTTAAGGCCATCTTCATAGATGTTGTATTTGCTGCCATCGGTTTTAGGGTTTTCCTTTATCCAGTCTTCCATAAATTGACGGGCGTATTCGCGAAAATAGGTAGCGCTTCCTTCGTCGTGGCCCTGAGGTGTAAAGTTTAAATTAAGCGGCTGGGCTTGAAGGGAATCCATAACTGTTTCTGAAATATAATTGTACTTTTCCATCTGGGCCAATACAACATTTCGCCTATCGCGAACCAATTCTGGTCTTCGATTTGGATTAAAAAGTGAAGAGTTTTTAAACATACCTACCAACATCGCTGACTCGGCCGTAGATAATTGCGAAGGCGGCTTGTTAAAATAAATATGGGCTGCACTTTCAATACCAACGGCTTGGTTTAGAAAATCGTACTCGTTAAAGTACATGGTTATTATTTCTTCTTTGGTATAGCGTCGTTCTAAACGGGTAGCGATAATCCATTCCTTTATTTTCTGAAGCACGCGTTCTACTTTATTGGAAGCTCTTTCGCCGGTAAAGAATAATTTTGCCAACTGTTGGGTAATGGTACTTGCGCCGCCGCGAGAGCCTAAAAATGCAACCGCTCTTACGGTTCCTCTTCCATCAATACCGGAATGTTCGTGAAAACGTACATCTTCGGTGGCTATTAGCGCATTTACCAAATGATCGGGCAAGGAATCGTAAGGTACAGGTGTTCGGTTTTCCTTATAAAATTTTCCAATTGTTTTTCCATCTGAAGAAATAATCTCGGTTGCGAGGTTTTTTTCTGGATTTTCAAGGCTCGTTTCATCGGGTAGACTGCCGAAAACGCCCCAGGAAGCCAAGAGAAAGAACGCTATAAATACGAATATAAACCCTGCAAAAATTTTCCAAAAAGTTTTAATATGACGGCCTACATCATTCTGTTTCTTTTTTTTGGAAGCTGCTTTTTTTGTTGCCATAAATTATTTACTGTTTGAAAGCTTCTTCAATGCTAAAACCAACATCGGTTATGCCTTCGAGTTTTGTAACGCCTTCTACATCACCATTATTGCGCATTGCTTGGGCTATATCTACTGTGTAGTGACCGTTTTCTAAAAACCGGACGTTTTCTTTATACCACAGCTTATTTTCCTTTACATCGCCAATGCCTTGACCCATCCAAGAACCATCTGGGTTTGCCATTCGGTATTCGAGGGTGTCGGTAACGGTTTTTCCGTGCGGAAAGTTCATTGAAACTATCAAAAATAGGTTGTTAAACTTGTATTCATTCGAATTTCTAATATTTACAAATAGATTGTACTGTTTAAGCGAGTCTAACTCAGGGAGTGCAAAGGATACTACTTCATTAGCGCCCCAATGATCATCCATAGCGCGAATTTCGCTAAAAACCGTATCAGACTCACAAGAAACTAAGAGAACGGTTATCAATAAAAATGCCAATACTCTATTCATCTTTTTTCGGCTTGCGATTTCTATTTTTTTGGGACCTATTTCCTGAAGGTTTTGATGAATTACCTCTTGGTTTGCGTTTGGGCGCATTTCCTGAAGTTGCATCAACACTACTTTTTTTATTGCGTTTTTTATTTCGGCGTTTTTTACTTTTTTGCTTTGGTTTATCAAAACGTGTAAGGCTGTCTTGCCCGACAGTATTGCTAAAGGGCTCTTTGTCAATTTTGGGAGCTTCAATTATAAATTCTTCCAAAGCCATTGGCTTTTTGCCTTTTTTGTTAAGTTCAATTATTTCGTTGGCTTTTTCGGCAGATAGCTCGTGCCAATTCATAAATTCCTTTTCATAAGCATACCATAGAACGCCTTTAAAAATATCAATTTTTTGGCAGGTTGCATACCCTTTTTCAGTTTGCAATTTGGTATCGGTGCTGGGGAAGGATTCTAATGCCTCCAAATAGGTGTCTAACTCGTAATTTAAACAACATTTCAGTTTTCCACACTGGCCGGCGAGTTTTTGTGGATTTAAAGAAAGTTGTTGATACCGTGCAGCAGATGTGTTTACCGAGCGAAAATCGGTGAGCCAAGTAGAGCAGCACAGTTCGCGGCCACAGCTACCAATACCGCCTAAACGAGCAGCTTCTTGGCGAAAACCTACTTGTTTCATTTCAATTCGGGTGTTGAACGTACGAGCGAATTCTTTTATTAATTCGCGGAAATCTACGCGTTCTTCAGCGGTGTAGTAAAAAATTACTTTTGAGGCATCGCCCTGAAATTCTACATCGCTAATCTTCATTTGAAGTCCGAGGCGAATGGCAATTTGTCGCGAGCGTTTTTGAACATCGGCTTCTTTATCGCGAACGCCTTGCCAGATATCAATATCTTTTTGAGTGGCTTTTCGGTAAATTTTAGGAAGCGCTTGAACCTTTAAAGGTATTTTTTTCTTCCTCATTTGTACACGTACTAGCTCTCCGGTGAGTGTAACAATACCTATATCGTGGCCCGGCGAAGCTTCTGTAGCTACAATGTCGCCAATACTTAAAGTAATATTTTCAGAATTTTGGAAGAATTCTTTTCTCCCGTTTTTAAAACGCACTTCGGCCGCATTAAAGGGTTCCATATCGGCGGGAAGTTGCATATTTGAAAGCCAGTCGAACACCGTTAATTTGTTACAGCCATCGGTTCCGCAAGTACCATTGTTCTTGCAACCCTTTGGTTGTCCCGTGGTGCCTGTGGCACAGCTGGTACAGCCCATATTTTTTATATATAAAGCCCTTTTCTAATTGAAGAGGGACGAAAATTAAACAAAACAGTTAATCGGTAAAGATACCAATAAATTTTTCGATTTCGGATTTCAGTTTTTCGATTTTCTGTCAAAGATGTTTGGGTGTTTTGAATGCACTGCTTGTCTCTTATTCCACTTGACTGCTTTAAGACTAAAAATGTTTGTGTGAACACTTCATATTTAAAGAGTACTTGTGTTTTGAAAGTAGTACGATACTAGGGGGAGAGTAGGGAAAGACTAGCATAAAAGTAGCACTAGAGTAGCATGAAAGGTACATGAACAATACATTAACAAGGCATGAACGTTACATTAAGGCAGTCTGAACTATACATACATAATTTTAAAACCTACATTAAGACATTTGAAATAGGCATTATTTATCATATAATCTTTAAATTTTCATACTATTTTATCCTAAATTTATGCAATTATGAAATACTCAATTTATACTTAAAATATTATGTTCAATCTTACTTAAAAAATTAAAGAAATAAAATCATTTTACGATATTGAGCGCAGCAGGTTGTAAGACATGCTAAATTTTATCCACCGCCTCACTACATCTAGCATCTGTACTGAAAACTATTTCTTAAACTTCAACTTTTCCGAACGCCCTTTCTTAAAAATTTTGTTGCTATTTGGGATGCCCTGGCGGAGTCTTTTTTGCTCTTCATAAGGCAGTTGAATTATTTCCACACATTCTTCAGAACAGCAGTTTTCCATTGCCACGGCGCATTTTTTACATTGAATAAAAAGCAAATGGCAGGCTTCATTGGCGCAGTTGGTATGTTCGTCGCAGGCTTCTCCACATTGGTGGCAATGGCTAATAATATCTTCCGTAATACGTTCGCCACGACGATGATCAAAGACGAAATTTTTACCAATAAATTTATTTTCCAAACCTAGATTTTCTACTTGTCGCGCATATTCAATAATGCCGCCTTCAAGCTGAAACACATTTTTAAAACCTTTGTGTTTGTAGTAGGCACTGGCTTTTTCGCAACGGATTCCGCCGGTGCAATACATAACCAGTTTTTTATCCTCTTTGTGATCTTTTAAATCTGCTTCAATAATGTCTAAAGAATCACGAAACGTATCAACGTCTGGCGTTACAGCGTTTTTAAAATGGCCTATTTCGCTTTCGTAATGGTTTCGCATATCTACCAAAACCACGTTCGGATCTTCAATAAGTTCGTTGAATTTTTGCGCATCTACGTGAATTCCTTTGTTGGTAACATCAAAAGTTTCATCGTTCAAACCATCCGCCACAATTTTATCGCGCACTTTTACCTTCAGTTTTAGAAACGATTTTAAATCCTGTTCAATGGCGATGTTTAATCGAACGTCTTTCAAAAAATAAATACCATCCAGAAATTTCTTGAACTCCTTAAAACGCTTTGCCGGAACCGAAAGTTGGGCGTTAATACCTTCGTGGGCAACATAAATTCGGCCCAAAACATCCTGCTCGTGCCAAGCGATAAACAAATGATTTCTGAATAAATGTGGATTGCCAATTTTGGCATATTGATAAAAAGAAAGGGTAAGCCGTTCTTCGCCGGCCTGTTCCAAAAGTGTTTCCCTCTCTTTTGCACTTAATTTATTGTACAGTTGCATGCTATACTTTTTTAGGTGAAAAGAATTGATTTTGATAATGGGGCAAAAGTACGGGTTTTTTTGTAAAATTAGGATCGGCCTAGAATAACAGGAAAAAACCATTTTTTATTTAAATGTTGTAGCATAATTTAGTAATTTAACTAACTTTATAAAACAATAGACCGTGAAAACATTATTATATATTTTAATCCTCAATATAGGCGCTATCTCTTATGCCCAAGACCCACAATTGGCGGGTGTCGATTGGTATTTACAAGACCTTATTATAAACGGCGAGCATCATCCTCCTCCTCGTAATTCCGAGATACAAAACGTGCAAGCTCGTTTTTATGCCATTTCAAATGGCGATAGTGCCGATGCGTTTATTACCTTCGTTTGTAATGAAATATACGGACTGCTAATTTATGATGAATTTAATCCTGTTTTTTCGTTTACCTATCAAGAAAACACATTCATTACGTGTACTCTTCAAGTGAACGAAGACTATGAGGGGCTTTATTTTAATTTTTTTTACGCTCCCTTTGGTAGTATTTATAACTATTCAATTACCACAGACACAAACGGTTATAAAGTTTTGCTGTTAACATCGCCTACTGGAGACAAGGCCATTTACGGCGACAATATTTTATCCAGTGAAGATTTTTACAGTTCACAGTTCGCTATCCACCCCAACCCCGCCAAAAACGAACTGTTTTTAACTGCAAAAAACACCACAGAAAATCTAAAAGTAAAAATCTTCAATATAGAAGGCAAAGTGTTAAGCGCACAAAGCATAACGCTTCAAGACCAAAAGGCAATAGATGTCTCCCAACTCCTAAACGGCATCTACTTTCTAAACATAGAAGATGAAAATGGCAACACCACAATCAAAAAATTCATGAAGGAATAACTTTAAAACAATCATTAATTCCCGAATAGCCGCTTTAGTAGTGGCTGTTTTGGTTTACACAACTTTGACAAAGTTTTAAACTTTGTAAAAGTTAAGGGCGGGTTTCAAACCGTCTTGGCTCAAAGCGTCATTTGTTAACAAAAATCCTTCTGCCTTCCATTTAAATTTTGTCCCACGCCCAAAGAAATAGTATCTTAGCTACTTAAAATTCCATCATAAAACATACTGAAAATGAGCACTGAAAAAGACGCAAAACTAAAAGCTTTAAAGCTTACTCTCGATAAATTAGACAAGACTTACGGCAAGGGAACGGTAATGAAAATGGGCGATAGCGCCGTAGAAGATGTAGACGTAATTCCAACCGGTTCGTTAGGTTTGGATGTTGCCCTAGGCGTAGGCGGTTATCCACGCGGAAGGGTTATTGAAATATACGGCCCGGAATCTTCGGGTAAAACCACATTAACGCTTCACGCAATGGCAGAGGCCCAAAAAAAAGGAGGCATTGCCGCCTTTATTGATGCAGAACACGCTTTTGATCGTGTATATGCCGAAAAACTTGGGGTGGATGTAGAAAATTTAATAATCTCGCAACCCGACAATGGCGAACAAGCCCTCGAAATTGCCGACAACTTAATTAGAAGTGGTGCGATAGACATAGTAGTAATTGACTCCGTTGCGGCATTAACGCCAAAAAGCGAAATAGAAGGCGAAATGGGCGACAGCAAAATGGGGCTTCACGCACGTTTAATGAGTCAAGCACTTAGAAAACTTACGGGTTCCATCAGCAAAACAAAATGTACGGTTATCTTTATTAACCAATTGCGTGAAAAAATTGGAGTAATGTTTGGTAACCCTGAAACCACTACAGGTGGAAATGCATTAAAATTCTACGCCTCGGTACGTTTAGATATACGCCGTTCCACACAAATTAAAGACACTTCCAGCAATGCCACCGGAAACAAAACGCGCGTAAAAGTTGTGAAAAACAAAGTGGCGCCGCCTTTTAAACAAGTGGAATTCGACATTATGTATGGCGAAGGAATTTCAAAAGTTGGCGAAATTATAGACTTAGGTGTAGATTTTGAAATTGTGAAAAAAGCAGGCTCTTGGTTTAGCTATGACGATACAAAACTGGGGCAAGGTCGCGACGCCGTAAAAGCGCTTCTATTGGACAATCCTGAATTAATGGAAGAGTTGGAAACAAAAATTAAAGCCGCTATAGCTACAATAAACGAATAAAACTTCGGCAATCCACGCAACCCTTTTGATACTGTGGCATCTACCAAGTGTAGGAACCTTGATTAGTACGGTTGCCCTCTAAAAAAAGAGGTATTTACAACGGAACGATAACTCACGGTACCACATTTGACGTTAGACGAGCTCATAATACAATGCAAAAAGCAGAATGCAACGGCGCAGGGCGAATTGTACAAAAAGTACAGCAGCGTTCTCTTTGCCATCTGTCTTCGCTATTCGCCTAATTATACAGAGGCAGAAGATAATTTGCAGGATGCTTTTATAACCATTTTTAAAAAAGTGGAGCAGTATAATGGCAAAGGTTCTTTTGAAGGTTGGATGAAACGGGTAACCGTTAACACCGTACTTCAGAAATACCGAAAGCAACGCACTTTTGATATTGTTGATGAAGGCCAGATAGCAGATGAAGCCGAGGTTGACATTGAAAGTGAAGAAATTCCGTTGGAATTTTTGCTGAAAATTGTGCAAGAGCTGCCAGACAGATACAGATTGGTTTTCAGTATGTACGTGATGGACGGCTATCAGCACAAAGAAATAGCAGAAATGTTAGGAATCAGCGATGGAACGTCTAAATCAAACCTAGCGCGTGCTAGAGCGATTTTAAAAAATAAGATAGAACATTATAATGCTAAAAACTATAACACTTAAAGCATTGTATGATTGTTTAGATTGAAAGAGAAAGCCCCTGCCTCAGGGTTGGGGTTTTTAAAAAAAAAGCTTAAAACCGGCGTATCCTGTACGGAACCAAAGGTTTATTTAGAATGAAAGAAAAGAAAAACATAGACAACATTTTTAACGAAGGTTTCAAAAATTTTGAAGCCACTCCTTCGCCGCGCGTTTGGGAAAACATCCAAGCGGAGTTGCAAAAGGAGAAAAAAGATCGTAAAGTTATTCCACTGTGGATTAAGTTTGGCGGTGTTGCTGCGTTAATTGCTCTATTGTTAACCGTGGGTAATTCACTTTATAATTCTTCCAATACCGCTCCTTCTATTACAAATGAAAATGTAAATGAAGTTGAAAATTCTTTTGAAAAAAATAAATCTGAAATAGAAAATTTCTATAAAACTCCACAAGTAGCTTCGGAAGAAAAAATAATTGAAAGAAAAGCCGTTGAAACCGAAAATGCTTCAAAATCGAATATTTCTGAAAAAGGAACCGATGCAAAATCTTCGAATAAAGTTTTCAAAAATAATGCTGAAAAATCAAACCGCTCGGTAATTGCTTCAGACGATTCTAAAGAAAATTCAAATAAAAATGCAATTCAAAAAAACACTTCAATAAATAATTTGGAGGAAGGAATTGCCACTTCAAAAAATATTTCTGAAAAAGTAAAAGCCGATAATATTTCAGATAAAACCCACGAGAATATTATCAGAAAAGACGACCCAATTTTTGATTCCAAAACGGAAAACCTCGCTGTTAACAAACCTCCAAAAAAAGATTCTTCCGAAGAAAGTATTGTTAAAACCGAGGCACAATTAGCAGAAGAGAATAAAAACAAAAAGTCAATTTTTGAAGCAATCGCTGAACAAGACGATGAAATAATTTCTGAAAAGAAGGCCAAACAAAAACCTGAACACCGCTGGAATGTTGCGCCAAATATTGCGCCAGTATATTACAGCAGTTTGGGCAACGGCTCTTCGATAGACCCAAGTTTTGGCGACAATCCGCAGGAAGGTGACGTTAATATGAGTTATGGCGTGCAGGTTAGTTATGCGTTAAATAGCAGATTGAGCGTTCGCACAGGTGTAAATAATGTAGATTTAAGTTATAGCACGGCTGGCATTGAGGTAGGTTCGGGCCCTGTTGCACTGGCACTTCGCACTGTAGATTATGGCGGTAGAGAAATAGTGCTTACCGCGGTTGATAAAGGTGCCTTGGCCAATGCCGCGCCATCTAATGGTTTTGGTGAAATTATGCCGAAATCTACAAAAGGAGAAGCAAGACTTATTCAGAATATAAACTATTACGAAGTACCGGTAGAGCTTAAATACGCCGTAATTGATGGCAAATTTGGCCTTAACCTAATTGGTGGAATTAGCACCTTATTTTTAGGAAATAATGAAGTTTCGGTAAAAGCCGATAATTTTAATAGTGTATTGGGAGAAGCCAATAATCTTTCAGCACTAAGTTTTTCAACTAACGTCGGGCTGGGAGTGGACTACAAATTGTCCAAAAAATTTACGTTTAATATTGAGCCAATGTTTAAGTACCAGCTCAACCCTTATACCGATTCATCTGTAAACTTTAAGCCATACTATTTGGGCGTTTACAGTGGATTGAGTTTCAAGTTTTAGGTTAATTTTTAGTTGAACTTGTTTGATATACTTCAAGCAAAATGATTGGGAAAACCGTTCTGCGCCATAGGACGGTTTTTTTATTCCTGTGTCAAATGTAATCTTACGAGTCTGTTTTGGAACTTATCTTAAACCGTAGGGTTTTTTAATTCGTTTAAAATTACATCGCGCGTATTTTTCTTTAGTTCCTTTCGGTTTTCTAATGTTAGTCCAGCTGTAGGAATGAGTTTATGGATTTTCACTCGCATTTTACCGGGCCCTCCTTTAAAAAATGAATAGGGAAAACGCTTTTTATTATCGTGAAAAGTCATGGGCGCAATAGGAATTTGGTGCTCAATTGAAAGCCGAAAGGCGCCATCCTTAAATTCGTCTAATATTAGTGAAAGATCCTCGGGCACGCCCCCTTCTGGAAAGATGCAAACACTCAAACCTTCGTCCAAGCGTTTTTCAGCCCTTCGGAAAGCCTCAACGCGGCTCTTGGTATTTCCGCGATCAACCAAAATACAGGTGCGTTTATAAATATAACCGAATAATGGAATTTTTGCCAATTCTTTTTTGCCAACAAAAACAAACGGGTTTTTGGTAGCGTAAAACATTAACATTATGTCTGTCATAGAAGTATGGTTGGCAACAAACATATAACTTTTGCCTTTTTTATATTCAACTTCGCGTTTAAGTATCGGATAGCAGCCAATACCGTAAATTATAAATGCCGACCAAGTTCGGGCAACTTTAAAGAAAAGTGGGTACCAAGAATGTTTTAAAATGCTAATTATAAGAAATGGAAATAGCAGTAATGTGGCTATCGCTATTACCAAATAAAACCAAATACGGTAAAAGACTGCAAAAAGTTGTTGAAATAGTTTCATTGAAGTTCAAAAGTAACAAATTGAACGATGCAAATAAATCAAATAAAGTACCTTTGCTAAAATTTTTTAAAATAATGTCTAGAATACTTACAGGAATACAAAGCACGGGCACGCCACACCTCGGAAACCTTTTGGGGGCAATTATTCCCGCTATTGAAATGACGAACGATCCGAAAAATGATTCTTTTCTTTTTATTGCGAATATGCACTCTTTAACGCAAATAAAGAATGCCAAAACACTTCGCGAAAACACCTATAGCGTTGCGGCAACGTGGTTGGCTTTTGGCTTAGACATAGAACGGGTGGCTTTTTATCGGCAGAGCGATGTACCCCAAACTACCGAATTGTCTTGGTATTTAAGTTGCTTCTTTCCGTTTCAGCGATTAACGTTGGCACATTCGTTTAAGGACAAGGCAGATCGTTTGGAAGATGTAAATGCAGGGCTGTTTTCGTATCCAATGCTTATGGCTGCCGATATACTTTTATACGATGCCGAAATTGTTCCCGTGGGAAAAGACCAAATGCAACACTTGGAAATTACTCGCGATGTCGCTTCTCGTTTTCATGCGCAGATGGGAGAAACTTTTGTTATGCCCGTTGGAAAAGTTCAGGAAGAAACCATGTACGTTCCCGGTACAGATGGAACTAAAATGAGTAAGTCTAAAGGAAATTACATAAATATTTTCTTGAATGACAAACAACTTCGGAAACAAGTCCTGGCAATTGAAACTGACAGCACGCCGCTAGAGGAACCAAAGAATCCGGACACTTGCAACGTTTTTGGCATTTATAAATTATTGGCTTCAAAAGAAGAAATTGCGCAAATGCGTAAAAATTATGAAGGCGGAAATTACGGTTACGGTCACGCAAAGCAAGCATTGTTTGAGTTAATAGTTACAAAATTTTCTGAAGAACGCCAACGCTATACTTACTATATGCAAAACCTTTCGGAAATAGAAGCAGCCTTAACTGCCGGTGCCGAAAAAGCTCAAAAAGTTGCCGATGGCGTTTTGAAAAGAGTTCGGGAGAAGGTTGGGTATTAGCTTCGGCTGCGCTTAGCTACCCAGTTTTGAGGAGCCAATGGCTTCACAGTTAAGTAGGATCTTTAATGAATTTTAGATGTTTAAATGTGTTTTAAACCAATTGAAATAACTTTCCCGGCAGTGGCCGCACAACGCCTTTCAATTCCATATTCATTAAAATACTTGCTGCTTTATAGGCCGGAAGGTTGCATTCTAAGGCAATGGTATCTAGCAGTTCTTTTTCCTTTTCTTTTAAAAATCGAAAAATTACTTTTTCCGTATCATCCAGTTCAACGAAGAGTTGGGTCTGTTTTGGTTTTTGGTTTTCCTTCAATTCCCAGCCTAGCATATAAATAATATCGGCGGCATTTGAGAGCAATTGGGCTTTCTGTTGTTTTATTAAATTGTTACAGCCGCGACTTTGATTGTCTGTGGCTCGTCCGGGTACGGCAAAAACTTCGCGGTTGTATGAATGGGCTATATCTGCCGTAACTAAACTACCTCCTTTTTCAGCAGATTCAATAACAATGGTTGCTTCGGAAAGCCCTGCTATGATTCGGTTTCGCTTTAAAAAATTGTTGCGGTCAAAGGCGTCGCTGCTCCAAAATTCAGAAATAAAACCGCCATTTTCCTCAATCTTCTTTTTGTATTTTTTGTGATCCTTCGGATAAATTTGATTTAGTCCGTGCGCCAAACACGCAATATTTTGCAATTTGTTTTCAATGGCTGCCTTGTGCGCGCAAATATCTACACCGTATGCCAAGCCCGAGACAATCACGGGGTTTAGGGGTGCAATTTCTTCAATTAAATTTTGGCAGAACGTATTGCCGTAGCTTGTAATTTTGCGTGTACCTACAATGCTAATTATTTTCTTGCCCACCAAATCAATGTTTCCGCGATGAAAAAATAAAATAGGGCCGTCAATACAATGTTTTAATCTGTCGGGATAGGTTTTGTCTTTAAAATAGCTGAATTCAATATTATTTTCTTCAATAAAGCGAAGTTCTTCATCTGCTTGATCCAGTTGTAGCTTCAGATTAATTTCCTTTAAACGAATAATGCCGATGCCATCTATTTTGGCGAGATTACTTTTCTTCTCTTTAAAAATAGCTTCTGCAGAGCCCATTTTACGCAATAGCTTTTTTGCCGAAATATCGCCCAAATTGGGTATTCGCTGTAAAGCAAGCGTATAGCGTAGTTCGTTTTTGGAAAGCATATCTTAAAATTTACAACCGGGGAGGATTTTTAAAAATACGAAAATTTTAAGTTGTTAATAAATTACCAAAACAAAAATTGGATTGCCTCGAAAAAAGGCTAAATTTGTTATTATGCAACTTACAACCTACATTTCCGATCTGCTTTATCGTTACGAATGTGTTATTATTCCTGGCTTTGGAGCGTTTTTAACCCGCTACAAATCTGCACATGTTGACGAGGTATCAAACACGTTTAACCCGCCTTCTAAAATAGTTTCGTTTAATAAGCAATTGCAGGCAAACGATGGCTTGTTTGCGAATTACGTGGCTTCGGTGGAGAAATGTAGTTATGAAACCGCCTTACAAAGAATACGGAATTTTACAGCTCAAATTACACGCGATTTATATGAAGGAAAAACTGTTTCATTCAAAAATATAGGCGAGTTTTCGTTGAACGATGAAAAGTTACTTCAATTTGAGCCTTTTACCCAACATAATTACAGTACTTCGGCTTTTGGTCTTTCATCATTTGTTTCACCTAAAATAAATCGCGAAACTTATAAGGAAACAGTTTCTGATTTAGAAGAAAAGGCGGCCATTCATTTTACGCCCGAAAGAAGAGAGGCTAAACCCTATCTTAAATACGCCGCAATTGCCATTATTGCGCTTTCAGCTTTAGGTTTTGGAGGAATGAAAGTTTACGAAAATCAAGTTCAGCAGTTTAATTATGCGGAACGCGAAAAGGCAAATTCGCTTGTTGAGAACCAAATTCAGGAAGCCACCTTTATAATTGAAAATCCGTTGCCCGTACTTAGTTTGCAAGTTCCGAAACACACGGGAATGTACCACCTGGTTGCCGGTGCCTATCGGATGGAAGCAAACGCTTCTAAGAAAGTAGCGCAATTACGCGAAAAAGGATATTCTCCTTTAAAAATGGATGCCAATCGCTACGGACTGCACCAAGTGCTTTACGCCAGTTTTGACGATAAATTGGAAGCACAGCGAAAACTTCTTGAAATTCAAAAAACCGAAAATGCCGATGCCTGGCTATTGGTGCAGGAAATTAAGTAAAAATTCTTTATTCATTTTTCACTTCCCAATATTTATACTTAGGTATCTTTGCAAAAAATTTCACAGATGCAAGCCAAAACACCGCAACAGTCTTTAACCGTATATACCGATATGGTATTGCCCAGCGAAACCAACCCCATTGGCAATATGTTTGGAGGCGAACTATTAGCGCGAATGGATCGTGCTGCGAGCATTGCCGCACGCCGCCACAGCCGCAGAATTGTAGTTACCGCATCGGTAAATCACGTGGCCTTTAACAAAATGATTCCGTTGGGAAGTGTTGTAACGGTTGAAGCCAAAGTTTCACGGGCTTTTAGTAGCTCTATGGAAGTATATATGGACGTTTTTATCGAAGACCGCGAAAGTGGGGAACGAAGTCTTTCCAACGAAGCTATTTATACTTTTGTGGCTGTTGATGAAACTGGCAATCCTGTGCGTGTGCCTGAGTTAGTTCCAGAAACTGAAGTTGAAAAATCGCGGTTTGAGGCAGCCTTGCGACGAAAACAATTAAGCTTGGTACTCGCCGGAAAAATGAAACCGAAAGATGCTACGGAGCTTAAAGCGTTGTTTCAATAATAGGAGGTATTCTGTTTAAATTTCTGAAAGTGTAGGTTTAAATATCAATTCATTTTAGTTAAAAGTTAATTATTTCATCAATTTAATAGTGCGTTTCATAGTGGTATTAAATATATTTGGAAGTCTTTATTAAAATGTTCGCAAGAATATTTTCTGTAAGGATTTTTTCGAATCTATTTCAAAATCTATTTCAACTATGAAAAAAACTACTATTCCTTCATTTCGAAGCCTGCTGTTTTTAACCTTAGCCTTGGTGTTTTCCATGTCGTTTGGCCAAAATTCAGCTACCATTAACTTTCAGGGTGAAACCATTGCAATGCCTGAAAATATAGCTAATTTTCAATGGAGCCAAATGCCAGAATCTTCAAAATTGGCAAATGGTTATGTGGGTTGGGTTCAATTTTATGAAACGCCAACACAGAAAATACAGGACGCTTTTAAAAGAAACAATCTAGAGCTTCTGGAGTATATTCCACATAAAACCTATCTTTTTTATTTTCCGAATAACACTTCCGTAAATTTTCTTAGAAACCACGGTGTGCGTACAATTGTACCGGTAGAAGCCAGTGCAAAAATTTCTTCAACATTAAAAAATCCGCCTTATGAGAGTTGGGCTATGGACGGCGATAATATTTTAGTAACACTTCAATTTCATAAATTCGTTGCTATTGATTATGTAATTCAGCAATTGGCTGCGCATCAAATAACGGTAAAACAAGCGTATAAAGGAGCTAATAATATAGATCTTTCTATTCCTAATAATTGTTTGGTAGATTTGGCAAATCTGCCTTTTGTTAAATGGGTAGAATTAATTGTAGCGCCATCTGTACATGATGACACTCGTGGCCGCAGCTTACACCGCTCAAGCAATTTAGATACACAGACTACAGCGGGAAGAAATTATACAGGTCTAGATATAGGGGTAATGTGCCGGGATGACGGTATCGTTGGTCCGCATATAGACTTTCAGGGTAGAATAGATAATACCTTGGCTAGTGGTACTGGCCAAACGCACGGCGATGGCGTTTCGGGTATTATGGCTGGCGCTGGAAACCTCAATCCTTCTAATCGAGGTATGGCTGCGGGCTCTATGTTATACGTTGTAAATTATGAGCCAAGCTTTTTAGATTCACCAACAGTTACACTTATAAACAGTGGAGATGCAGTTATCACAAACTCATCCTATAGTAATGGGTGTAATGCCGGTTATACTACCATTACCCAAACCGTTGACACACAAGTTAAAACCTTGCCAAACTTACAACATACGTTTTCGGCAGGAAATTCTAACAATAATAACTGTGGTTATGGAGCCGGAAATCAGTGGGGTAATATTACGGGTGGCCACAAACAAGGTAAAAACGTAATTGCAACCGCAAACGTATTTTTTGATGGTTCGTTGGTAAATTCTAGTAGTCGTGGCCCTGCGCACGATGGTAGAATTAAACCGGATATTGCTGCTAATGGTCAAAACCAGATATCAACTGCGGAAAATAATACCTATCAGAGTTTTGGTGGTACTTCGGGCGCTTCTCCTGGAATTGCCGGAGTTTCTGCACAACTTTATCAAGCCTATTCCGAAGCAAATGGCAACGTTCTACCACCATCGGCTCTTATTAAGGCTACCTTGCTTAACACGGCGAACGATGCTGGAAATGTTGGACCGGATTATAAATTTGGTTGGGGAATTGTAAACGGCCTACGAGCCGCAAAATTGATTGAAGAAAATCGTTTTCTCTCAGATCAAGTTACACAAGGTACTTCTAACAATCACAATATAAATGTTCCTGCGGGTACCAAACAAGTTCGGTTTATGGTTTATTGGAGCGATGTTCCTGCATCGCCCGGAGCTAATCCGGCGTTGGTAAACGATTTGGATTTATTAGTTACAGATCCATCTAGCACAGTTTTGGAACCTTATATTTTAGACCATACTCCAAATCCTGTTACACTAAACCTTCCTGCTACAAATGGTCCAGACCATTTAAATAATATGGAACAAGTACTTATAAATAATCCGGCAGCTGGCAATTATACCATAAATGTTGATGGGTTTAATGTTCCGGTAGGGCCTCAGGAATATTTTGTAGTTTATGAAATTATTTCAGATAACATAACAGTTACTTACCCGAATGCAGGCGAAAGCTTTGTTCCAGGCGAAACCGAATCAATTCACTGGGATGCGGTGGCTGTAAATACTACTTCAGATTTTGAACTGGAATACTCTATTGACAATGGTGCTAGTTGGAATGCTATTGCAACAGTTTCTAATACAACTACCAACTACGGTTGGAATGTGCCAAACTCTGTAACTGGGAGCGCATTGATTAGGGTTAGCAACGGCGCTTCGCAGGATGTTAGTGATGAAAATTTCGCTATTGCACCTTTAGTTACCAACGTTCATTTAAATCAAGTTTGCCCAGATGAAGCAACATTTGCTTGGAACGCCGTTTCGGGAGCAGAATCGTACGATTTGTATATTTTAGGTACTAAATATATGGAAGTGGTAGGTACCTCTGCTACGAACAGCATTACCGTACCAATTACAGATCCTAATAGTCCGATGTGGTTTGCAGCAGTGGCAAAAAATGCTACAGATAATTGGGAAAGCCGAAGATCAATAGCAACCTATTATTCCGGAGGACTATTGAATTGCTCACTTGCAAACGATGTTGGCATAGAAAGCAATAACGATCCTGCCGATTTTAATTTGGTTTGTAATCCGGGCCCTGCAACAGTTTCGGTTGTAATTTTAAATACAGGAGTAGCATCACAAAGTAATTTTGATGTTAGCTATCAATTAGATGCACAACCAGTAGTAACCGAAACATTTACTGGCACCGTAGCATCCGGACAGCAAGAGATTTATGATTTTTCTACGCCATTAAATATTACTAACTCAGGAACTTATACACTTACCGTGACAGTAGATTTAACCGGGGATGAAAATCCGAGTAACGATATGGACTCACTAACATTTTTTGCAGCTACTGACTCTGAACAGTTGGATTATGCAGAGCCGTTTGATGTAAACGGAGTGCCTCCGGCAGGATGGAATATTATTAATCCGGATAATTCAGATACTTGGGTGCAACGTACTACTGTGGGTAGCTCTGGCTCTCAGACAGTAACTGCTTATATAGATAATTTTGGTTATAATGGGCAAGGTGAAGAAGACACTCTAGAAACATTGTTTATAGATTTAACGATGGCAAGCTCAGCTGCTTTAGATTTTGATTTGGCGAAAGCGCAATATTCTGCAGGGTTCTCAGATGCTTTTAGAGTAGATATCTCAGTTGATTGTGGAGCTACATTTACTCAAATCTATTATAAAGATGGGTTGGATTTATCTACCATTTCCGGTTATAATACTTCAAACTGGCAGCCAACATCTGCGAGTGATTGGAGAACAGAAACTATTGACCTGGCAGCATTCTTAGGTAACAATATTCAATTGCGATTTGTGAATATTAATGGCTACGGAAATGGTACATTTATAGATAATATAAACGTTAGCGGTGTATTAAGTGTTGTTGAAGCAGATTTTACTGAGCTTGCAATTTATCCAAATCCTGCATCGAGCGAAGTATTTATCAATTTGAATAACGCAGTGCAAGACAATGTTTCCATTAGCTTATTCAACAGCTTGGGGCAACGTTTGCAAACTATTTCAGAAAGCCAAATGGCTGGAAAATCAGTGGGCGTACTCAATGTTTCGGGTTATGCTAGCGGAGTTTATTTTATAACTATTAAAGCAGGAGAGAAACTTGCAACTAAAAAATTAATAGTTCAATAGCAAAATCAATTAATAGCTAAACTTTATAGGGAGCCAATTTGGCTCCCTTTTTTTACATTCTATAAATCCAGTCTGCAGGATTAATTTTCGTTTTGTTCTGATAGATATAAAATTTTAAAACCGTTCTACCTTCCGTTGGACTTTTTGCCACGGTTCCGATAGTTTGTTTAGTTGAAACTTTATCATCTTTTTTTACGGAGACGGTTGCGAGATTGCTATACACCGAAATATAATCTCCGTGCTGAATAAAGACCACCTTGTTTGCACCTTTTATTATTTGAATAGACATAACCTGCCCATCAAAAATAGAGCGTACCTGCTCGTTATCTGCTGTTGCTATTTCTACACCGCTGCTATTTGTAGTTACATTGGGAAATTGCGGGTGCTGATGTGTTCCAAAACTTTTTACAACCATTCCTTTTTCCACTGGCCACGGTAGTTTTCCTTTATTATTGGTAAAGTTAGCCGCAAGTGATTTTTCTTCTGCCGTTAGTGCAAATTCCTCTGTTTTAGCAGGTTTGGTAATTACATTTTTAGTTGAAGTAGAAGTGCTGGCCGTACCTTTTGCTTTTTCGGCTGCCAGTGCTTTTTCGCGGGCAATTCTATTGGCCTCTTCAATAGCGGCTCTAATGAGTTCATCAATTTGTTTATCTATAGCGTCTGCTTGTTTTTGCTTTGTCCTGATTTGCGAAGCAAATTTGCTTTCATCCTTTTTAAGAGTAGCAACTAAAGCTTGCTGATCCTTGCGTTCTTCGGTTAATTGGGCTTTCGCCACTTCGTTTTCGGCTATTAGTTTTTGTTTCGTCTTTTTTTGTGATATTAAATCGGCATTCAATTTTTGAAGTTCTTCGGTTTTTATCCGGATACCCTCTCCCTGTTTTTTTCTGAATTTTGCATATTGCTTCATATACTGAACGCGCTTGTACGCCTGCAAAAAATTTTGTGAAGATAGTAAAAACATAATGCGGCTCTGCTGGTTTTTGCTTTTGTACGACTTTTGAATCATTGCCGCATAATCTGCCTTCATTATTTTTAATTCTTCGCGAAGAGAACTTATTTTTTCAATATTACTATTTATGCTTCGGGTGAGCAAATTGGCTTGTTGATTGGTAACGCGAATTAAATTTTCTGAAGCAGCAATACGCTGGTTTAAATCTTCAACTTGCGAAAGCACAGACTTTTCTTCTTTTTTTGTTTTAAAAAGAAGTGAGTTTATCTGTTTTATTTCCTCTAAAATGGCTTGCCGTTTTTCTTCCAGTTCCTTTTGCTTATCTACTTGTGCAGAAAGCGTTGAAACCGAAATAATGCAAACGAATAAAAAGAGATATGTGCGTAACTGCTTCATTTAATTAAGTTGTATTTCTTCGTAATCTTGGGGTATTTCAAACGGAAAACTAACGTTTGCATTAATTTCAATTTTTCTGTAATTAATTTCAATTTTGGTTTTTGAATTTTTTTCAGAAGTATCTATTAATATAGTTGAGGGAAAAAATTGTCGTTCAATATTTTGATAATCGCCGTAGCGAATACTTAACAGGCGTTCTGCACTGGGTTGCCCAAGTGTTTCTGATGAAATTTTGAAATTTTCTGGATTTAAAATCAACGAATGTATAAAATCTTGCGGTTGTTGTTTGGGTTGTATTTTATACTTATTCTGTGCGATTGCCACTTTATATTCCGAGGGATTTAAGGTAAAAATAGACTGTCCCAAAAGTAAATTTTGCGTTTGCTGAAAATTAATTGGCGTACCTAACCATTCGCCCAACAAGGCAAAATTACCTTCAAAATAGGTCTTTCCGATGGTTTCATAATAACTTACACGTGTGGGTGTTATTAAAGCTTTGGCAACGGTAATTCCTAAAATTGAAGCTTTTATCCAAATATTTTTGTCTTTCTCCATCCGAAGACTAACCGTTATACTCTGCGATTTTTCCTCGGTTTCGTAAACCAATTGTGCCCGTCCGGCCAGTGTTTTAAAATCTGGAGTGGCAGCTTTGTGTGCGGCAATTACATCTTTGGCAGAGGCGCTTTCAATATTTGTAATGCTTTTGGCGCCACCACAGGAAACAAATAATAATAAAAGTATTAAATAGAAGGGTTTCAATTTCATAAAATATTAGTTCGGCAATTTTGTTGCAGTGGCTTTTTCGGAATACATTTTTGCTTTTTCAACATTGCCTTTTGCCGTGTATGCAAATGCCAGCTGTTGGTAAAAATCGCGCTCCATTTTCGGATCTCCCAATATAAAGTCTAATCCGGTTTCTAAACTTTCAATAGCTGCATCGCTTTTGTTAAGGCCGTTGTTGGCAACGCCGTTTAATAAATATAAAAGCGCTTGGGCAGGAAAAATTTCGAGCCCTTCGGAACTTAATTTGGCTGCGGCTTCATATTTTTTAAATTCAATTTGAAATAGCAGCGTATTTCGCAATAGATTATAATTATCTGGCGCGCGAGCAATACCTTTTTCGTATGCATTAAGCGCATCTTTTTTCCTGTTTTTTGTGGCATAATAATCGCCGATTTTTTCATAAACACGACCATTTTCAACAGAAAATTGATTTACAATTTGATTTAAATCGGTTTCAAATGAAGGGTTTTTATCTACAAATTGAATAAAATCGCCCAACACTTTATACTTGGTTTCCTTGTCAACTTCTTCTGAAGAAAAAATAATTTTCATTGAAGAAATGGCTTCCGAAGTATTTCCCGTATCCAAATAAAATTTATAGAGAGCCAAATGTACCAACTGCGATTTTGGATTGTTTTTTAAGAGGTTTTTAGCTGCTTCAAAAGCTTTTTCGGTATTGCCCTGTTCGCTGTAAAGAAAGATGAGGTTTAGGTATTCTTTTTCGTTTTTTGGGTTGTTATCTATTTTCTCTTCTAGGTTTTCTATTGCGCCATCGGTATTGCCAGTTGCGCGATATATTTGAGCCCGTAGCGCGTTTCGGATGTCGCTTTCGCCCCAAGCTTCGTCCAGCTCATCCAATTGTGCCAAAGCTTTGTTATATTGTTTTGTGAGCGTGTAAAGATTGGCTAGATCTTCTTTATAATCTTCGTCAAAAGTAATAAGCCGCTGTACCAACGGAATTGATTTATCGTACTCTTTCTGTTGGTGGTACAATTCGTAAAACTGCTCTAAAACATCTAGCCTGTCGCCTTGGCTCTGCAACACTTTGTTAAAATTTGCTTCGGCTTCGGCATACTGTTTTAAATAGGTGTGGTTTTTACCCATTTCAAAATACACAACAGCTTTATTTTCATCGGTTTTAGCTGCTTTTTCGGCTTTTTGTAGTGCCGTGAGCGCCAATTCATAATTTTCAATACCTTTTTGTTTTAAAGCTTCAAAGAAATTTTCCTGAAAATCGTCGGTTACATCGCCTAATTGGTCCATCGGATTTTGGATGGAATCATTTTTAATTTCCTGCGCACAGAGTTGCTTCGGAAGAAGAATTCCGCAGAAAAGAAGTACTATATTTAAAAATTTTAATTTCAAATTTAATGTCTGTTCGAGCGCAGTGGAGACTTTTTTAATTCATTTATTTTAAAACCCTCGGCCGCGCCCGTGTATATTTATTATTGTTTTAACTCTGAATAATCACCAATACTAACATTGGTGAATTTACCATCAAAAGTAGCATAATTACCAATCATTGCGTTGTTTAAAGTTGCATTCTTAATTGTTGCATGGGTTTGGATTATACTGTTTTTTATTGTGCTGTCTTCAACTACCGTTCCTGCACCAATAGAGGCGTAAGGACCCACGGTGCTATTTTTAAGTGTAACATTTTCACCGATAAAACACGGCTCGATTATTTTTGAATTTTCATTGCGAATATTCTCCGAAATAAGCGGGCTGTTTGCTGCTGAAAGGAAACCTAACATTCGTTTATTGGTTTCTACAGTTACCTCTTTGTTGCCGCAATCCATCCATTCGTCTACCGTTCCGGTTTTAAAAATTTTACCTGCGGCCATCATCCTTTTTATACCGTCGTTAATTTGGTATTCGCCACCGTTTATTATGTTGTTGTCTAAAACGAACTGCAATTCGTTCTTAAGTTGTGCAACATCTTTAAAATAATAAATACCTATAACGGCTTGGTCGCTTACATATTCTTCTGGTTTTTCAACAAGTTCTATTATTTCATTTTTTTGGTTGAGATTTACTACGCCATAAGCTTCGGGATTTTCAACTTTTTTTGTCCAGATAACCGCGTCTGCATCTTTGTCTAAATTGAAATTGGCACGAATTAATGTATCGGCATATGCAATTACCGCTGGGCCTGAAAGCGATTCTTTAGCGCACATGATAGCGTGACCCGTTCCTTTTGGGTCAAGTTGACGATAAATTGTGGGTTTGGCTCCAAGAGATTTTGCCAGTTCTTCTAACGCTTTTATAACGTCGTCTCCAAAAAAAGCTGGATCGCCCAGAATAAATGCTATTTCGTCTATTTCTTCATCTAACACCCCGACAATATCTTCAACCAAACGATGCACAATTGGTTTTCCTGCAACTGGAATTAATGGTTTAGGGACTGTTAGTGAATGTGGGCGAAGGCGACTTCCGCGGCCTGCCATTGGTACTATTATTTTCATATGTATGCCCGCGATGGCGGGAATTTTTTAAAGTTGATAATTTATTTTATAGCGGTGCACTATTGTATTGCGACGCTGTTATTATTTTGTTCCAGTACTTCCAAAACCGCCCGTACCTCGCGAAGTATTGCTTAATTCTTCCACTTCTTCCCAAACGGCGCGTTCGTGTTTTGCGATTACTAATTGGGCGATGCGCTCGCCGTGCTCAATGGTAAAATCTTCGTTGGAAAGATTTACTAAAATTACTCCAATTTCGCCGCGATAATCGGCATCAATTGTTCCGGGAGAATTTAATACCGTTATTCCTTTTTTGGCTGCGAGCCCACTTCGAGGCCGAACTTGCGCTTCAAAACCAATAGGTAATTCTATAAAAAGTCCGGTTTTTACTATGGCGCGCTGTAATGGTTTTAAGGTTGAAGGTTGGTCTACATTTGCACGCAAATCCATTCCGGCCGAAGCAATAGTTTCATACGATGGCAACGGATGGTTAGATTTATTGATGATTTTTATGCCGGTAGGTACGCATTGCTGAACCTTATTCGCTGAGGGCATATCTTCATTTATATTCATATATACAATTTAAAAAGGCCTGGCTGCCCGAGACCGAGATTTTGATTACTTTTTAATAATTTTTAAAAAATCATTTTTTTCGGAATAATACATAATAGCTGTAAATACTAATAACAACGCTGTTCCGAGATAAATATTTCCGTTGAAAATGTAAAAGGAAATACCGGAAAAGCCAACTGCCAACAATAGATAGCTGCTTATTTTTTTTACGTCGTAGGGCACATCGTAGTACTTCCGGCCGTAAAGATACGAAAGCACCATCATACTGCCATAGGCGGCGAGTGTTGCAATGGCAGAGCCCATATAACCAATTATTGGAATTAAAATATAATTGAGCACGAGAGTTACTGCTGCTGCAAAAATAGAGATATATGCGCCGTATTTTGTACGATCTGTAACCTTGTACCAAACCGAGAGATTGTGATAAATTCCTAAAAACAAGTTGGCCAATAAAATGAGCGGTACAATCTTTAATGCTTCCCAATATTGACTATTTGGAATTAAAATGCGTTTAAAAACATCAATATAAACTACTACCACCAATAAAATAAAACACCCAAAAAGGGTAAAATATTTTGTGATGGTTGCATACGTAGTTTTTGCGTTACTTTCTTTTGAATGATTAAAAAAGAAAGGTTCTATCCCCAGTCTAAAAGCCATTACGAAAAGGGTCATAAACATGCCGAGTTTATAACAGGCGGAATAAAGCCCCACCTGTATTTCGGCAATATTTTCGGGCAATAAATATTTTAAGAGAATCCGGTCAAAGGCTTCATTTATACTAAAAGCAATACCCGCAAATAGCACGGGCAGGGCATAACGCATCATTTGTTTCCAAATAACACGATTGAAGCCCAAACCAATTTTTACATAGAGCGGAAGTAATACCAAAAGTGTTACCGCACTTGCTATTAAATTGGCAATAAAAACGTAAGCCACCTTATTTTCGGGATACCATAGGGCGTTCCAATAGCTGCTATTAGCAGCTAGTTTGGGAAGTATTAAGAGGAAAAATATATTAAAAGCAAGGTTTATTACCACGTTAAAAATTTTAATTGCGGCATATCGAGTAGGTTTTTCATTTACGCGAAACCAGGCAAAGGGCAGTACCACCAAAGCGTCTAACGCCAAGATTATTAAGCCATAGGTAACGAACTCGGGTTTAAATTCAGAAATTTCTGCAATATTATTTCTTAATAACAGGGTAATTCCCAAAAAGAGTAAAGTTGAAACCGTTAGTGAGGTAAGGGTAGTGGATTGTACAATTTTTTGCTGCGAGGTGTGTTTGGTAATAAATCTAAAAAAGGCGGTTTCCATTCCGTAGCTAAGAAGCACATTTCCCAAAATAAGAAAAGCCATTACGGTAGAATAAATTCCGTATTCTTCGGGCAATAGCACTTTTACGTATAGCGGAACAAGAATAACCGTAAGCAAACGCGGGAGTACGGTGGCCAGCCCATAAATAAAAGTTTGCTTAAAAAGTTTTTTGAAAACGCTCAATTGGGTGAAGTTTTATAGCATAAAAGTATTGAAAATATTGGGCAATCAGGTAATTATGATTGGGCTTATCAATTAAAAAGTTCGCCAATTTCCCGTGGAATTTTTGTAGGTCTAAAAGTTTTTCCGTCTAAAAAGCACCACAGTGTTTTTGCTTCTACGATTGTTTTACCATCTGCTGGTCGAATTATTTTATAATGCCGTTCGCTTTTAACGCCTTCATAACTGTCTATCCAGGTTTGGGTTTCCAATTCTTCGCCTAAAAATGAAGGGTTTCTGTACGAAATAAAATGATTTAAAACTACCCACACATTTTCTTTGCGTTGTTCTTCGGTAGTTTTTGAAATCCAATGTTCTTCAGCGGTATCTAAACACCATTGAAGGTACGTTACATTATTTACATGGTTTAACTCGTCTATAGCCGAAGCCGGTACGATAAAGCGATGTTTATAAACAGAAGTTTTCAAAATCCTAAAATCATTTTTGCAATTAAAAAATAGGTAAGTATTCCGAAAATATCGTTGCTAGTTGTAATAAACGGACCGGTTGCTACTGCGGGATCAATACCTCTTTTGTCTAAGATAATTGGTATAAAAGTACCAATGAGTGCAGCCAAAAGTATAACTGAAATAAGCGCTGCTCCAATGCTAATGGATTCTAAATAACTTGTGTGAAATATAAAATGACTTATAAAAAGAACAATCATTGCGATTGAAAGACCATTAATTAACGCCAGCCCAGACTCCTTAAAAAGACGGGCAATTATGTTGCCTTTTAAAGTATTGTTTGCCAAACCTTGAACTACAATGGCGCTGGATTGTACCCCTACATTTCCGGCAGTTGCCTGAATAAGTGGAACAAAAATCAAAATTCGCGGAAAGCTCTCCAATATTTCCTGAAACCCAGAAATAATACTCGCAGCGCCCAAGCCGCCAAACATACCAATTAACAACCAAGGCAAACGGGCACGGGTTTGTTTAAAAATACCATCGTCTGCCTCCACATCTTTTGTAATACCCGCAGCCATTTGGTAATCTTTCTCGGCTTCTTCTTTTATAAAATCTACTATATCGTCAATAGTAATTCGTCCTACTAGAATGCCATCTTCATCAACAACGGGGAGAGCTTCCAAATCGTATTTCTGCATAATACGCGCTACATCTTCGGCTTCGGTGTGCACGTTTACATAATCTACTTTTGGAATATAAACTTCGCTAATATGTGCACGTCCGGGGGCGGTAAGTAAATCTTTTAACGAAAGCCTTCCTTTTAGTTTTCCGTGTTTGTCGGTAACGTAAATAGAGTGAACGCGCGTAACGTTTTCGGCTTGCCGGCGCATTTCGCGTACACAGCCAGCGACGGTCCAACTTTCTTTTACTCGCACAAGTTCTTTTGCCATTAAACCACCCGCAGTATCTTCATCATAACGCAAAAGATCTACAATATCTGCGGCGTGTACTTCGTCTTCTATGTGCCCAATTACTTGTTTTTGAACATCGTCATCCAATTCTGCAATAATATCTGCAGCGTCATCGGTGTCCATTTCATCTAGCTCATCGGCTATTTCGGAAGGGGTAAGCTTGTCTAGAATTCGCTCTCTAAAATCGTCGTCTAGCTCTATTAAAACTTCACTGGTTACTTCGCTGTCCAGCAGTTTTACAATATATGTGGCCTCTTCAGTATTGAGTTCGTGCAGCAGTTCGGCAATATCAGCAAAGTGAAATTCTTCTAAAAGCGCTGTTAGTGCAGGGCCATCGTTATTTTCAATGAGCTGTTCAACCTGCTCGATAAATTCATCTGTCAGTTGAAATTGCATCATTTTCTAGTTTTTGGGTGAGTGCTATAAATTGCGATACGGAAAGCTGTTCCGGACGTTGGCCAAAGATAGTATCTTCTTTTATTTTATCTGAAAGATTAAAAGATTTTAAACTATTGCGAAGGGTTTTTCTACGTTGTTGGAAGGCAGTTTTTACAACTTTATAAAGCATTTTTTCGTTGCAAGCAAGGGTAAAGTTTTCTTTGCGTTTAAGCCTAAGTACGCCGCTATCTACTTTTGGCGGTGGATTAAAAACTGTAGGAGGAACGGTAAAGAGATATTCTGCTTCATAAAAGGCTTGTGTTAAAACTGAAAGTATGCCATAGGCTTTGCTGCCTTCTTTTTCGCAAATGCGCTGTGCTACTTCTTTTTGAAACATTCCTGTAAATTCTGGGATTTGTGCTTTCCATTCCAACATTTTAAAAACAATTTGTGTTGAAATATTATATGGAAAATTACCCGTAATACCGAATTGTTCCGCTCCAAAAAGTTGCGAAAGATCATATTTCAAAAAATCTGCTTCAATAACTTTTAAATTCTTGTTGGGATAATTTTTATTTAAGAAAACGATAGATTCGGTGTCGAGATCCATTGCAATTACCGCCACATCCTTTTCAACTAAATACTTGGTAAGCACACCCATTCCGGGGCCAATCTCCAGCACATTTTTGTAACCTTGAAGCGAGAGTGTGTCGCCAATTTTTTTGGCTATTGCTTCATCCTTCAAAAAATGTTGGCCAAGGTGTTTTTTAGCGCGTACCGTTTCTGAATTTGAATTTTCTCTGGCTTTGTCTCGGTTTTCCTTTTTCATTAAAAAATTTGCAAAGTTTTTTCGGATTTGTACACAAGGGTATTTGCAACGTACGGAGGGTACCTTGGCTATTGATTAAAAATTTCGTTGTGGGCTTCGCCAATAACTTCGAGCTCGGTTCGGAAGGCTACAAATTTTCCTTCAAAAGGATTGCTTTGCGCGCGGAGCTTATCGGCATTTTCGGAATAATATTTTTCGAGCGTTTCTTTACTATCTGTGGTGTATTGCACGGAATAGGTTGTGCCGCCCATTTCTTCTTCTATAACTACGCGCGTTAGTAAGGCTTTTTTAAATTTTCCGGTGGCTAGCATAGCGGGAATGTGTACTGTTTTCATCCAGTTAAGCCAGGTGTCGTGTATGGCTTGATCTACATTTATCGTTACATTATAGATGTACATATTTTGTAAAATTTAAAATTTTGTGTGCAAAATTACAAATAAAAGGAAACCTAGTGGGTTTAAAAATCTTTAGTGTTAGGCTTTAATTTATAGCATCGCCACGCAAAGAACGATACTTTTTCCGCGCTTCAACAAAATAAATGCTATCTGCGTAGTTAAAGATTATAGCTTCGTATTGCGCTTTTGCTTTTTGCGGTTGGTTTAGTTTTTCTTCGTAAATCTGGGCGAGCCTATAATGGGCATTGTCTGCTAGGATATCGTCGCTATAAAATTCGGTAATTTTTAAATAGTTGCTTTCGGCTTTGGTGTATTCGTGAAGTTTTTCATAAACCAGCCCCTGTTTATAGAGTGCTTCGTCTTCAATTTTTTCGCCTTTATGATTGGTTAAAATATCATCCAAAACAGCAATGGCTTCGGTGTTTCTGTCTTGAAAAGCCAGCAGATCGGCACGGGCGTATTTTTTAAGTGCGGTTTGTGTGGAGTCTTCCAGTGAGTTATCGCGAATTAATAAACTGAGTTCCATGGCGTCGTTGGCAATTAATTGCGACGTAGATTTTTTTAGGACATCTAATTGTACCTGTGCCCATTCAAAATCGCCTTTAAAATAACTGGTGCGTGCAACTTTAAAACGGGCTTCTTGTGCCAAAACGTCGTTCTGTACTTTTTTCTGAATTTGTGAATAATAAATAAGGGCTTCGTTAAACTTTTCATCGAAGACCAAAATATCTGCGAGCGCCATTTTTACGTGAGCTTCCTGATAGGGCGTTAGATTTTGCTTTGCCAGCGACTTTAAATTTTCAATTGCCAATTCTTTATTATTTGCCTGAAAGGCTAAAAATTGATTGTAATCTACTTGTAAAGAATAGGTTTCGCGATTGCGGCCGAATTCGTCTAAAAGGTTTTTAAATTTATTTGCTACCTCAGGATATTGCTTGGCTGTGGCGGTTTTCACCTCCATTTTCATAAGAATTTGATTGCCTTGCAATTTACTTTGTGGCGTAAACGAATTTTCAATAATGTAGTTTACTATTTCCCTGCCGGCCTCGTAATCTTCATCGGCGATAGCTATATAGGCTAGGTTTGTAATTCCGCTGAGATTGTCGCCTAGGCGTTTGTAAATTGCTTTTTCTTGTGTAAAGGCTTTTTTATATTCTTTTTGTTGAATAAATAACCAGCTTAACAATTGGTTGTAAAGAACATCCGGATTTTGCTGCAACCGTTGCAAAAGTATTTTTTTTAGCAATAAATTTGCTTCGTTATTTGGATCTTCGGTGGTATAAAGACTGAAATATCGCTGCGCATTTCCCTTATATGAATTGTTTTTTTCTACCAGCCCCAAATAGCTATCGAACATTTTTTCCAATTTGCCCTGCTCGCCATAAATTTGCGCCAATTGCATGTTAAAATCTAATTTGTCGCTTAGCGCCATTGCTTTTTCGTAAGCCGTTACCGCTTCGTCCAACAAGCTGTATTTTTGAAATGTGTTGCCAATAATGTAGGAGAAATTTGGGTTTTCGTCAATTATTTCGATGGCTTTGTTATAACTTAAAGTAGCCAGTTCGGTTTTGTTTTGAAGGGTGTAATTGTGGCCTAACTCTACGAATAGCTGCGGAAAGTTTCGTCCGCTGCCCAATTTTTCCTTAATAAGTTGCTCGGCTTCTGTGAAATTTTCGAGCTGTTGATTGCTCTGTACCACACCCATAAAATAATCGAGTCGGTATGGATTTTCCTTGTTCAGTTTTTCATAAATACGCAATGATTTTTCGAACTCTCCTTGTTCGAAATAATTTTTTGCCAAAGCATCGCTCTGTGAAAAGCTTGCCGTAGCGGTAAAAATGAGTACTATACATAGAATTCTGCGCATGCCGTAAATATACGTAAATAGCCCGATAGCTAAAGGTAACTTGTAAAAATTATCAAAAACAAAGCCACGAATGAAATAGGTGTGCAATCTTATTTTGTTGGCATCCTAGTAAAAGAAAAGAGGCTGTATAAAGCGTAAGATTTGTACAATTTTGCTTGCTTGAGTGCAAACAAAATTGGTTTGCAACATCTTGCCGTTGAGGCTTTCGCTGAAACAAGCTTTAAATCTTACATTTTAAACAGCCTTTGTGCAGTGGGAAATATTATTTTAACCTAGTTCTTCTAAATCTAATTCGTCAATGGCATCCCAAGTTTCGTCTATATCCATATTGGTGCCTTTTGCTTCTAGGTAAAAACGGTTTCCTTCCATAAGTTGGATGGTGCTTCTATTGTTGCCAGTACGATATTCTTCAATGGCTTTTTTGCCATTTTTGGTAACAGTACGTCGGGAGCCGTGCTCGTCTTCTTCTTCAAAATCTTGAGACATGACCATGCGCATACCCATTGTCGCTGCTGCTCCTACTTGTCCTGCACCATCAATTATGTTTATTGAAAACTTTTTCGACTTGTCTTCGTTAGCATATGTAGCTTCAATTGACGAGATATTCATCATTCCTGCTTGGCCAGCTTTATAGCTTATGCGTTTCATTCCGTTTACCTCTTCTGGCATCCAAGATTTTAATTCTTCATTGGTAAGTGGAGTAATGTCCTGCAGTTCTTTTATATCATCCTGCATATTGGTCATTTCTTTTACCGCATTTGTAGTGTTGGAAACAGCATCTTTCGTTTCCTTGATTTTCTTGCTCACTGGATTGTCTTTACAGCTCGCAAAAGCTGCAAGAACCAATAGGGCTAATACATACTTCTTCATATTTGAAAATTTTAGTTAGTAAATAAATTTAATTAAAATACTAAGGTAATCAATATGAATAAGATAAGACAATTTAAAGTGAAAGATGGCTACATTTCCGAAGCTACTTTTTCTAATTGGGTGTACCAATTTTCGCCAAATTTTCGGATAAGGGCTGTTTTTACAAATTTGTAAACCGGTACTTTTAGTTCTTTTCCCAGAGTACAGGCGTCGTCGCAAATTGGCCAGCGATGATAGTTAACTGCCGAAAACTCGCTGTATTCCTGTACGCGCACTGGGTATAAATGGCAAGAAATTGGTTTTATAAATCCTGGAGCTATGGAGTCAATTGCGCCAGCATTATGGGCGTCTTCAATGCCACAACTTGCAATACCACGGTCGTTAAAGGTTACGTAGGCACATTCTTTTCCATCTACCAAGGGAGTTTCTAATTCGCCTTGTGTGGTTTTAATGTGAGTGCCTTGTTTTTCAATTGCCTCAATGCCTTCTGGCCGTAGAAATGGTTTTACTTTCGGGTAAATTTCTTTAAGGATAGACACTTCTTTTGGGGTGATGGGCGCGCCTGCTTCGCCCTCAATACAGCATGCACCTTTGCACGCATGGAGGTTGCAAACAAAATCTTTTTCGATTATATCTTCAGAAACGATCGTTTTTCCCAGTTGAAACATGCGGCAAAGATAGTTGTTTTGTAATTTGGGCATAGTAAAATTTATGCTTTTATTAACCACATAAAATTCTGTGGCAACCAATTATATTTTATAATTTTGCCGCCTCAAAAAAAAGGGTATGACTTTAAATTTCAAAGAAATAGCAACGGCCACAATGGTGCTTTTTGCAGTAATAGATATTGTAGGAAGTATTCCTATTATTATTGGGTTGCGTGAAAAGGCTGGCCATATTAATTCTGGCAAAGCCTCTATTATAGCAGCAGTAGTGATGATTGTCTTTCTTTTTTTAGGAGAAAGTATTTTAAATCTCATTGGAGTAAACGTAAATGAATTTGCCGTAGCAGGTTCGTTGATACTTTTCTTTATTGCTTTGGAAATGATTTTGGGCGTTACCCTTTTTAAAGAAGGCGATACGAGCCCTGATTTGGCTTCTATTTTTCCATTGGCTTTTCCGCTGTTAGCCGGTCCGGGAAGTTTAACTACGCTACTGTCCTTACGTGCCGAATATCAGCTTCAAAATATAATTGTTGCTATAATTGTAAATATTATAGTAATATATGTGGTTTTAAAAACTTCGGGGAAATTGCAGCGTTTTTTAGGAAAAAATGGAATTGCAGTAATTCAAAAAATATTTGGTGTAATTTTGCTTGCAATTGCTGTGAAGCTATTCACCTCAAACATTCAAGAATTATTTAACCATTGATATTATGAAAACTGTAATTTATATAATGATTGCCCTCGCTGCAATATTGGTTGTATTTAACGCTACCAAATTAAACTTTGAAAACCTGTTAAATGGCGACAGCGGCGTTGCTTTCATCTGTATATTAGCGGGGTTTTGTGCAATATTACTATTAACTATTCTGCTTATTTCCAAAAGAATTGCAGCGCAGACCAAAAAGTGAGGATTTTAGTTATTGCCGATAGCATTATTGGCCTCCAGTTCTAGAACTTTTAGAATCATGGGATCGTTTTCGTTTAATATAATCTCGTAAGCATTGGGGCCGAATAGCTGTTGGGCGATATTGGCTTTTAGGGTTCTTCTTAATTCTTCGGTGTAATTTGAAAGATCTATTTGCGCTTCATTAAACTTGGCATATTCTATAAATTCTTCTGAAAGGCTCTTATCAATTTTATAGTTTTTTCTAAAGTCTTCAAAATTCATATCTTTAAATAGGGCTCGGTTTTTTTCGAGATATTCAAATATAAAATAGCTCATAAATCCGCTTCGCGAAACGTATTGAAGTGTTTCGTTTTCTACACTCGTGTCTTTCGCCACAAATACGTCTGGAATTATTCCGCCGCCACCGTAAACCACTTTTCCTTTGGGCGTGGTGTATTTTAATGAGTCTGCTACTTTTATGCTATCTGCGTGTAATAATTCGCCGTTGCGATAGCGTTTTTCGTACTCATTGTAATAGGTGTCGTTCCCATTACCGTATGGGCGCTGGATAGAACGGCCGGTGGGAGTGTAATACCTGGCAATGGTAAGGCGGACCGCACTGCCATCTCCGAGCGACATTTCGCGCTGCACCAGACCTTTTCCGAACGAACGACGGCCAATTATTGTGCCTTTGTCGTTGTCCTGCAGTGCGCCAGCTACAATTTCGCTTGCCGAAGCTGAGTTTTCATTAATTAGCACATAGAGTTTTCCGTGTTCAAAATCGCCGCGGCGCGTGGCATAGGTTTTATTTATTTCGCCACTTTTGTTTTTTGTGATTAACACGAGTTTGTTGTTTTCTAAAAACTCATCAACAATACGTTCGGCAGTAGAAATATAACCACCCGGATTATCGCGGAGGTCTAAGACCAATTTAGTGGCTCCTTGGTCTTTTAGTTTTTCCAGCGCCGATTCAAACTCCCTAAACGTAGTTTCTGAGAAGCGATTTATTTTTATGTAGCCCAATTCTTCTTCAATCATATACGAAGCGTCAACACTTACCAGGGGCACCTGCTTTCTTCGCACTTTAAATTCTAAGGTTTTGTTTTCGCTCGGTCTATAAACATCTAGTGCAACTTTACTGTTTATTTCGCCTTTTAAATAATTGGAAATGCTGTCGCGCTGCACCAATTCGCCAAAAAGTTTTTTACCGTCGGCATAAATTATTCTGTCGCCACCTTTTATTCCGGCTTGCTCTGCGGGACCACCTTCAATAGTGCGAATAACGGCAATGGAATCTTTATAAATATAAAAACTTACGCCTATACCAATAAAGGCGCCGCGCATGTCGTCTGCACTGTGTTGATATTCTTTTTTGGGAATATAAACCGAATGGGGGTCTAAGTTGGAAAGGATTCCGTAAACGGTTACATCTACAATACTGTCTGTGTTTACTTTATCTACGTATTCATAATCTATATAGTCTATAAGCCTATTGAGCTTATCTTTTTTGGAACTGGTCGCAAAAATTTTTTCGGTATTGTCATTAAAATTTAGCTTCGAACCAATAAAAACGCCTATGGCCAGAGCCAATCCAATCCACAGCGGCAAGTATTTTTTTTGCTTGTTAAGTGTTGTCGAAGTTTTATTTTTCATTATACCGATTCCAAATCTGAAATATGCTGCACGCTCACTCCTGCTTTTTCAAGAAAAGCGATTCCAGAGTTGTCTTTATATTCATTGAGGTAAACCATTCTCTTTATACCTGCTTGGTGAATTAATTTGCTACACTCCTTACAAGGCGACATTGTAATATATAATGTGGCACCTTGGCAGGCCTGTGTGCTGGAGGCTACTTTTAGTATTGCATTTGCTTCGGCGTGTAGCACATACCACTTTGTGTATCCTTGATCGTCTTCACAAATGTTTTCAAAACCTGTAGGGGTGCCGTTGTACCCGTCGCTTATTATCATTTTATCTTTTACAATAAGCGCGCCAACCTGTTTTCTTTTACAATAGGAGAGTTTGCTCCATTCTTGGGCCATCCGTAGATAGGCAATATCGTATTTGCGTTGTTTGCTGTCCTTCATACTTTTAAATAGACAACGAAATTACTTTGAAGTTACGCCACTGCCAAAAAAAATGTTGTTAACTTCTTGCCAAAGAAAAAACTTGCTTGTAGTTGTACCAGTTTTTGCAAAGGAAGATATTTTTAAAATCGAAGCCTATTGGTGTTATTATGAGCTGTTACAGTTTAAAAAATCCAATTATTGATGAGCATTGGTATAACCATTCCTATTACCAATGAAGAAACTACCAAAACCCAATCTCTTTTGTTGAAACGGAATATAGTTTGAAAGATAAAAGCAATAATTAAAAAAACGATAACAACTATAATTTGGGCAGTTTCAATACCGAGGGCAAATTCCAGTAATGGTAGCAATTCCCTGCCGCTGTCTAATGCGGTAAAGAAAGAGGCAAATCCCAAACCGTGAATGATTCCGAAGAAAATAGTAACAATGTAGAGCATGCCAATTTTTTCGAACTTTTTCTCTTTTCCCGCGGTAAAAAGGTTAAATAGCGCCGTAACCAAAATAGTTACGGGTATTAAAAACTCAATTACCTTTCCCGAAACACTCACTACATTATAGGCTGCCAAAAGCAGCGATAGCGTGTGCCCAATGGTAAACATGGTAACTAAAATTAGTAATTTTTTCCACGAAGAGAAATTATAGGCAGCGCATAAAACTATTAAAAATAGAATATGATCGTAGGCTTTCCAATCCAATACATGGTGCAGGCCAAGATTAAAATACAACCAGAAATCAGTCATGAAGGGGAGTAGTTTGTAAAGTTTGTCAAATATACATTTTTGTGGGGAAGATATCAATGAATTTGGCCAAGGATCGAAAACTTTGCCAATGAGGTGGTTTTTAATTATTTCTAAAATAGTTGTTTAAATATTTTAAAAAATTGGCATGTTAATTATATAGCGTAAATAACACATAATTAGATATTTAAAAGCGTTGTTCAAAAAAATAATTACAAAAAAGATGTCATGTGTTTTTCATTTTTATTTTGAAGTATTATTGTCATTTTGCTTCATCTTTAACAGCTAATTTATCAACATCATAGAAACGGTATTAAATAAATTAAAAAGCCAATTATTTGCTTAGTATTGGGGCATTTAAATCCCTTTGCACGGGTAAAGTTGTTTAATATATTTGCGGAAAATCTCTAAAACATAATGATGAAAAAATTACAAATCTATTTAGTATTGCTTTTGGTATCTGTAACGATGACTCAAGCACAAACTTTCCCCACAACATCTTGGAGCGATCTTGCCGACACAAGTTGGTACGATGCCGGCCAAGACGAATTTACCCTCTCAACTGCCGAAACCTTGGCTGGCCTGGCACAATTGGTTGCCGATGGCAATTCATTTGCAGGTAAAACTATTTTAATTGGAGGCGATATAGACCTCGATGGCAATTTATGGAGCCCTATAGGTGTAGAATTCAATATTCCTTTTTCAGGTACTGTGAATGGTAACGATTACGTAATAAGCAATTTATGGGTAAATATGCCTACAACTGGAATGGCGGGTCTTTTTGGTCATACCGAGAGCGCTTCTTTTTCAAACTTGCATCTAGACACTGCCAATGTTATTGGCGATGATAATACAGGTGCTTTAATAGCAAACCTTTATAATAACGGTTCTATTGAAAACTGTAGCGCTATAAATGTAGATGTTACCGGACAATATACAACTGGCGGATTGGTTGGTGGTTTTTTAACAAACTCTACTATTACTAAAAGTCACGCAATTGGTAATGTAACTGGTTTTGCCCAAGTAGGAGGTCTAGCCGGTACAGGTTGGGACAATGTAATAGTTGCTGAATGTTATTCTGAAGGTACCGTAACTGCCGATGCATTAACTGGTGGCTTAATTGGTTCATTTCCATTTGCTTTTGCAGGCGAAAGTGTTGTAGACAATAGCTATTCTCGTGCTAATGTTGTTTCATTAATGGACCGTGCAGGGGGGTTAATTGGTAATGGAGACAATGCGTTACTTATTAAAAATTCATATGCTACCGGTACGGTAACTGCTCCTGATAGTGCTGGTGCTGTTATAGGTTTATGGGGAATGATTAATGCCGAAAACTTATATTTCGATACCGAAACTTCAGGAATGACCGAAGGTGTAGGTGTTGTTCAAGGGCCTCCGGTTACTCCAGATATTACAGCTTTAACAACTACCGAAATGAAATCTACCGAAACTGTAGATTTACTAAACGCAGGTTCAACCGAGGCACCTTGGTCTATAGATTCAAGCGTTAATGATGGTTACCCGGTTTTAAATTTTGTACTAGGAGTAGAAAACAACTCTTTTGATGCTACTGCGGTAAAAGTTTATCCAACTATTTTTGACACTACTTTTTCGGTTGCTTCTACTTTGGGATTACAATCTTATAGCATTTACAGCTACACCGGCGCGCTAATTTCTAAAGGAATTTTAAGCAATACAGTTTCAACAGTAAATGCAGCTAACCTTTCGGCTGGAGTTTATATTTTGAAAATTAATACTGCCGAAGGAACGATTACAAAGAAGATTATTAAGAAATAAATTTTCTAAAAACCTTAAGTAAACAGTGTAAAAAATCCTCAGAAAATCTCTGGGGATTTTTTTATGGCGAAGATTTTGTACCTTTAATTGAGTTTCTAAAGAATTCGATTATGAAGAAATTTACAATATTATTAGTTACACTTATATTGGCATTTCAAAGCTTTGGTCAAGATCCCGATCCTGAACTTTTTAAAACGTGGCAGCTTTATAGTATTATTCCAGATTTTGGCCATCCGGCAATTATTTCAGAAATAGACCCTCCCATTAGACCGTATTTAACGGTAAATTACAATCTTTCGTTCGAAGGTTTTGGAGCTTGTAATTCCTTTTCGGGAAACTTCATTCTTATGGGCAATTCTGAGGAATTGAGACCCATTAATTACACGCAGACCACGGAAACCTGTGAACACCAGATATGGAACGACTTTGAATTTTATTACTTCGATTTTTTTTCAACTGAAGATGATTACTGGTACAATATTTTTATTGACTCATCAGATGGCTTACAGCATATGCATTACACAAATAATCCTTTTGGTTTAGTGCTGGACTTTATTGCTGGAGAACCACTATCCATTCAAGACTATAATTCCGAAAAATTCAAACTCTACCCAAACCCAGCTACCGATCGGCTGTTTATAAAATCCGAAGACGCTCAAATTACAAAAACAATAGTTTATTCCATATCAGGGAAAAGAATTTTAGAAGGCGAACCAATTGAAGGCGCTCTAGATATTACTTCACTAGCAAAAGGAATGTATTTTCTTGAATTTACAACTTCCGAAGGTCATAGAAGCGTAGTAAAGTTTATAAAAAAATAAAGCCCCAACATCTCAGTTTAGGTTTTTCTTTATACCCGAGGTATCAGGGAAAACTATGCTGTTTTCTTAATTATTTCAATTATACGAAGAAAATCGAAAACCAAAATAATATAGCAATTTTGCCATATAACATATTTGTTATACATTTACTTTATGAAATCCAGCTCATTGATAACGATGATTGAAAAAGATGGTTGGTATATCGTTAGGACAAAAGGTAGCCATCATCATTTCAAACATCCAGTGAAAAAAGGATTGGTTACTATTCCACATCCAAAAAAGGATGTACCTCCAGGAACAGTAAATTCAATATTAAAACAGGCGGGGCTTAAAGACTAAGTTTATTATAGCGTTGAGAAAAAAGTAGAAATAGAAACCTTGAATTATGGTAAAAGTGAAAATTTATGTCGAAAAGGCGCAGGATGGGACCTATTGGGGTACAACAGAAAATTTGGAAGGCATAGTTTCCGTTTATGGGAATTCACTTTCTGAATTAAAAATGGATCTGCAAAAAGTTTTTGATGAACATTTGGAAGTTGCGCGAGAATTAGAAGAAGACTGGGTTGCCAAGTATGAAAACGGAGTAGAATTTGAGTATAAAATGGATTTGGAGGGTTTTTTCAATCTTATACCAGAGGTAAAGATTGGCTCAATTGCCGAAAAAGCAAAAATCAATTCTTCGTTGCTTCGTCAATACAAAACGGGAAAAGCTAACGCCTCTGAAGACCAAACTAAAAAAATAGAAAAAGCAATACACGAACTTGGGCAGGAATTGCTTTCGGTTTCATTTTAAGGCATATAGTAATTAATAGTAAAAAAATAAAGCTCCAACATTTCTGTTAAGGCTTTTTGTACTAGAGGTGGCCCCGAATCCTCGGGGGAACCCGCCTGTTGAAAGAACTGGATTTTGAGCCCAGGGCGTCACACATAAAAAAATCCCCCAACAAAAATTGTTAGGGGATTTTGTACTCGAGGTGGCCCCGAATCCTCGGGGGAACCCACTTGTTGAAAGAACTGGATTTTGAGCCCAGGGCGTCTATCACACATAAAAAAATCCCCCAACAAATATTGTTAGGGGATTTTGTACTCGAGGTGGGAATCGAACCCACACTCCCGAAAGAACTGGATTTTGAATCCAGCGCGTCTACCAATTCCGCCACTCGAGCAAACGGGAGGCAAAAATAAACAAATAATTGGAAATTACTTGAAAATTTATAAGGCTATTTTTTTAAATATCGCTAACTATTATTTTTACCTTTGTAGCCTATTCAAACAAAACCAAAAACAAATGCCATCTCTCGCACCAGACCCAAAGATTTTTGCCTGTAAACAAAGTGAAGCCTTAGCAAAAGATATTGCTGATGCCTTCGGAATTCCCTTGGGAAAAGTAATAACTTCCCATTATAGCGATGGCGAGTTTCAACCTTCTTTTGAAGAATCTGTCCGGGGAAGCCGCGTTTTTCTCATTGGCTCAACTTTTCCAAATAGCGACCATTTAATGGAGCTACTGTTAATGATTGATGCCGCGAAAAGGGCTTCCGCCCGCCATATTACAGCTGTATTGCCATATTTTGGATGGGCTAGACAGGACAGAAAAGATAAGCCTCGGGTACCTATTGCTGCAAAATTGGTGGCAAAAATGCTGGAAACGGCAGGCGCAACACGTATAATTACAATGGATTTGCACGCAGATCAAATTCAAGGGTTTTTTGAAAAACCTGTGGATCATCTTTTTGCTTCCACGATCTTTTTGCCGTATTTACGCAGTCTAAATCTTGAGAATCTTACCATCGCTTCGCCAGATATGGGCGGTTCAAAACGCGCGTATGCTTATTCAAAATTTTTGGAAAGCGATGTTGTTATTTGCTATAAGCAGCGAGAAAAAGCGAACGTTATTTCGCATATGGAACTAATTGGCGACGTAAAAGGAAAAAACGTCGTGTTGGTAGATGATATGGTTGATACCGCCGGAACCCTTACCACGGCAGCAGATTTAATGATAGAGCGTGGCGCCTTAAGTGTTCGTGCAGTTTGTACACATCCACTACTTTCCGGAAATGCTTATGAGCGCATAGAAAAATCGCAAATGTTAGAACTTATTGTTTCAGATTCAATTCCTACAAAACCCAGTAAAAAAATTCGGGTAATTAGCTGCGCAAACTTGTTTGCCGATGTTATGCTGAGCGTTAACGCCAATAAGTCTATTAGCGGGAAGTTTTTAATGTAGATTTATTTCAAAATAAAAAATCAATTTTCCTAAACCGATAATCCAAAATAAAATTTATCTTTGCACTCCCTAAAAAACAGCTTTTTAGGGAGTTTTTTAATAAATAAACAATTCAAACAAAATGAAATCTATTACAATTAAAGGATCACAAAGAGAAAGCGTGGGCAAAAAGGCAACGAAGGCCCTACGTAATGCTGGAATGGTTCCTTGCGTAGTTTACGGAGGGGATGAGCCAATTAGTTTTTCAGCAGAAGAAATTGCATTTAAAGACTTGGTTTACACTCCAGATGTACACACAGTTGTAATTAACCTTGGCGGCACAAAAGTAAATGCCATTCTTCAGGATATTCAATTCCATCCAGTTACTGATCGTATTCTTCACATTGATTTTTACCAAATTTTTGATGATAAAGAAGTAACAATGGAAATTCCTGTACGTACTACAGGTAATTCCCGTGGCGTTCGTAACGGTGGTACTTTGCGTATAGTTACGCGTAAACTTCGCGTAAAGGCATTGCCAGAAAACCTTCCAGACTTTATTGAGGTAGATATTACCGAAATGAAAATTGGTAATAAAAAGTACACCAAGTCTGTGGAAAGCGACAAATTTAAAATCATGCACCCAGAAAATACAGTTATCTGTCAGGTTAGAACTTCACGTACCGCTATTGTGGACGAAGTTGATGAAGATGCTGAAACAGCTGAAGGCGCAGAAGGAGAAGAAGTTCCAGCTACAGAAACAGATGATGTTGCTGCAGTAAAAGAATAATTTCTTTTTAAAGATAAGTATAAAGCATCCTGTTAATTCAGGGTGCTTTTTTTATTTTTACCGAAGATTCAACGTAATATGTTTTCATTTTTTAATAAGCTGTTTTCTGCAAAAACGGTCAAGGTTATTTCAGAAGAAAAAGATCCAATGAAAAAATTTCTTATAGTAGGACTTGGAAATATAGGTCCAAAATATGCGAATACCCGTCATAATATTGGTTTTAAAATTCTAGATTTTTATGCCGAACAAAACTCACTTACGTGGCAAACAGCCAAATTGGGTGATGTTACTTCGCATAAAGTAAAGGGCAGAACTTTTATTTTTCTCAAACCCAGTACGTATATGAATTTAAGCGGAAAGGCTGTAAATTACTGGCTGGAAAAAGAAAAAATTCCGTTGGAAAATTTACTTGTAATTACAGACGATTTAAATTTGTCTTTCGGTACAATTCGAATAAAAACTAAAGGTAGCGATGGTGGTCACAATGGGTTAAAGGATATACAAAATACCCTGCAAACCACAAATTACAATAGATTCCGATTTGGAATAAGCGACGCTTTTTCAAAAGGACGGCAAGTAGATTACGTCTTGGGTGAGTGGGAAATGGAGGAAGAAAAAAACATGCCCGAACGTTTAAAAATATCTTGTAATATTATTGAATCTTTCGCGCTTGCGGGAATGAACATTACTATGAATACATTTAACGGTAAATAATTTTGAAGAAATTTTCGGCAGCTTCCACCTATAAAAATGACCGCCAAAGTGTGGTTACCATTGGCGCTTTTGACGGGGTCCATATTGGCCATAACGCTATTTTAAAACGACTTGTAGCAACTGCCAAAAATGAAAATCTGGATGCTACCGTGCTCACATTTTTTCCGCACCCGCGAATGGTATTACAGCAAAATTTAAATATCAAACTGCTAAACACTATTGAAGAACGCACGCAACTGCTAGAAAATACGGGGTTAAATAATTTAGTAATACATCCGTTTACGCATGCATTTTCGCGGTTAACAGCTCTGGAATATGTACGCGATATTTTAGTGAATAGCTTAAAGGCGAAAATTATAATTATTGGTTATGACCATCGTTTTGGCAGAAATAGAAATGCCGATATTGAAGATTTAAAAGAATACGGAAAAACGTATAATTTTGAAGTAGTAGAAATCTCGGCAAAGGAAATTGACGATGTAGCGGTTAGTTCCACAAAAATTAGAAGGGCTTTAGACCACGGCGACATTGAAACAGCTAATACCTATTTGGGTTATAATTTTATGATTACTGGCGAAGTAATTAAAGGAAAGGCCATTGGCCGAACCATAAATTATCCTACGGCAAATTTAAAATTGGCCGAAAAGTACAAATTGGTTCCAAAAAACGGCGTTTATATAATACAATCAATAATTGATGGTACGAGGTATTTTGGAATTACAAGTATAGGTACAAACCCAACCGTTGGCGGAAAGGAGAAAACTATTGAAACACATTTTCTCGATTTTAACCAAGATTTATACGGAACCCAAATTACTATTGAATTTTTAAAATTTATTCGCGACGAAGCAACTTTTGATTCTTTGGAATTGCTTCGACAGGAAATTTTAAAAGATGAAAATTTCGCAAAAGCATATTTAAAGCAACGTGAATAAATTTCTGTTTAGGCAAATAGACAATATAGGGCTTGTTCTTTTTAGGGCGGTATTTGGCTTTTTGATTGCTACAGAGGCTTTTGGTGCAATTTTTACGGGCTGGTTACGCCGCACCCTCGTAGAGCCACCCTTTACTTTTAATTTTATAGGTTTCGACTTTTTGCAGTATTTGCAAGGAGATTTTATGTACTATTATTTTGTGGTCATGGGCATCTTTGGCATTTTTGTGATGCTTGGATACAAATATCGCTTTAGCATGATTGCGTATGCTATTATGTGGACTGCCGTGTATTTAATGCAGAAATCTAGCTACAACAATCATTATTATTTAATGATGTTACTGTGTTGGATTATGGCTCTGTTACCGGCCAATCGCTGGTTTTCCTTGGATGCTAAAATAAATCCCGAACTCAAAAATCCGGCTATGCCCCGATGGGTGCTTTTGGTGTTAATTTTTCAGGTTTGGATTGTTTACACGTACGCCTCGGTGGCAAAATTTTATCCAGATTGGCTCGACGCCTCTATGGCGGCACTATTAATGGAAGGCCGCAAACACTATTGGTTAATTGGCAGTTTGCTACAGGAAAACTGGGTGCATTGGGCCATTGCCTATACGGGTATTTTATTCGATTTGTTAATTGTGCCCTTAATGCTTTGGAAGCGCACTCGCGTAATTGGTTTTGTGATTTCCGTATTTTTTCATTTGTTTAATTCTATTGTTTTTCAAATTGGCATTTTTCCATATATGTCAATCGCCTTTGCGCTTTTTTTCTTTTCTCCACAAATTCTTCAAAAACGTTTTCTTCCAAAGAAGGAACTTTATATTGGCAACGATGTGGTTGTTCCGAAGTATAAAAATTTACTCCTTGGAGCGTTTTCAATTTATTTTGCATTTCAACTGGCACTTCCACTGCGGCATTGGTTTTTTAAAGACGATGTGCTATGGACCGAAGAAGGCCACCGTTTAAGTTGGCGAATGATGCTCCGTGCAAAAAGCGGTTCGTTAACGGTTTATGTTGCCGACAAAAAAGACGGCGCAAAAGAATTTTACAATTACAGTGTATTATTAGGTCGCAAGCAACAAGGTTCCGTTGCTACTAAGCCAGATATTATGTGGCAGCTCGCACAAAAAATTAAAGCCATTGAAGCAGAAAAAGGTCGTGATGTTGCTGTTTACATGGAAGCAAAGGTGCGGGTTAACCGCGGAAAATTCTATCCTTTTACCAATCCTGAAATAGATCTGGCAGCCGAGAAGTGGCATCCCTTTAAACACAGCGAGTGGATCTTGCCATCGCCCAAAGATTTGCACCGCCCTTTAAAAGATTAATTTAAAGTTGAATTAAAATTTTATTTGGCTTGTATTGAAAATTTATCGGTGGGCTTATCTTTTTTGTTGAAATAAATTTTTACATCGCGCTTGCCAAATTGTTTTGCAGCCTGTTCATCCAGCCCCATAAAAATATCTATTTTCCTTCGCCAGCGACCATTCATCTTATCTTTTACAATATAGATGCCTTCCAATCCCTCAATTTGTATTTCCTCGTTGTGGTCTAGCCCCATCGCAATTAAGTCTCGCGATACAGCAACGGATTTTATACCGTCTTCCAATAAATCGCCCCAAGCAGCTCTGCGGCTATTCCCCTTTTTAGTTTGATGTTCTACTGCATTGTAGGCCGTTGCCGTAACGGTTAAGGACGTCATTTCTTTTTGAGACTTTTTATTGGTTTGACATCCAATTATCAGAAATATTGAAAAAATTATAAATATGTGTCTAAATCTCAACATATCAATAAGATACAAAAATTTTAGCACAAAGAAAAGGGCTAGCAATGCTAATTGCTATACTGATAGTTAAAAATTGTTTGATTATGACAGTATTCCGGCAGTGGAAACTTAAAACCTGTGTGTCCTTTTTTTGTAACTTAGCGGCTTCAAAAAAATTAAGCAAATGCTACAAGTAACCGACATCCGTGAAAACAAAGAAAAATACAGTAAAGCCTTAGCCAAACGTGGCATAAACGCTGATTCTACTTTGGAAGAAGTTTTAAAAGCAGATGAAGAACGTCGCGCTTCTCAGGCACAATTAGATGAAGTTTTGGCGCAGAGCAATTCCTATTCAAAGGAAATTGGGAAACTTTTTAAATCCGGAGAAGTTCAAAAAGCAAACGAGTTAAAGGAAAAAACAGTTGAATTAAAAGAAGCATCTAAACAACTAAATGAGCAAATGCTTGCTGCTGCCGACAAATTGCAGCAATTGCTTTACACACTTCCTAACATTCCGAATGATTTGGTGCCTGCCGGAACCGACGAAAATGATAATGAGGAAGTTTTAAAAGTTGGTGAAATTCCCAAACTTATTGATGGCGCTATGCCGCATTGGGAGCTAGCTAAAAAATACGACCTCATAGATTTTGAATTAGGTGTAAAGGTTACGGGAGCTGGATTTCCGGTTTATAAAGGAAAAGGCGCAAGATTGCAACGCGCACTTATTACGTATTTTTTAGATAAAAATATCTCCGCTGGCTATACCGAATTTCAGGTGCCACTTTTGGTAAATGAAGCTTCGGGTTACGGAACAGGACAATTGCCTGATAAAGAAGGGCAAATGTACCATGTGGGAGTTGATGATCTTTACTTGATTCCAACTGCTGAGGTTCCTATTACAAATATGTTTCGGGGCGAATTGTTAAACAACGCCGATCTGCCTATTACTTGCACCGGATACACACCCTGTTTTAGAAGAGAAGCTGGTAGTTATGGCGCGCATGTTCGCGGACTTAACCGTTTGCATCAATTTGACAAAGTGGAAATAGTTCGTATTGAGCATCCCGAAAATTCTTACAAAGCGCTGGACGGCATGGTAGAACATGTTAAAGATATTTTAGGCGAATTAAAATTGCCGTACCGAATTCTGCGTCTTTGCGGGGGCGATTTAGGTTTTACTTCGGCGTTAACCTATGATTTTGAAGTGTTTTCAACAGCGCAGGATCGTTGGTTGGAAATTTCTTCAGTATCAAATTTTGAGACTTTTCAAGCCAATCGGTTAAAACTTCGCTTTAAAGATACAGACGGGAAAAATAAACTTGTGCACACCTTAAACGGAAGTGCCTTAGCACTACCAAGAGTTTTAGCGGGAATATTGGAAAACTACCAAACTGCAGACGGTATTAAAGTACCGGAAGTGTTGGTTCCGTATTGCGGCTTCGATTTTATAGACTAATTTATGTGCCGTGTATCTGCGGTTTAATTTCACTTAAAATAAAAACCCCAAAGATTTTTAAGATCTTTGGGGTTTGTTGTTTACAACGGGTTTGTGTTTTTACTATTTCTTTTTATAACTGTTGTAATATTCCTCCATTAAACTCATCAAGGCTTTTACTAAATCTTTAGTTTCCAACAACAGGCTAAAATACAATGTGGTATTTTTAGGACTGGATTCTTCGGTTCGCGTACGGGCTATTTGCTTTTCAATTTTATTGGAAAGGCTTTCAAAGATTTCATCCTTATTTTCAATTACACTTCCAATTCGTTCAAATTCTTTTTTATTGAATATGTCTTCAATTTCATTAAGGAATTGTTCCAAGTGCCTATCTATTTCCTGTAAATCTTTAATTTGATTAAATCGAAGTGCTTTGTGATTGTTGTTTACGTGCTTATAACTAGCTTTTGAAATAAATTCCAACGATTGCACTACATCTGTTAAATACCCCAGAATTACAATGTAGAAGTTGCTTCCGCGAACACTGGTATCATCAAGATTTTTAATAAAATAGAAAATATTATCGCGCAGTTCTTCAACTTCATCGTTCAGTTTTTTAACTCCTTTTTTGCTCTTTTTTAATTTTTTGGTATCCTGTTTTGCAAGACCACGGAGCATGTCGGTATATATTTTATTTGATCGTGAAACTACATTGCTAATATTTTCAGCACTTTCCTGAATAATACCTTGTACGGTTTTACTCTCGGTTTTCTTTAAGCCGCTTTTATCCATTTTTAGCTTAACTTTATTTTTATGCGAAACATAATTTCTAACCAATAATAAAATTGCTAACAATAAAAGCACAGCTATCATTGCGCCTCTTCCTATGTAAATTAAATAGGTTAGAGTACCGGCAGCTGCAAAGGCTACAAAGGCTGTAAAGAACCATCCGCCAATTACATTAAGTACGCCCGCCACTCTGTAAACGGCGCTTTCGCGGCCCCAAGCTCTATCGGCTAAAGACGTACCCATGGCTACCATAAACGTAACATATGTGGTAGAAAGCGGCAATTTCATAGAAGTTGCCGAAGCAATTAATATACCTGCTACTACGAGGTTTATGGAAGCTCTAATCATATCAAAAGCGGGTAGCTCGTATGTTTTGTGTTTTGGAAGATCAATAACCGGCTTTTCAAAACGTTTGTCTATTTTCTCTTGGAGCGATTTTGGAAGAACAAACTCAAAATACGTTGCTACTTGTGTGCTGGATTTTACCAGAAAACGAGACAGCATATTTGGGCTGAACTTTTCGTGGCCTTCGCCTTGACGCGCTAAATCTATTTCTGTATCAGACACGGTTCTTGCTTTTTTAGAAAACCACAATGTAAGTACCATAATAGCTCCTGCTGCAAAGAGTAAGTAGGGCTCGGCGGGCACTGCGTTTTCGAGGCTAGCCATACTGTATTGGGTTGCGGCAACACCAGAGGCAGACCAGTCTATATAACTGTGATAGGCTGCCATTGGCACACCTATAAAATTCACCAAGTCGTTTCCGGCAAAGGCCAGTGCCAAACTAAAACTTCCCACTGCAATTACTATTATTAAAATGCTCTTTTTAAAGATCATCATAAACAATTGCGAAAATATTGTCCACACAACAAAACTACTTCCTACTAAATACCAGGTGTTGTTATCTACAATTCCCTTAAAACTTCCGTAGAATGGGGTGCCTTTTAATCCTTTCATGAATATGAAATAACTTATTGCAGTAAGCGCAAGCCCGCCAAAAATAGCGCCGAAATATTTCATCTTTTGCTCAATATGAAAGGTGAAAATAAGTCGGGACAGATATTGTACAATGGCCCCAATTGTAAAGGCGATGACGACCGAGAGAATAATTCCTATAATAATTTCAACTGCTTTTTCGGTATTTATATATTTAGTTAGTGCCGAAAATGTTTCGCCATCGGTGTGGCTAATTTTTATTAATGCCATAATTACGGCGGCACCTAAAAGTTCAAAAACTATAGATACAGTAGTAGAAGTAGGTAAGCCAATAGTATTGAAAAAGTCAAGCAGTAAGATATCGGTTATCATTACCGCCATAAAAATTATCATAATTTCATCGAAGTAAAATTCGCTGGGAACAAAGATGCCCTTTCGGGCTACCTCCATCATTCCGCTGGAAAAAACGGCTCCTATAAAAATACCCAAACTGGCAATTATTAAAATACCTTTAAACGGAATTGCCTTTGAACCAATGGCGGAGTTTAAAAAATTTACGGCATCGTTGCTTACGCCAACTACTAGATCTGCTATGGCCAGTGCCACTAGCGCAACTATCATTAATAAATATAGATTTTCCATTTTAATTTTAAATTAAGTTGGTGCAAATTTCCTACATAAAATAGGATTTAATGTTACCAAATTGTTATCTGTAATTAGCTTAAAAATGAAGGTCGAAACCCAATCGATATTCTATAAAATCGCGGTTACTTCCTTCGGTTGCATACGTTAAATCTGTTTGTATTTTTAAATTGTGATTTACAATATATTTAGACCCACCAATTGTGTAAAAATTATGAGTTTCATTTAACGATAACGTCGTAGAAGGTTTGATGGTTGTAAATCTTCCAGCTATTTCCCATTTGGAAGGAAAAACATAACCACCTTGAAAATTTATACCTTCTCCTGTATACACCTCGTAGTCGGTAGTTGAGCCATCGCTATTTGTGGCAATTGGATTTTTGGCATCGCGATAACTGTATTCACCCATTAGTGAAAATCCGTTGTATTTAAACAATGCATCTACCAAAACAGTACTTATATTAGTCTTGTAAAACCCAAGGTCGTTGCGCATGTAACTACCTTGGTTACTCCGTGTTTTTACTGCGTCTACATTTAAATCGTAGGTAGCGCCAATAGATAGCTTTGGTTTTTCTTCGCGATAGAGGTCGCCGCCCATATAATCACCTTTTTTTGTGAATGCTCCAAAAGGCAAAACCTCAACTCGGCCAGTATATTCTATCCCGCCAAGGTTTCCTGTAATTACATTTCTACCTTCGCCTTGCGAAACTGCAAATGCCTCTCTAATAATGAAGTTATTGAAGGGTTGAAATTCATGACGCAGTTGAAGTCCTATTTCTCTACCCAAGTTAAATACTTTTGAAAGTTTTGAGCGATCAACAAATTGTAATTTGGCCGATGAGGTAGCGTCTTCACGATTACCGGGTAGTTTGGTTTGTCCTGCCCAAAGTTCTACATTATTGTAAACTTCCCACATGACTACTGCGTCATAAATGATGCGAGGTGCATTGCCAGTAAATTCTGAAGCCCCTGCTATGTCTGAATTGGAAAGCCCAATTTGCAATTTATAGCGAAGTTTTGGCGAGTAGGCAAAGCCGCTAAATTTTAACCGTGCTTTGCGGATTAAAAAATCGTGTTCTGGTTTGCCAAATTTATCACCTTCGTAATCCCAGGTAGAGATAGTTCGAAATTGAATTCGCGGAGCAAACTTTACACTAAATGTACTGTCTTTTCCTACAAATTTGAGCATTCCATCTCCAAATTTTGGGGCGCTAATTTGAGCTTGAGATACGCAAACAACGAACAATAAGCTAATTACGAATGTAGCTTTTGATAACATTGAATAAATCGTTTATAGTTTTTGTCGGTGCAAAGAACTTAATTTAACTGCAATTTAATGTTTCCGTAATGTTAAGCGTGTCTATATTTCGAATTTTATTTTATATGAAAAAAGGCTGTCCAGATTGAACAGCCTTGTTTGAAAATCTAGTCGACAAAAACTAAACGATTTCAAAAATACCCTATAAAAATAGGCTTTTACAAATAAAATAAATGTATTTCGGGTGTATATGAAGCGAAGTTTATCAAATCATTAAATTGAAAATTTTTTTAAACGCCATTAATTTCAAACAACTAAAAATCAAGTAGTTATAGCTTTAATGTTAAGTTAATGTTTCTAAATTGTTTCTTATGTGTTAATTCTTTAAATTTGATTGTTATAAATAGTAAAAATTCAACCCTATGAAAAAGATAATCAGTTTATTACTTGTTGTATTTATATCAACTGTTGTGGTTGCTCAAAATAAAAATGAATATGTAATTCACGGTAATTTAATAAAGGCTACAATTTACAACCAAGATGGAAGTTTGGCACAAACTGGCTATTACACGAAGGATAACAAACCTACGGGCCAATGGATAAGCTACGACTTGCAAGGTAATAAAACAGCAGTTGCAACTTATAAAGATGGGGAAAAAGTGGGAACATGGTTTTTTTATCAAGATGATATTTTACAAGAAGTTTCGTTTGTAGCCTCGCGAATTGCAAAGGTTACCACCCTTAAAATTGAAAACTAATTTTAAATTTTCTTATTTTAAGAATGCTATAAACAAAAAAAGGTCTCTAATTTTAGAGACCCTTTTTGTTAACGTAGACTACGTTAGTATTAGTTGCTAATCCAATTCCATCCAGTAATATCTACTTGAGTACCGTTAAACACATCGTCTTCTGGCGAAGTTAATGGTGTGTTATCTACAATTACATTTTCAATCGGGCCATCATCTTTCATATCTACATTTTTAGAGTATCCACTTAAATGGATATTTGTAAAAGTTGCACCAGATTGTTTTTTAAACTGAAGCGCCGTTCCGTCAACAGTTGAAACCGCTGTAAAGTTTATAACTTTTGGGTTGCCGTTGTCGCCATCGGCTTCAATAGCTGTTGAAAATGGTTTGGTGTGGCTTACATACGTATTGGTAATGGTGCCATTCCAGCCTTCTGTCCAGTCTACTGAGTCATCTTCGTTGTTTTCAAAGTAAAGGTTCGATGCCGAAACAGTTCCGCCAAAAAACTCAATTCCGTCATCGGCACCATCAATAACGGCAACATTCGAGATTGAAGTTCCCGAACCTACCGCGTAAAGGGTAAGCCCGTTGTATTGCGATTCTGAATTTATTTGAGCACCCGCGCCACGAATAATTAAGTAGTTAATACTTCCCGAGTTATCGGTGTCATCAGTACCGCCGTAAATTAGGCCGCCTACTTCGGCGGTTACATTTACGCCTTCGGTGGTTGTTGCTTTTCCGCAAAGTAATAATCCGCCCCAGTCACCAGCTGAGTTGCCTTCTGAGCGCATAATAACAGGGTTTGAAGAAGTGCCTTGAATATCAATCTTTCCTCCTTGTTCTACGGCAATATATCGGTCTGTTCCATTTTGAGAAACTATTACAGTTCCGGCAGGAATGGTAAGTTTAACGCCAGATTTTACCAAATACGGTCCAGTAACCGAATATTGAAGGTTCGCATCCAAAATTCTATCAGATGTTAAAGCGCCATTAAGTTCGGTGTTTTCTACCGGCTCTTCTTCAATTGGAGTAAAATCGTCATCACTGCTACATCCTACAAAGAATAGCGCGTTTATTGCGGCAAGTGTAATTGCAAATTTTTTAAAGTTTTTCATTTTTTGGTTTTAATTTAAATTAGACATTTGTTGTTAAAAAGTATAGTTGATATTTAAGCCTAAGCGCGTACCACGGGTGTAAGAGAGAACCGTTTCTTTAGTTTCAATATTTGTGGTACTCGGTTTTATTAGTTGGGTTCTTTTTATTTGGGGGTTTAAAATATTTTTTCCTGAAACACCTATTTTTAAATTTTTGGTTAGTTTTTTCTTCAGAATTAAATCGAGGGTTACAACGCCATTTTCCACGATGGCATCGTTGTAATTTACATCGCCAGACGATTGAAACTCGGGGGCGCCCAAGGCGTAAATTCTATCGGAGGCATAATTGGCAGAAAGTGTTGCCTCAAAGGGATTGTTTGTATTGGTATTAAAATTTAAAGCTCCGTTTACTATCCAATCTGAAGCTCCTTGTAGGCCGGTTTCAGTTAATCCTTTGTACCGAAATGTTCTTACAAAATTACCTGCGTTGTCATACACTTCTTTTAAATCTTGTTTATGCCACATTCTTGAAGCATTTACATTTAGTTTTAAATTTGGTTGTTCGTCGCCCGAAATTAAATTTATACGGCTTTCAACTTCAAAACCGTACACAGTTGCTTCATCGCCTGCATTGAAATATGAAAATACTCCTGCCGAACCTCTGTCCTGCACTTTATTAATAGGGTCTTCAATTAACTTGTAAAATCCGGTAAGTGACAGCAATTGATCGCGCGAAGGAAAAAACTCCCACTTTAAATCGAAGTTTCTGTTTAAGGAAGCCTCAATATTTGGGTTTCCTCGGGTAACTTGCCCAACTGGCGAAACATATTCAAAAGGAGCAATTTCTTTAAATTCGGGAAGTGTAGTTGTATAGCTATTAGCAAAACGGATGCTGTGCTTTTCGCTCAAATTGTATTTTATATTAAACGATGGAAATATTCGGTTGTAATCTTTTGATACATCACCAATGCGTCCTGCGTAGTTATTTACATCCCAATTCACAAAAATATTATCGGTCTGAAATCGCAATCCGGCTTGTAAGGTGAAGTTGCCACGAACACCCGTAAAATTGGCATAACCCGCAGTGCTATTTAATTCACCGCGATAAAAATCGGGCGACAGCGAGTTTCGTTTTAAAAGTCCATTGTTGAAGTTTTGTGACGTAAAAATTTCTGAAATATCATCAATCGATGAAGGGTTTACAGCGTTGGTGATGGTTTCTTCTACCCCAAAAAATTGCGAACCAAAATCGCGGCTTTTATTTCTGTGAGTAGCTCCTGCATTAATATAAAATTGATCTTTTTCTTGGTCAATAATTTTAAATACACCATTTAAGCGCGCATTGTATTCAATATCTTCAATTTTTTGAACACTTTTGCGCTGTTGAAAACCACCGGTGCGTCCAAGTTGGACAATTTGATCGTTAAAATTAACTTCGTTTCTAATACGGTTAGGCTCGTCTGCGCTTAAATAATTGTAGCCAGCGGCCCACTGCACTTCATTTTTTTCACCAAAGTTGTGCTCACCACTAAGTTGCGTTACAGAGAGCAAAGTCTTCTTTAAATTTTGGTCTCGAATAAATTGTGATAGGCCTTCTTCGGGATCGGTTTCTTCGTAAATTACGGCTTCGCCAGCGCGGCCACCCTCAAAAACTTCGTCTTCAATCTTATTAATTAATAGTGAGTTGAACTTTAAATTGTTGTTGTCATTTGCTCTAAACCTAAGGTGAAATAAGCCAGAAGTTGCTACTTCTTTTTTCCAATTTATTGCATCGGGAATCATATCGTCTAAAAAGTTTGAGCGGTATTGTGCAAAGGCACCTTCGCTATATTCAAAACTTTCAGATTGTCCTGCGGTAAGTAAAACGCTAAGCTTATCGCCAAGCCGCTTCCCAACACTTAAAGAAAACGATTTGTTTACAGGAAAAGCTACGGTTTGTGGATTCCAGCTTTGTGCTACAATTGCCCTGCTTGTCGCAATATTTTTGTTATAAAAACCAAATGAAACATCTCGGTAATTTGGCGATACTTTAAAATTGTTAAATACACCATTGCTTGTAACATTGGTATTTATTGAAGTGCTTGCGCTGGCCGATAAAAGTGAGCGTTTTGAAAGTTGTTTAGTATTTATATCAATATTTCCCGAAGCTTGATCTGCCGATAGTTTTGGCGAGGTAGTTTTACTTATATCAATACTTTCAATTAAACGGGTAGGAAAAAGGTTGAGATTTATGTTTTTTCTTTCAATATTATCTGAAGGAATAGGAAGACCGTTTAAAGTGGTGGATAAATACCTATCCCCTAGGCCGCGTACAAAAATATCACCACTTCCATCGGTTTTTGAAACACCCGAAATTTTGGTTGTGGCACCAGCAGCATTTGAAACTCCTAGTTTAGACAATTGTTCGGCGCCAATACTTTCTTTAATAGTTGTAGCTTTCTTTTGCTCAAGCAATAATGCTACTTCACTTTCTCTACGTACCTGCGTTTTAATTACTACTTCATCGAGGGCAGCGGCACTCGCTTTCATGGGTACATCTATATTAGTAACATTGTTTGCAGTAACTTCTACATGGGGGATTTCAACCGTTTCGTATCCCACATAGCTAAATACTAAATTGTAAAATCCGGGTTTTAAATTCCCAATTTTATATAAGCCGTCAAAATCTGAAGTTACGCCTATTGTAGTTCCTTTTATAAAAACGTTTGCAAAAGGTAGTGGTTCATTATTGTATTGCGTATCGGTAAGTTTTCCCGCAATTGTTCCATTTTGCTGCGCAAAGGTTATTGCGGTAACAAAGTAAAAAGTTAGTTTTAAAATTGTTTTCATTTTTGTCGTTTGATTTGTTGGTGCAAAGAAACCAGGCGTGTGTAAAAATTGTGTTAATTGGCCATTACCAATTAGTCAAGTTAGGGTTAGCTATATGTTAAGTCAATTGAAAAAAAATGATTGAATTGCCTCCTGAAAATAGTATCTTGCCTACCAAATTTTTACATATTATGATGCAATGGGAACAGCTGCTTTCACTAAAAAAGCAGGGAGATAAAAACAAAAGACTTAGGATTGAAGAAGACGAAACTCGGTTGGGGTTTGAGGTAGACTACGACCGTGTAATTTTTTCGGCGGCATTCCGAAGTTTACAGGACAAGACGCAGGTTATTCCATTGTCTAAAACCTCCTTTGTACATACGCGCTTAACCCATAGTTTGGAAGTATCGGTCGTAGGCCGCTCTTTGGGCCGAACGGTGGGTAAAGCAATTTTAAAAAAGCATCCCCAATTGCAAAATGTGCACGGGTTTCAATTTAACGATTTTGGAGCCATTGTTGCGGCGGCGGCGCTTGCACATGATATAGGCAACCCTCCTTTTGGACACAGTGGTGAAAAAGCAATTGGCGATTACTTTTTAAACGGAAACGGCAAACGTTTTAAAGATAAACTCACCGAAAAACAATATCAGGATTTAGTTGCTTTTGAAGGCAATGCCAATGGATTTAAAATTTTAACGCAGTCTAAAAATGGAGTGGAAGGAGGTCTTCGACTTACTTTTGCCACGTTGGGCGCATTTATGAAATACCCAAAACAATCGTTGCCTCACAAACCCACCACACACGTTGCCGATAAAAAATTTGGCGTTTTTCAAAGCGACACTACTTTCTTTGAGGAAGTAGTTTCAGACTTAGGACTTTTAAATCAAGGAAACGGTAGGTATTCACGCCATCCGTTAACGTACTTGGTCGAAGCTGCCGATGATATTTGCTACACCTTAATAGATTTTGAAGACGGAATAAACCTGGGGCTAATAGATGAAGACATTGCCTTGGAATATTTAATAAACTTAGTACGCGCTACATTAAAGAAAGATGTTTATTCGGCGTTAAAAACATCGCAGGATAGATTGGCATATTTACGGGCACTTGCCATAAATACCTTGATTGCAGAAGCAGCAAAAATTTTTATTGAAAATGAGGATGAAATATTAAAAGGCACTTTTTCTGAAGCGTTACTCGACAAAAGTGTATATAAAGTGCAAATTGCCGATATCATAAAAATTAGCATTGAAAAAGTGTACCAAAGCGCCGAAGTTACCGAAAAGGAAATTGCGGGGTACAATATATTAACGACCCTGTTGGAAAATTTTACGACAGCATTTGAAAATCTGAGCAATAATAGCGAACGACAATACGATTTACTTTTACTTCGAACAATAGATTTTCAAGTAGATACTTCGGTTTCTGTGTATAATTACTTAATGGAATGTTGCAATTATATTTCGCGATTAACGGATGGCAATGCGCTTCAAATTTTTCAGAAAATAAAAGGAGAGATGCACTAAGTATCTCTTTAGACCGATGTTAAATGTTAAATAGTGCCGATTGGGCTGATATATTGGCAATTTATGATATTTTTAGCATTCCTTTTATTTGAGGAAATTTTAACAACATTTCTAGAAAGATTATTTCTAAACTAAAACCACCTAAAATTTAATTTAAAGCTTATGAAAAAAGTTCTTTACTTACTTATCATTTTTGTTGTAAATGTAACCTATGCGCAGGATTACAACAATTTGGTAAAAACGTACCTTCAGCAAAATCGATCGATGCATTCGCTACAACCGCAGGATATTGCGGATGTAACAATTGCTTCGCAGAGTTTTTCAAAAAATATGCAGGCGCATAATGTATATGTTGAACAGCGCCACCAAGGAATAAAAGTTTTTAATTCTACCTCTCCTTTTGTAATTAAGGATGGAGCGGTTTACAGTGCTAAAGTTTCTTTTATCGAAAATATTTCGGCAAAAGTAAATAGTACTACTCCTTCTATTTCTGCGGTGAACGCGATAGCTAAAGCCGCCACTGCTTTGGGTTTACAGAGTCCTACAAATTTAAATTTGCTAGAAACTGTTACAGACCACAGCTACATTTTCTCTAATGGATCAATTTCTTTGGAAAATATTCCTGTTGAATTGGTGTATCAAAAAATGGAAGAATCTGGCACTTTAAAGCTAGCTTGGGATCTAAGTATTTCTTTATTAGATGCTTCGCATTACTACAGCGTACGCATTGATGCTATGACTGGCGAATTGTTAGAGACAATGGACTGGGTTGTAAGTTGTAATTTTGGATCGGAAGCACATTCACACGCAAGTACCAGAAGCGTATTAGAAGGTACCAAAAGTGAAGCCACCATGCCAATTACTACTTTGGCTAACGCAACGTATCGCGTTTTTCCTTTGCCACAACTAGGGCCACACAATGGTCCAGACCAACTAATTAATGACCCTTCAGATGCTGTTGCTTCTCCTTTTGGATGGCACGATATAGACGGCGTTGCTGGAGAAGAATTTACATACACTCGTGGTAACAATGTAATTGCTCAGGAAGATAAAAATGGTAACAACGGATCTGGTGCAAGAGCAGAAGGTGGGCCAACCCTTACTTTTGATTTTCCTTTTAATCTTCCTCAACACCCGAATGCATTTACCGATGGTGCAATAACCAATTTATTCTATATGAATAATATGATGCACGATGTTATGTACCACTACGGTTTTGATGAAGCAAGCGGTAATTTCCAGGTAAATAACTATACCGGTGCCCCAGGTGCAGGCGATTATGTTTTTGCAGATGCACAAGATGGAAGCGGAATTAATAACGCAAACTTTGGAACTCCTCCAGACGGTGGTGCACCAAGAATGCAGATGTATTTATGGAGCGCTCCAGGTACTGTATTAGGTACATTTTTAACAGTAAACAATGGGCCATTGGCTGGACAGTATTACGCCATGGATTCTAACTTTGCGCCACCACTTACAACTACACCCATAACTGCAGATCTTGTAGTTGTAGAGGATGATAACTCTGGACCTTCAACCGATGCAAATGACGGATGTGATAATATTACGAATGGTGGAGCAATAACAGGAAAAATAGCTGTTATTAGAAGAGGTGAATGTAACTTTACCGTAAAGGTGCTCAATGCACAAAACGAAGGTGCCATAGCGGTAATTATCGTTAACGATGTTCCGACAGATCCTATTGTAATGGGCGGTAATGGTACACAAATTACAATTCCTGCTCTTATGATTTACAAAACAGATGGAGAAGCACTTATTGCTTCGCTTTTAAACGGAGATACAATAAACGCTACGTTGGTTGATGATGGATCGGGTACCGATAACTTTCAACGCGATGGCGATTTAGATAATGGTATTGTTGCTCACGAATATGGACACGGTGTTTCTAACCGTTTAACGGGTGGCCGTTTATCTGCCGGTTGTCTTCAGAATCAAGAACAAATGGGTGAAGGATGGAGCGATTATCTAGGTTTTATTTTAACAATGAAACCTGGCGATACCAGATTTGACGCACGTGGAACGGGAACCTATGCACTGGGACAAGGTGTTGCGGGTATGGGATTAAGAACAAAGCCATACAGTTCAGACTTTGCGGTAAACGATTTTACCTATGACGATATTAAAACACAATCTGTTCCTCACGGTGTTGGTTCGGTTTGGGCCACAATGTTGTGGGATTTAACTTGGGACTTGATAGATGAACACGGTTTTGATGCCGATCTTTACAACGGAACAGGCGGAAACAATATATCTATGCAACTTATACTTGACGGTATGAAATTGCAACCATGTAGTCCAGGTTTTATAGACGGTCGTGATGCTATCCTTGAAGCAGATTTAATTGCTAATGGCGGTGCTAACAGATGTATTATTTGGAGAGCCTTTGCAAAAAGAGGTCTTGGTTTAAGTGCTACGCAAGGAAGCTCTAATAGTAGAGCCGACGGTACTGAAGCATTTGATGTGCCGGTAGATTGTATCTTGGGTACTTCTGATAACGGAACCTTAGAAAACAACTTTATAGTTTATCCAAACCCATCAAATGGTGAGATTACTATTAAGTCTCGTATAGATGTAGGCGAAACAACTGTTTCTATCTTTGATATGAATGGAAGAAAAGTGTTTACACAGCAACTTGAACTTCACACTTCTGCTAATGTAAATGCAAGCCAGTTGAATGCCGGTATTTACTTAATGCAAATTTCAAGTGGAGATCGTTCACAGACAACTAAATTAATTATCAACTAATTATTAGTTAGTTAATAAAAAGAAAAGAGGTTCGAAAGAGCCTCTTTTTTTTATATATACTTTTTGAGAGTTTTGTGTATTTTTTCTGAAGAAATACCCGAAAGGTCTTGTAGCTCTGCAACCGAACCGTGTTCCGGAAAAACATCCGGAATTCCTAAAATTTCTATTGGGTTTTTATAGTTATGTTTTGAAGCAAAAGCTACAATCGTAGTTCCTAAACCGCCAAGAATAGTACCATCTTCAATAGTAAGGATTGTTTTATATTGTTTGAAAATTTTATGAAGCAAGTTTTCGTCCAATGGTTTTAAAAACCGAATATCAACTAGGCCAATTTTATTTTGTTGTGAAGATGGGAGCATATCTATTGCACGCACAACATTGTTTGCCATAGTACCTATGCTTAAAACTACAATATCACTGCCTTCTCGTAGCACCGTTGCAAGTCCTATTTCAATTTTATTAAATGGTTTCTTCCAGTCTAAAATAGTTCCTTTGCCGCGAGGATATCGTATAAATATAGGTAGTTTCAACCCCTTTTGTGCGGTAAACATTATATTCCGCAATTCAATTTCGTTGCGGGGCGCAAAAATGATGAGATTCGGAATACAATTTAAATATGCCAAATCGAATATTCCATGATGGGTGGCACCATCTTCACCTACAATTCCAGCTCTATCCAAGCAGAAAATCACCGGAATTTTTTGTAAACATACATCGTGAATTACTTGGTCGTATGCACGTTGTAAAAAGGTAGAATAAATATTGCAAAATACTGAAAAACCTTGCGTAGCTAAACCCGCTGCAAAGGTTACGGCATGTTGTTCTGCTATTCCTACGTCAAAGGCGCGTTTCGGAAATGCATCCATCATAAATTTTAATGAACTTCCCGTTGGCATTGCTGGTGTTATACCTATAATTTTTTCATTTTCCGATGCCAGTTCCACCAAAGTTTTTCCAAAAACATCTTGGAATTTTGGCGGCTCCATTTGCTTGCTTTTTGGTGCCAGATCGCCAGTAAGCGCGTCAAATTTACCGGGCGCGTGATACACTACTTGGTTTTCTTCGGCTTGCCGTAGCCCTTTTCCCTTCGTAGTAATTAAATGAAGCACTTTTGGACCCGAAACCGCTTTTAATCTTTCCAGTTCGGAAATTATTAAATTTAAATTGTGGCCATCTATGGGTCCGGTATAATTAAAATTTAAGGCTTCAAATATATTGTCGGCATCTTTTGCTCCCTTGCCTTTCACCTTGGTAAAATATTCCTTTAACGCACCTACGCTGGGATCTATGCCAATAGCGTTATCGTTTAATATTACCAAAAGATTTGTATCGGTAACCCCTGCGTGGTTTAAGGCTTCAAAAGCCATGCCGCTAGCAATCGAGGCATCGCCAACAACGGCAATATGCTGTCGGGTATTTTCGCCGTTTAATCGCGAGGCAATTGCCATTCCCAAGGCTGCAGAAATTGCAGTACTACTATGCCCTACGCCAAAAGTATCATAATTGCTTTCGGCTCTTTTTGGGAAACCGCTAATACCTCCCAACTGCCTATTGGTGTGGAAAATTTCTTTTCTGCCTGTTAAAATTTTATGTCCGTAAGCTTGGTGGCCAACATCCCACACCAAAACATCATCGGGCGTGTTAAACACATAGTGAAGTGCAATAGTAAGTTCCACAACACCAAGACTTGCGCCTAAGTGGCCTTCTTTTGTAGCAATAATATTTATGATAAATTCACGTAGCTCTTTGGCTAACTGTGGTAAATTTTCCTTCGGAATTTTTCGCAGATCTTTTGGAAAATTAATGGTATTTAATATGTTTTTTCGCACGCTGTAAAGATACAGTTTATGGGAATTTGTTAATTGATGAATTCGTTAATTTGTTAATTCGTAATTTCGTTTTTTATAAAGCCGATTTAAAAACTGAAATCTTGAGTATAATAGATCCCTTAGACGACACTTATTTTATGAAACGCGCCTTGCAAGAAGCTGAAATGGCCTATGAAAAAGACGAAATTCCTATCGGGGCGGTAATTGTAATAAACAATCAGATTATTGCCCGTTCGCATAACCTAACCGAAACTTTAAATGATGTAACCGCCCACGCCGAAATGCAAGCTATAACTGCAGCGGCAAATTACTTGGGAGGTAAGTATTTACTAGATTGCACGCTTTATGTAACAATTGAGCCCTGCCAAATGTGTGCAGGAGCTTTGTTTTGGAGCCAAATTTCGAAAATTGTGTATGGGGCTAGGGATGAACAGCGGGGATGTATAGCATTAAATACGAGGCTACATCCAAAAACTGTAATGACGGGAGGAGTTTTGGCTGCGGAATCTTCGCAGTTGTTAAAGCAATTTTTTATAGAAAAAAGATCTAAATAAGTGTTACAAGCTATCGTGCTTTAGTACCAACAAAAAAGCCCTCCAGAAAATGAAAGGCTTTTTACAAATCTTTAGTTATTCCTTAATCGTGAATAACGCGAACTTGAGCCGCAACAGTTCCTTTTCGACCTTCTTCTTCAACATATTCTACTTTGTCGCCTTCGTTTAGCGCTTCACCATTTAAGCCGGTTACGTGTACAAAAATGTCTTTTCCAGTTTCATCGTTAGTGATAAAACCATAGCCTTTAGATTCGTTAAAAAATTTTACTGTTCCTTCCATTTTAAATAAAAAATAATTATTGATTAAGTACAAATGTATAATTTTTTGATTTTAAGTGTTAACGAAATCAAAAAATTTTGAAACATACAATGCATTTATATCTTTTTATCTTTTTGATAATCCTGCATTTTTTTTATATTTTCTTTGGTAAGCATATAGTCTTTAACACTTCTATTTTTCCATCTGTGGTAAATAAATAGTGGCATTAATAAAAAAAATCCGGCCATTAAACTAAGTCCGATAATTAAATTTCCAGTGGCCTCGTCATTCAATTTAATATAAAAGCCAGTGCCTAGACCAATGAGTACAGCAAAAAATAATACGATAAGAATGTATTTCATAGAAGAATGGTTTTCAAAATTATTTAGCTGAAAAATCTATTAGTTTTCGGCGATAAGCGGTAAGTAATTTCGATTTTGAAACGAAACCGTAATATTTTCCGTCATTTATAACCGGTAGGTTCCAGGCTCCCGTGTCTTGAAATTTTTTCATTACCTCGGTCATTTTATCTTTGTGCAAATCTATTACTCCTGGTGGATTGTGCATTAATTCGCGCGCACTTATTTTGTCGTATAACTTTTGATCGAACATAATGGGCCGCAGATCGTCCAGCAGAATTATACCTTCCAATGTATTGGAATCTTTACTGAGTACCGGAAAGAGATTTCTTTTAGATTTAACCACCGCTTGATGTACCATTTCGCCAAGGGTCATTTTGGGATAAATAACTATAAAATCGCGCTCTATAACTGTTTCAATATCCATTAAGGTTAGCACTGCATGATCTTTGTCGTGGGTAATAAGATCTCCTTTTCGTCCGAGTTCCATTGTATAAACGGAATGTGGAATAAAAAATTTTGTCAGTGAAAATGAAATGGCAGCCGTAACCATTAGCGGGATAAACAGTTCGTACCCACCGGTAACTTCGGCAATTAAAAATATAGCTGTTAATGGTGCATGAAGCACCCCAGCCATTAGCCCCGTCATTCCAACTAACGTAAAATTGCTTTCTGAAACGGGATTATTCAATAGGCCAATATTATTGAGAATTTTCGCAAAACAATTTCCCATAATACTTCCCATAAATAGCGTTGGTGCAAAAATACCCCCAACACCTCCTGCGCCAAAAGTTAGGGCGCTTGCAATAATTTTAAACACAACCAATCCTGCTAACAACAAAATAACCACCCAAATACTGGAAAGATCTAAATTGAAAAAATTGTTTTCCAGTGCAGCATTTGGGTTTCCTTGTACCAAATTGTTTATTATATCGAAACCTTCGCCATACAATGGAGGAATAAAATAGACCAGAATGCCAAGGCCAATCCCACCAATTAACAATCGCTTAATAGGCGATGCTATTTTTTCGAAAAAATCCTGAATTTTCGAATACATCTTCGTGTAGTAAATAGACACCATAGATGCGACCAAACCCAGTAATATGTAAAACGGAATATCGTTAATTGTAAATTTTTCGGTAATATTAAACGGCAACAAAACGTCTGATCCTAAAAAGAAATACGAAGTAGTAATTGCCGAAACCGATGCCAAAAGGAGAGGCACCATAGAAATTAGGGTGAGGTCCAAGCTAAATACTTCCACGGCAAAAATAATAGCAGCGATAGGAGCCTTAAAAATAGCAGACATAGCTCCCGCACCCGCGCAGCCAATTAATAGTGTCCGGGTAGGTTGGTTCATATGGAAAAACCTCGCTAGGTTGGAGCTAATTGCAGCACCTGTGGCCACTGTTGGGCCTTCAAGACCAACAGAACCTCCAAAACCTACCGTAATGGGCGCGGTAATTAAACTTCCAAACATTTGAAATGGCCGCATAAATCCTTTGCGTTTTGAAATAGCATAGAGTGTTGACGGAATTCCATGGCTTACTTTATGGCGAATAATATAGCGCATTGCCAAATATGCCAATGTAAGTCCGATAAGCGGAAAAATAAAATAGAATGCTGTCTGATAATGAGCAATAAGCTTTCCCTGCAATAAATCTTGAATCAGGTGGGTTAGGTTTTTTAAGATTACCGCTCCAATACCTGCCAGAAGTCCAACAGCAATAGCTAGAATAAAAACAAACTGCTTATGCGGTATGTGTTTAATCCTCCAGATTAAAAACCGGGTTAGTACGTTGCGTTTTTGCGTTGGCATCCCTAAAGCTATCAAAAAATCCTGCATTTGCAGGATTTTTATTTAAGATTTTATTTCAACTTTTAAATGAAGTTCTTCAAGTTGTTTGTTATCTATGGGCGCGGGTGCATCAATCATTACATCGCGGCCCGCATTGTTTTTTGGGAAGGCGATAAAGTCGCGAATGGTTTCCTGCCCACCTAAAATTGCAACCAACCTGTCTAAACCAAAAGCAATTCCGCCGTGTGGTGGCGCACCGTATTGAAAGGCATCCATTAAAAAGCCGAATTGAGCTTTCGCTTCTTCTGGAGTAAATCCTAAATAATCGAACATCAGCGCTTGTGTTTTTCTATCGTGAATTCTAATTGAACCACCGCCAATTTCGTTTCCGTTTAGTACTAAATCGTATGCATTAGCCTTAACTTCACCGGGATTGGTGTCTAAAAGTTCCAATTGCCCAGGTTTTGGAGAGGTGAAAGGGTGGTGCATTGCGTGGTAGCGATTTGTATCCTCATCCCATTCCAGCAATGGGAAATCTACTACCCAAAGTGGTGCAAATTCGTCGCTTTTTCGCAGACCGAGTTCTTCGGCTAAATGCATTCGCAATGCGCTTAATTGCGTACGAACTTTATTTTTATCTCCAGAAAGTACACAAACCAAATCGCCAGGTTTAGCTCCTGTAATTTCAGCCCATTTTGCCAAATCTTCCTGATCGTAAAATTTATCTACGGAAGATTTATAAGTTCCGTCATCGTTACAACGTGAATAAACCATTCCTAAAGCGCCAATCTGCGGACGTTTAATCCAGTCTATTAATTTGTCTATTTCTTTTCTTGTAAAAGTGTTTCCACCGGGAACAGCAATTCCTACTACTAATTCTGCTTGATTGAAAACATTAAAATCTTTGTGCTTTGCCACGGCGTTTAACTCGCCAAATTCCATCCCAAAGCGTATATCGGGTTTGTCGTTTCCGTATTTCGCCATGGCTTCGTCGTACGTCATTCTAGGGAATTCCGAAATTTCTACGCCGTTTATTTCTTTTAAAAGATGTTTTGTTAACCCTTCAAACGCATTTAGAATATCTTCTTGCTCCACGAAAGCCATTTCGCAATCTATCTGCGTAAATTCTGGCTGTCTGTCTGCGCGGAGATCTTCGTCGCGGAAACATTTCACTATTTGGAAATATTTATCCAAACCGCCAACCATTAGCAATTGCTTAAAAGTTTGGGGCGACTGTGGTAAGGCATAAAACTGACCTTCATTCATTCGTGAAGGCACCACAAAATCACGTGCTCCTTCGGGAGTAGATTTTATTAAATACGGCGTTTCCACTTCAACAAAACCTTCATTTGCCAAATAATTGCGTACGGCAATGGCAACTTTTGAGCGGAATATTAAATTTTTGCGCACCGGCTTTCTGCGAATGTCGAGGTAGCGATATTTCATTCGTAAATCTTCGCCGCCATCGGTCTCATCTTCTATGGTGAAGGGTGGAGTTTGAGACTCATTCAGAATATTTAATTCGGAAACTAAAATTTCCACATCGCCGGTAGGTATGTTTGGGTTTTTAGATTCGCGCTCAATAACGGTTCCCTTTACTTGAATTACGAACTCACGACCTAATTTTGTGGCTTTTTCAATTACTTCTTTTGAAGTTCTTTCTTCGTCAAAAATAAGTTGGGTGATGCCATAGCGGTCGCGAAGGTCAACCCACACCATAAAACCTTTGTCGCGGGTTTTTTGTACCCATCCCGCAAGGGTTACTTCTTTGTTGATATCTGCCGCGCGAAGCTGGCCGTTGTTGTGCGTTCTGTACATTTTATTCTGAAAAAAATTGAGAGGGCAAATTTAGTAAGTATTAAATGAATTGTTGTGGTTTTGCAGCGATTATTATTTTAGAGCACGGGTTGCCACGAATACGCGAATATTTTTAAAAGAAAAGCCTGAAAGTTTTTTTAATTGTTACGATTAATGGTGTTTTTTATCGTGTGGATTATTCTTTTTACTTCAAATCTGCCATTTTCATTTTTAAAACTTTACAACAAAAAACAAAAAAATCCCTTTGTGCATTACTGATACAAAGGGATTTTATATAGATGAAATGTTTATTACGCTATGCGGTTATTATAGGTAGCATCTTTTGCTCTTTGTTTTTTTAACTCTTTTAGCCTTCGTTTTTTGTAAAACCTTATTTTGGCGCGGTTAACCAGATAAAACATTACCGGAACCACAATTAAAGTTAGGAATGTGGCGAATATTAAACCGAAGATTACCGTCCACGCGAGTGGCCCCCAGAAAATAACGTTGTCTCCGCCAATGTAAATATTCGGACTGTAATCTGTAAATAACCCGAAGAAATCTATATTAAACCCAATCGCTAAAGGAATAAGACCCAAAACAGTTGTAATTGCCGTTAACAAAACAGGGCGCAAACGCGACTTTCCTCCTGCAACTATTAATTGAAAATACTGGCGTTTGGTAAGCATTTGGTCTTCATCCATTTGTAGATCAAACATTTTACGGTCAATGAGAATTTGGGTGTAATCTATAAGAACAATCGCGTTATTAACTACAATTCCAGCAAGTGAAATAATACCCATCATAGTCATAATTACCACGAAATCCATTTGAAAAACTACCAGACCAAGAAATACTCCGGCCAAACTTAAAATAACCGATGTTAAGATAATCATTGGTTTTGAGAGGCTATTAAATTGTGCTACCAGGATAAGCAAAATGCCGCCCATAGCATAAAATAGTGCCAATAAGAGAAAGCCCATATTATCTGCTTGCTCTTCTTGTTCGCCAGTAAATACAAGATTTATATCTTTTGGCAGATCATAATTTTGCAATTCAACCTTAAGATCATTTACAATTTCGGTAGCATTATAGCCTCCAATAACGTTTGAATATACGGTTATGGTTCGTTTTAAGTCTTTTCGTTTAATTGAGCTGAAAGAGGCAGTATTGTTTTTTGTAACCATTGCCGATATGGGTATCTGCACAATTTTCCCTTGGTTATTTCTAAAGGTTATGGGTTGGTTAAAAAGGGCACTTTCATCGTAACGAGATTTGTCTGAAAGCCGAACATTTATTTCGTAATCGTCGTCGCCATCTTTATAGGTTGAAGCTTCTTCGCCAAAAATAGCACGACGAAGGGTTAAGCCAATCTGCCCTGTAGAAATACCCAATTGTCCTGCTTTTTCGCGGTTAACGGTAACATCCATTTCCGGTTTACTTTTGTTAACGTCTATTTTTAATTCTTCAATTCCGCTTATGCCTAAGCCTTCAATATACGACCGTAGGTTTTCGGCTTCGCGAAGCATTTCTTCATAATTTTCGCCAATCAATTCAATATTAATAGGGTAGCCTACGGGTGGTCCGGCAGCGTCCTTTTCTACAATAATTGAAGCCCCTGGAAAACCTTTTACCGCCTCCCGAACTTCTTCCAAAACGTCACTACTTTTTACGCCACGACGCAATTGATAATCGCGCATGGAAAGAGTTATCTTTCCTTTTTGCGGCATTTCATTGCTTTGGCCTCCATCGGTCTGTGGGTTTCCGGCCCCTTGGCCCACCTGCGAAATAGCAGACTCTACCATATAATTATAGCCATCGTCTTCATATTTGGCAATGGCGTCAAAAACGCGTTGTTCAACGCGTTTGGTGAGCTCGTTGGTTTTTTCAATATCGGTACCCTGTGGATATTCTATATAGGTAATAATCTGGTTGGGTTCGTTTTCGGGGAAGAAAAGTACTTTGGGTTGAACTAAATACACCAAAATAAAAGACATAAATAACAAAATAACCGTGCCGAAGAAAAACACATAGGCTTTTTTTCCGCGCAAGGCGTATTTTAGAATTTTTTCATAGAAATTCTCTAGTTTTTTCAGTGCTTTGTATTGAAAATAATCTACGGCTCCAACTAAAAAATATTTATAAACCCAGAGCATTATGGCGGTGAGTATTGCTAAATTTCCAAAACCGCGGAATGCAGCAACATCTATTGCAAAACCAGCAATTACAAGCAATATACCAACCCCTAGCAGTATTAAACTCCAACGGATAAGTTTCTTTTTTGTCATAGGTTCTTCTTCAGTTTTCATAAAAACCGAAGTAAGCATAGAGTTAATGATCAGTGCCACAAAAAGCGAAGACGAAAGCACTACCGAGAGGGTAATGGGAAAGTATATCATAAATTTCCCGATGGTGCCTGGCCAAAGACCAAGTGGGAAAAATGCGGCCAAGGTAGTTGCGGTTGAAGCAATAATGGGCCAAGCAATTTCGCCCATTCCTTGTTTGGCAGCTTTTCGTGGCGATAGGCCTTCACTCATTAATGTATAAACGTTTTCTACTACTACAATTCCGTTATCCACAAGCATTCCCAGCCCCATAACGAGCCCAAAGAGAACCATTGTATTTAGCGTAAAGCCCAAAGCCGAAAGAATAACCAGCGACATCAACATGGATAGCGGAATGGCGAAACCTACAAATAATGCATTTCTAAAGCCCAGGAAAAACATTAGCACCAACACTACTAAAATTACTCCGAATATAATGTTGTTAACCAAATCGTTTACTTGGTTTTCGGTTTTAATAGATTGATCGTTGGTTAGCGTAATGTCGAGGCTTTTTGGCAAGTAATTTTCCTGTTCTTCGGCTACAATTTTTTTAATTTGTTCTACAGCCTCGATCATGTTTTTTCCCGCCCGTTTTTTTACATCGAGCATTACTACAGGTTCCCCGTACTCGCGTGCATAGGTAGTAGGGTCTTTTTCTTGAAATTTTATATCGGCTATATCTTTTAGGAAAATAATTCCGTCATCTTTTTTAACCACCACATCCTCGAGCTCTTTCGGATTTTTAATTTCGCCGGTAATACGAATGTTTTTCTGAACGCCATTGGTGATAATATTTCCGCCAGAAATGGTGCTGTTCTCTCCCTTTATTGCATTTATAATATTGTCGAAACTAACTTGCGAAGCCGTCATTTTATAAATATCTACGGCAACTTCAACTTCTTTTTCTTCGGCACCGCGAATGGTGGCCTCTTTTATTTGGGGGAGTAATTCAATTTTATCTTGAAGATATTCGGCGTAGTCTTTTAACTGTTGTACAGGATAATCGCCTGTAAGGTTAATATTTAAGATAGGCATTTCTTCCGAAAAATTTAAGTCGAAAACGTTGGGTTCTACCTTTCCGCCATTGGTTAGGGTAGGCCAAGTAGTTTCGGCTTTTACAAGATCTACCTTGTCTTTAACCAATTGTTTTGCTACTGGAATATCTACAGACTCTTCAAATTCAACAATAATAATAGAATAATCCTGAAGGGTAGTTGAGGTAATTTCCTTTACACCGCCTACGTCTTTAAATTCTTCTTCTAAAGGCTCGGTGATAAATTTTTCAACATCTTCTGCGGAGTTTCCGGGGTTTACAGAAGAAACGTAAATTTTGGTTTCGATAATTTCTGGAAAAGCCTCGCGCGGCATGGTGTAATAGGCAATGGCACCCAGAAATAAAACAATGGCCATTACTACATAAACGGTCATTTTATTGTCGATGGCCCAAGACGATATACTAAATTCTTTATACGGGTTTTTGCTCATGGTGCAAAGGTTTCTTAGTTTTTAATGGTTACTTTCTGGCCATCGCGAAGGGTTTTTGCGCCTTCTTTAATAATGGTATCGCCTTTTTTAAGTCCCGATTTTACCTCTGTGTGGTTTTCATAAGAAAGTCCGGTTTCTAGCAATACACGTTTTGCAACCCCCACAGTATCATTTATAGGTTGGTATAAAAATGCTATGGTTTCGCCAGCCGCATTTTCCTGCAAAATATTCTCTGGAACGGTTATGGCGTTTTCTGCGCTGTAATCATTCACTTTTACTACTGCAATAAGGTTTGGTTTTACTAACCCGTCTTTATTCGGGATTTCAACCTGAATTTCAAAACTTCTGTTGTTGGGATTAATGTAGTTGCTCACTTGGCTAACGGTGCCTTCAAACTCGGCATTTATTGAAGCTAATTTTACTTTTACCTGCGTTCCTTTTTTTATGTTTTTTAAATAGGTTTCCGGAATGGCGGCCTTTACATACATATTGTTCAAATTCACCAAGCGAATAATGGGACTTTGACCGGGAATTACTACTTGACCCTGATCTGAAATAATTTCATCTACAATGCCGCTAAATGGCGCTGTAATTATTGTTTTTCCCAACTGAGAACGCAATTGGTTGGTTACATTTTTTGCAGCTTCATAATTGGTTTTTGCTTGTAGAAATTGAATTTCGGAACCTATTTTCTGTTCCCAAAGTCGCTGTTGGCGTTCAAAAGTGGTTTTTGCCAAGGCCAATTGTGCTTCTTGTTGTGCCACTTGACTTGAAAGCCCTCCGTCATCAATTTTGGCAAGACGCTGCCCTTTTGTTACATTTTGGCCTTCCTTCACATATATGTTTGTGAGCACTCCAGAATATTCGGCATTTAGCACTACATTTTGGTCTGTAGCTACGTTTCCTTGTACTTCTACGTAGTGTTTAAAAATAGTATCTTTTATAACCTCGGCAGTTATTAGTGCAGGACGCTCTTTCTTTTCGTGTGTTTCTATATATTCATTCAGCTTGTCAATTTCACTTTTTAGTTCGCGTTGCTGCTTATTCAGTTCGGTTCTTTTGGCCTTTACGGCCGAAAGATTGCCAGAGTCAATCACGGCATCTACCGATTTCTTGTCATTGCCGCAAGAAGCAAAGATGGCGATTATTAGTAGTGATAGAAGTGCTTTTTTCATTAGTTTGAATTTTCGCTTTAAGTTGAATTTTAAAAGTTTTAGTACTGTTTTTTAATAGTTTCTGAATCTATACGAAGCTGCGGAATATTTAAAACAGTTTCAAGATTTGCTTTTTCGTTTATCACTTGAAACATAGATTGAAAATATTGCTGTTGGGCCGTGTATAACTGTGTCTGAGCTTGGCGCAAATCGAAACTGGCACCTAATCCTTCTGTAAATTTAATTTGGTTTTTGTTTTCAATACGCTCTGCCAAGGCGAGATTTTTCTTGGAGTTTTTATAATTTTCAATCGCGAATTGATAATTGCTTCTGGCTGAGGTAAGATCTAATTTTATTTGTTGTTTGCTCTGTTCAAAATCGGTTTTTGCTTGCTCTAAAGCAATTTGGGCGCGTTGGGTGCTGGCGCTGCGCATCCCGCTACTAAAAATGGGAATGTTTAAACTTACTCCCAAAACCGAAGATTGATACCATTTTTGGTCGCCGTTAAAAAAACTAAAATCGTTGCTATTGGCAGAAGTACCATAATTTACAAAGGCCGAAAGTCGGGGCAGATATTTACTTTTTTCAAGACGCATTTCAAAAAAGCGCTGTTCGGTAAGATTATACGCAATTTTATAATCTACATTGTCTTCAATATTTAAAGAGGCATCTAATAGCGTTAGGCTAATGTTGTTATCTGCAAGTTCATCCAAACTGTCGGTTAAAATTACCGGGGTAAATACGTCAATTCCTAAGGCGAGATTAAACATTTGCTTTGCAATTTTCTGACTACGACGGGCATTGCTTAGCTGGGTTTCAATATCGAGTAGTGTAATTTCGAGCTGTTCAACATTTTCTTCTTCTGTTAAACCATTTTCAAAAATTTTTCTAGTTTCAAATAGGTTGTCTTCAAGATTTGTTTTGTTTTTTTCGAAAATGGCCACTAATTCCTGAGCTAAGAGCACACTTCCGTAGGCGTTAATTACGCCCTTTCTTACTTCGAGCCGGGTTTTTTCGTTTGCGTTTTCAGAAAATCTCAAAAATGCTTTTGCTGCCTTTAAACCCACCAGATAACTTCCGTCAAAAATAAGTTGGTTTAGGGTAGCTACGGCATTTGCATTTTGTTTTGTTCCGAAGGTTACCGGCGTAAAAGTACCGGGTTCGCCGCCGCCAAACTCGCCGGGAATTAAGGTTACGGGCTGTTTTAAATTATTTTGATAGCTAACAGTACCGTCTATTTGTGGGAGCCCTTGTGCCGTGGTTTCCCACTTTTGCTTAATGGCCTTGGCAATATCGCGTCGTGCATTAATTGAGGTGTAATTACTATCTAGCGCAAAGGTAATGGCTTCTTGTAAACTAAAACTGTAGTCTTTATTTTGCTGCGAAAAGCCTAAAGAAAAAGTAAGTACAAAACTGAAAAATAAAAGTTTTTTAGTCATTGGTTTGATGCGCTTTAATGAATTTATTTAGTGTGTTGAATCCTTCAGATGTTACAATTCCTCTTAAATGATATTCGAGATATTCTTCGTTGGCGAATTTGATCGAAAATTTTTCGAGAGGAAAAAGGTTTTGATCTTTTATACCGTGAATGCCCAAAAAATACAATCTCGCTATAAATTCAATATTAATATTGCTTCGATAAAGGCCTTGTTCTATACCTCTGCGAAGATTATTTCGGGTGTATTCCATCATTTTTTCGAAATGGTTTGCCTTAAGGTTTCCACTTATTTCGGGATAATATTTTTGTAATTGAAATTGGGGAGAGGAGTGGTCGTTATCAATTTTGTACATTACAAACTTCTTTATTTCAAAAAGTTCTATAATCGGATTTTGGTTTTGTGAACGAATTTCGTCTATCCCATCAGTAATGCCGTGCATGACAGTGCAAGTACATTCCTTTACAAGAGCTGTTTTGTTTTTAAAATGCGTGTAAATGGTTTTTTTTGAAATTGCCATTTCGTTGGCAATATCGTCCATTGTAACACTTTTAAAACCAAGTTTTAGAAAAAGCTCAGTTGCTTTTTCAATAATTTTATTCTTCATAATCGGGTGCAAAGGTAGGTTGTGGAAACTCTAAAAACAATTATAGTTTCCTTAGTTTTATTTTATTAACAGAAACTTAACAGGCCTGCTAATTTTCCACATAAATTGTGGGCATTCGCTTAGCTTGTTTTACTTTAGCCAAAATTTATTTTTAACGCATGGAAATTTTAAAAAAATATAATACGGCGCTTCATTCCCATCTTAAAAATGCAGTTCCCGAAAAGGGGCCACGCCAACTTTACGACCCTATAGCCTATATACTTGCGCTGGGTGGAAAGCGAATTAGGCCGGCGTTAACATTAATGGTGTGCGATTTTTTTGGCACCGACTTTAAAAAAGCGATAAGCGCTGCGTTGGCTGTAGAATTGTTTCATAATTTTTCGCTAATTCACGATGATATTATGGACAATGCTCCATTGCGAAGAGGTGAACAAACGGTACACGAAAGATGGGATGTGAACACCGCCATTCTTTCTGGCGATGCTATGCTAATTTTAGCATACCGATTTTTTGAAAACTACGAACCTAAAATGTTTCACGAATTGGCAAAACTCTTTAGCGAAACTGCCTTGCAGGTTTGCGAAGGGCAGCAGCACGATATGGATTTTGAAACCCGGGATGACGTAGCCTTGGTGGAATATATAAAAATGATAGACCATAAAACGGCTGTTTTGTTGGGGGCGGCGATGAAAATGGGTGCTATCGTGGCCGAAGTTTCGGAAACCGATAAAGATAAAATTTATGAATTTGGTAGAAATTTGGGTATAGCTTTTCAACTGCAGGACGATTATTTGGATGTATTTGGAAATCCAGAAACCTTCGGAAAACAGGTGGGTGGCGATATTATTTCGAATAAAAAAACATTTTTGTATTTAATGGCCGTTGGGGAAGGTTCTACAACGCAATCGGAAGAATTGGAACATCTTTACAGCATAAATCCGAAAGATCCAACTGATAAAATAAATACCGTAAAAGAACTGTTTTTGGCCTCTGGCGCTGCCGAAGCAACACAAGCCGAAATAGAAAAATATAGTCAATTAGCGTATTCGCTTTTAGATACAATTAATATTTCGGCAGATAAAAAAGAAATACTTCACGAATTTGGAAGAGATTTAATGAAACGGAAGGTTTAAAAATACACACGTACAAATGGCGCAAAAGCACTTGCGTAAATGCTTTCATCTGCATCAAAAAGCACATCGTACCGCACGCCAATTGTAAAGTTATTACTTCTAAAACCAGCGCCAAGAAATAGGGCGGGATACCAGTAATTGGTTGTTACGTCTGGGCTGCCCAAATATTTATAGGTTCGGTTTACATTTAATTCTTCAAATTCTGCCGAGAGTTGAATTTCGGGAATTACATTATAGAGAGCCAATATGCTTCCTCCTAAAATTGTTGCATTGTTATTGTTTTTTAAACTGGCATAGGTGCCATTTAGCGCCACGCCGGCAGCAAATTGATCGTTAAATTCATAAATAGCACTCGGAGCAAGTGTTCCGCTAAAAAAACCGTCGCCGAAACTAAGCCCAATTCCGCCTCCAAAACGTACGTGTTGCCAAAAATCACTTTTATTGTTCTGGCTAAAAATGGAGGAGGTTCCAAAAAGTAAAAATATTATAAAACATAAACTTCCATTACACCACAATTTGGACTTTCGCATTATGAATACTTTAAGATTTTCTAGCTATAAATATATAAAATCAAGTCGGGTAGTTTGTGTAATTGTTGTATTTTTGTACCGTTTTATCAAAACGACTCATTTGTACATTTATCATGGATAAATTTTCTTTCTTAAACGCGATTCACCCAACACAAATCGCAGAACTCTACGAAAAATATTTACAGTACCCAGACAGTGTTGAGCCAAGTTGGCGAGCATTTTTTCAAGGGTTCGATTTCGGTTCTGAAAATAGTGCACACGAATTTTTTGGCACTACCGAACCGGCAGAAACGCCTGAATACGATGTTGGCGCCATCTGCGCAGATGTAATTAAGGAATTTCAGGTTGTGAAATTAATTGATGGGTATAGAACCCGAGGGCACCTTTTTACAAAAACGAATCCAGTTAGAGATCGCAGAAAATATACACCTACTTTAGCTATAGAAAATTTTGGGCTTTCGCAGCACGATTTAAAAGCAACATTTAGGGCGGGTGAAATATTGGGCATTGGCGATACTACACTCGAAGATATTATAAAACATCTTGAAAGTATTTATTGCGATTCTATCGGAATTGAATACATGTATATTCGTAAACCGAACGAAATCCAGTGGATTCAGCAAAAATTGAATGTACATGATAATCAGCCTAATTTTACTAACGAACATAAAAAGCACATTCTAAAAAAACTTAATGAAGCCGTAGCTTTTGAGAGTTTTCTTCATACAAAATACGTTGGTCAAAAACGATTTTCACTAGAAGGTGGCGAAAGTTTAATTCCAGCATTAGACACCTTAATTGAAAGTGCCGCCGAAAAAGGTGTAGAGGAGTTTGTAATGGGAATGGCTCACCGTGGACGTTTAAGTACCCTGACTAATATTTTTGGCAAAAGCGCTAAGGACATCTTTAGCGAATTTGATGGGAAGGACTATGCACAGGATATTTTTGACGGCGATGTAAAATATCATTTAGGTTGGACCTCAAAACGCAAAACCGAATCTGGAAGAGAAATTAATTTAAACATTGCTCCAAACCCTTCACACTTGGAAACAGTAGGGGCAGTGGTTGAAGGTATTACGCGCGCAAAACAAGACGACCATCATAAAGACAATCCAAATAAGGTTTTACCAATAATCGTACACGGAGATGCCGCAATTGCCGGTCAAGGAATTGTATATGAAATTGTGCAAATGGCACAGCTAGACGGCTATAAAACCCAAGGAACCATTCATATAGTAGTGAACAATCAAATTGGTTTTACTACCAATTACCTAGATGCGCGTTCTTCCATTTACTGTACAGATGTGGGTAAAGTTACGCTTTCACCTATTCTTCATGTAAATGCCGATGATGTAGAGGCTGTTGTGCATGCAATGATTTTTGCCCTAGATTTTAGAATGGAATTTGGTCGCGATGTTTTTATCGACTTGTTAGGTTATAGAAAATATGGCCACAATGAGGGAGACGAACCGCGATTTACGCAGCCAAAACTTTACAAAGCCATAGCCAAGCACGATAACCCAAGTAAAATCTATGCCCAAAAATTAATTAAAGAAGGGGTAATTGACGAGGGTTACATAGACAAGCTGGAGCAAGAATACAAAGATAAATTAGAAGAAAATCTAGAAGATTCCAGAAAGGAAGATAAAACTTCTATAACTCCATTTATGCAAGACGAATGGGAAGGCTATAATTATGCCGAAGAGGATAAAATGATGCAACCGGTTGATACTACTTTCAACTTAAAAAAGCTGGATAAAATAGCCGAAGCAATAACAAAATTGCCTGAGGATAAAAAGTTTCTCAGAAAAATTACCAGACTCGTTGAAGCAAGACGCACCATGTATTTTGAAGACAATAAGCTAGATTGGGCTATGGGCGAGCTTCTTGCATATGGGTCGTTACTCAACGAAGGGCACGATGTACGTATGAGTGGGCAGGATGTTGAACGGGGAACCTTTTCGCATCGCCACGCGGTTATTAAAGTAGAAGAAAGTGAAGAAGAAATTGTTCTGCTAAATCATTTACAGGGCGATCAAGGCGAGTTTTATATTTTTAACTCGCTACTGTCAGAATACGGAGTGGTTGGTTTTGATTATGGCTATGCTATGGCCAGTCCAAATTCGCTTACCATTTGGGAAGCACAATTTGGCGATTTTAGCAATGGTGCCCAGATAATGATAGACCAATATATTTCGGCAGCAGAGGATAAATGGAAATTGCAAAACGGATTGGTAATGCTTTTACCACATGGATATGAAGGTCAGGGAGCGGAACATTCTTCGGCCAGAATGGAACGTTATCTGCAATTATGTGCTACAGACAATATGTTTGTAACCAATGTAACTACTCCCGCAAACTTATTTCATCTTTTAAGAAGACAGTTAAAAACAGACTACCGAAAACCATTAATTGTTTTTACACCTAAAAGTTTGCTGCGCCATCCAAAGGTTGTTTCAACTAAGGAAGAATTTGCAAATGGTAATTTCCAATTGTTAATTGACGATACGGAGGCAAAAGTGGCAAAGGTAAAATCGTTGGTTTTTGTTTCAGGAAAATTTTATTACGATTTACTTGAAAAAAGAGAGGAACTTAAACGAGATGACGTGGCTTTGGTACGTGTGGAACAATTATTTCCGTTGCTAATAGATGCCATGAAGAAGATTCTCAAAAAATACAAAAATGCCGACGATATAGTTTGGGCACAGGAAGAACCAAGAAATATGGGCGCCTATTCGCATATTATTATGCATTTTGAAGAAGCCAGAAACTTTAGAGTTTGCAGCAGAAAAATGTATGCAGCTCCGGCCGCTGGTAGTACGGTTAGATCAAAAGCGCGTCATGCCAAAGTAATTGAAAACGTTTTTGATAAAAATATGGATTAGTTTTTCTAAAATTTTAGTAGAAAAACAAAATAACTTAAATTAGAAAATTGTAAACCTAGGTTTATATTAAATAACAATAATATGGCATTAGAAATGAAAGTCCCATCTCCGGGAGAATCTATCACCGAAGTAGAAATAGCATCTTGGCTAGTAAAAGACGGCGATTATGTTGAAAAAGATCAGGCAATTGCCGAAGTAGATAGCGATAAAGCTACATTAGAACTTCCAGCAGAAGCCAGTGGTATTATTACGCTAAAGGCCGAAGAGGGAGATTTAGTTGCCGTTGGCGAAGTAGTATGCTTGATAGACACAGATGCCGAGAAACCAGGTGACAATAAAAAGGAAGCTACTGATGAAAAGAAAGCAGAAGCTCCAAAAGAAAAAGAAGAAACTGCCTCTAAGAAAGCAGACTCTAAAATAGAAACACCGTCTAAACCCTCTACTCCCAACCAGGAGCAAGATAAAAAAACGTATGCCTCTGGCACGCCATCGCCGGCGGCCAAGAAAATTCTCAGCGAAAAGAATATTTCGGCAAAAGATGTAAAAGGCTCAGGGCGCGATGGACGTATAACCAAAGACGACGCGAGCAAAGCTGCAGCGCCATCTATGGGAACCCCCGGAACAGGTAGTCGTGGCAGCGAGCGTAAAAGACTCTCTATGCTTCGAAGAAAAGTTGCAGAACGTTTGGTTTCGGCCAAAAATGAAACTGCCATGCTTACTACGTTTAACGAAGTAGATATGACGGCAATCTTTGAATTGCGAAGCCAATACAAAGAACAATTTAAAGAAAAGCACGGAGTAGGACTTGGTTTTATGTCGTTTTTTACACTGGCCGTGGTGCGAGCACTGGAACTATATCCAGATGTAAACTCTATGATTGATGGCGATGATATGATTACCTACGATTTTAAAGATATTTCTATCGCCGTTTCTGGACCAAAAGGATTGATGGTGCCCGTAATTAGAAATGCAGAAAATTTAAGTTTTAGAGGTGTTGAAAACGAAGTGAAAAGACTTGCCATTAGAGCACGAGATGGACAGATTACTGTAGATGAAATGACGGGTGGAACATTTACCATTTCTAACGGAGGTGTTTTTGGAAGCATGCTTTCAACCCCAATTATTAATCCGCCGCAATCTGCAATTTTAGGAATGCACAACATTGTTGAGCGCGCAATTGTTCGCGATGGGGGTATTGTAGTGGCGCCTGTAATGTATGTTGCACTTTCTTATGACCATAGAATTATTGACGGTCGCGAATCTGTAGGTTTCTTGGTAGCGATAAAAGAGGCACTGGAAAGTCCCGAAGAATTATTGATGGACAACGACGTTAAACACGCGCTGGAATTATAACTTAATTAAATACTATAAAAAAATCCGGCCTGTAGAGCCGGATTTTTGCTGGTTAGCTAGTATTCAATTTTCAATTAAAGAGAATTGTATTAATTAAGTTTAGTAATAAAATTAAAACAATCGAAACAATTAACACTGTTACTGCAGGTTTCTTACCAATGAATAAGGTACGGTTGTTACCTCTTCTATTTTCTGTATATATTGAATCCTTCATAGTGTAAATATCCATCATTTAGCAGAAATATAAAATACGTGTTAACACGTAATTTTTTGATTTGTGGATATTTGGTTCTAAAGTAGCTTGTCGTGATGTTCCTTTGCCCAAATAAGCAAGCTATTGGTTTTAGGTTCAATTTTAAGTTTTGTAATTATATTACTTCGGTGTTTTTCTACCGTTCGGTACGAAATAAAGAGTTGTGAAGCAATTTCCTTATTTGTTTTATCCTGCGCTATTAATTTTAAAATCTTTTTTTCGGAAGGTGTAAGTGTGTCTAGCTCGCTAACTTCTACGGGCACAACACCAATGAGTTCCTTTATTCTATCGCTGAAAAAGGGCGCGCCATCTTTTACGGTTTTTATACAATTTTCTATTTCTTCCAAAGCAAATTCTTTTAAGATATATCCAAAAATATTGAGCTCCTTTGCTTTTTGATATAACTCCTTTTCTTTATGAAGTGTAATTAATACAATTTTAGTTTCAATCTGGGCGCCTTTGCATTGCTTGGCAATTTCCAGCCCAGACATAAATGGCATCTGAATATCTAAAATGGCGATGTCCGGATTTTTTTGGGTTATAAGGTTGTACGCCTCCCTTCCGTCGCTACCGCTTCCTAGAAGGTTATATCCTTTTTCAATTAAAAAATCGCTTAATCCTTTTAATAAAAGGGGATGGTCGTCTGCGATAATAATAGATGGTTTTGTGTTGCTCATAATGGAAATTGAAATTCTAGTACGGTGCCGGAGTCTTTTTTGGTTGTTACTTTCATCTGTCCGTTTAAAAACTTGGTGCGCTCAAATAGCGTTTTTAACCCAATAGATTTATCGTCTTGATGTTTTTCGGCAAAATCAAAACCAACTCCGTTATCACGTATAGAAATTATAATAGTGTTTGTGAATTTTTTTACTGAAACCTTGCCTGCTTCGGCTTTTGAATGCTTTAAAATATTGCTCAAGCTTTCCTGGATTATTCTATAAAGATTTACTTCGTCTTCTTTATTAAATAGGTTGTCTATGTTATCTATTTCGGCAGAAATAAACAAGTCTGAATTTTCATCAATAAAATTTATATTGTATTCAATAGCTTTGGTAATTCCCAACTCTTGAAGTTGAAAGGGATGCAAATCGCGCGATATGGCGCGTACTTCATCAATAGCGTTATTTACCATTTGTTTGGTTTCTGTATCGCCACTTGAAGTGAGCCTATTTTTAATTACCAATAATTGTTGGCCAATACCATCGTGAAGATCTTTTGAAATTCTTCTACGCTCACGTTCTTGCGAGATAAGTAATTCTTGGCTAAATTTTTCTTGAAGTATCTTATTGTTTTTTAAATACTTTTGGTTTCTATAAAGTAATATAAGCCCAAAACTTAGGAGTGTGGCAATACCGCCAAAAAGCATTGCTTTTTTAAAACTTTCGTTGTCTTTTTCGAGCAGTTTTATATCTGTAGATTTTGCTACAAGTTTTTTTTCTTTCTTTTCGGTTTCGTAAAGTGTTTGGTAATACGCGAGTGCGTTTGCGGTGGTTCGGTTGTAGATAGAATCTTTTAAGGCTTTGGTTGTTTTAAGATGTTCAAGGCTATTTTTATAGTCGCCCGTGTCTTGGTAGATTTCAGATAGAAGGGAATGGGTTAGCATAATTTCATCTTCAATTCCGAGCTTTTCGGCAACCTTCAGTTTTCTTTTTGTTAGGGCCAAGGCTTCTTCGTATTCTCCTATAGTTTGAAGGTATTTTGCTTTGCCGCTTAAATAGTTAAGTTCAGCAACCGAATTTCCTGAAACATTAAAATCTAAGGCTTCCAGCTTTTTATAGTATTCTTGGGCATGGTACAATAGATTTTGGTCGCAATAATATTCAATGATTCTTGAAATTATACCTATATATGTAGCTTTGTTTGAATTTTTATGATCAAATTTTGCTTCGGCCAAAAGCAGTGTTTTATATTCCAGACTGCTTTGGCCCATTTCTTTATAGTCCAAAGCTTGGTTGTAATGTTCGTTGGCTAGAAATTCATTTAGGTTTAAACGTATCATTTTTTCAATAAGGGCATTGCGTTCTGCTTTGGCCTTTTCGTAAAAACCGTTCATACTAAACATATTAATAATGCCTTGCTGGGCATATACCATATATTTGTATTCTTTTTTTTCTTCGTACATGGTATATGCTTTGGTAAAATCTGCACTCGCAAGTACAAATTTTCCCATTTGTGAATAGGCTTGACCCCTAAATAAATAGGTGTCTGCAATATTTAAATAATTAGTTGAAGAAAAATTTTCGAGCGCCAGATTATAATCGTTAACTGCTTCTTTAAGGTTTAGTTTTGTGTTGGCACTTCCGCGTTTTAGATATAATCCACCCAATAAAAGGCTGTCTTTTATTTTGTATTTACGAGCTAAAACACTGTTTATAACAGTGATGGCATTTAACGGATCGTTAGCAAAATTGGTTAGCGGATACTGTAAGTTCATTGCTTTTTTTGCCGCCAGCTCAACCTTATCCATCGCTAAGGCTAACTCTATATATTGGCGACTGTAATTTATAAAAGCTTCTGTATTAGTAGAAAATGTACGCTTTAATAGGCTGTCTAACGCAGTTAATTTTTGTGTATGGCTTTTTGTGGTTTTTACTACAGTTTCATAATGCGAAATATCTTGTGCGAACCCAGGGTTTAAAAACAGCGGGAAACTGAGGAACAAGAGGATTATTTTTTTCAGCACAATTGAGTTGTTTCAGAGGAAGTTAAAAGTACTCAATTTATAGCAAACATTTGCATTACAACTAATTCTTCTGTTTTACATAAAAACAATTTCGGCCATAATCTATAACAGCACGGTGCTCTTTTAAAAAATCTGCGCCAATGATCCCGTGAATTGCATTTTCATTTGCTTGCAATAGAGCTTCATTTACATGGGAAAGGTCAAATAGAACGAAATCCATCTTATTAACATGCCATTTTTTAATAGTGAAGGAGTTGCCACGCGAAAACATAGTTTCCATGTTTGTAGCGCCGGCGCCAGCGGCTTTTATAAGGCTGTCCTCGCTTATAAGTAAAAAATGCGCAGCGTTGTTTATACCCACACAACTGGTGCTTGCGCCGGTATCTAAAATAAAATGGCCCAATACTCCGTTAATTTTTGCAGAAAATAAATAATGTCCCGTGGCAAGCTTTTTTAAAGGAACGCGATAAAACCCTTTGGTTTCAATAAATTTGCGTAATTGCATCAATTTTTTTTGTGTAAAGATAGCAAACAAAAATATGTAGCTTTGCACATATGTTAACAGATACACACACCCATTTGTACAGTGATGCGTTTGCCAGCGACCGGCCTAAAATGATGCAACGCGCTTTTGATGCCGGAATAAAACGGTTTTTTATTCCCGCTATAGATTCTGGTTATACGGAAGCTATGTATGCTCTTGAGAAAGAATATCCCGACCGAGTTTTTTTAATGATGGGATTGCATCCTACTTCGGTAAAGGAAAATTTTAAAGAGGAATTGGCACACGTTGAAGAGCAGTTTAAAAAACGAAATTTTTACGCCGTTGGCGAAATTGGCATTGATCTTTATTGGGACACTTCTACGTTGGAATTTCAAAAGCAAGCGTTTAAATGGCAAATTCAATTGGCGAAAAAATACAAATTGCCTATCGTTATCCATTGTCGTGATGCGTTTGATGAAATTTTTGAAGTTTTGGAAACCGAAAAAAGTGATGATCTCTTTGGAATATTCCACTGTTTCACCGGAACTTTTGAGCAGGCCGAAAAGGCTATTTCCTATAATATGAAATTGGGCATTGGTGGCGTGGTTACTTTCAAAAACGGAAAGATTGATAAATTTTTAAATGAAATTCCTTTAAAACATATCGTTTTGGAAACCGATTCGCCCTATCTTGCTCCGGCGCCCTTTCGCGGTAAGCGCAACGAGAGTAGCTATTTAGCGTTTGTCTGTAAAAAGCTTTCGGAGATTTATGGAGTTTCTGAAGAAGAAATAGCGCAGATTACGACTCAGAACTCCAAAGCGGTGTTTAAAATTTAAATACTAAAGAAAAGGTGCCACATTCCAAAAATGCTGAACTTTACGATTTGGGGTTTTAGCACTTGAAATTCTATTAATATACTATGCATGCCAATATGAAAACGCAACCAAACATACTCCTTATATATACCGGCGGAACAATCGGGATGATTAAAGATTTTGAAACCGGCGCATTGCGTAATTTCAATTTTGATGAATTGCTCAATCATATTCCCGAATTAAAACTTTTAGATTGTAACATTACAACCACCTCATTTCCAGAACCAATTGATAGTTCTAATATGAGCCCCAAATATTGGGTGGATATTGCAACTCTAATTGAAGAAAATTACGAAAAGATGGATGGCTTTGTGGTGCTTCACGGTAGCGATACGATGAGCTACACGGCATCTGCCCTGAGTTTTATGTTGGAAAATTTGAGCAAGCCGGTTGTGTTTACTGGCTCGCAATTGCCAATTGGAGATCTGCGTACAGATGCAAAGGAAAATTTAATTACCTCTATTCAGATTGCTTCATTACAGGAAAAGGGTGTTTCAAAAATTGCTGAGGTTTGTTTGTATTTTGAATATAAATTATACCGCGCCAACCGGACCACTAAAATTAACGCGGAACATTTTGAAGCTTTCGCATCGCTTAATTATCCAGATTTAGTACAAAGCGGCGTTCATTTAGTAGTGAATAATGAAGCGCTTTACAGACCGAACCGACGAAAAAAGCTAAAAGTTCATAAAATATTAGAGAGCAATATTCTTTTGGTAAAAATGTTTCCTGGCATTGACGAGGCCACTATTAAATATCTATTTGACTATCCAGAATTAAAAGGGTTGGTGATTGAAACTTATGGAACAGGCAACGTTACCAATGCCAAATGGTTTATAAATTCACTTAAAAAAGTGATTAATAAAGGAATTCCTGTAGTAAATATTACCCAATGCTCTGGCGGAAGTGTAAATATGGGACTATATGAAACCAGCACGGATCTAAAAAAAATAGGGGTTATAAGTGGAAAGGACTGCACTACGGAAGCTGCTTTAGCAAAATTGATGTATTTGTTGGGTCAGAAAATTTCGGCTAAAAGCTTCAAAACCATATTTGAAACTTCACTACGGGGAGAAATGCACTAAATAAACCGCCAAAATTATTTTGTAGCGTTGTTTTTTTTTTGATATTTGGCACTCGTTTCAGGTAAATGCTTAGCTTGAGTTACGCAAGAGTAACATTTTCTCTGAATTGCTTTGAAATACTCTTTTACCGCCCCCTTAAAACGAAAGGTGGTAAATAAATTTAGAGAGGTGGCCGAGTGGTCGAAGGCGCACGCCTGGAAAGTGTGTATACGCCACAAGCGTATCGAGGGTTCGAATCCCTTCCTCTCTGCAACAAACATACAGTGTATTATAAAACTCATTTTTGAGTGTAGATTAATATTCTTGCAGATTAACTAAATTATTTTATATCTTTAAACCCTTAACTAAAAACAAACTTTAAGTCGATAGCAATGAAAAAATTATTTTCTATTATGGCGGTTGCCGCAATGGTATTTGTAGGCACATTAAACGCGAACGCTTCAACAGCGCAGACAATGCCAACTAGTTCACAAGCTTTGGTTACAGCAGCCACAGTTTCTTTTATTCAAGATGAAACAGCTCCAGCTGCAGCAGACAAAGGTTTTCACCAAGAGCTTAAAGAGCGCTTCGTGGAAGGTGGTCCTGCTTTTATGGGGATTGTACTATTGTGTTTAATTCTAGGATTGGCAATTGCTATTGAAAGAATTATCTACCTTAATCTTTCAACTACCAACACCCAAAAATTAGCTCAAGAAGTAGAAGATGCTCTTAACAGCGGTGGAATTGAAGCTGCTAAAGAAGTGTGCAGAAATACAAAAGGGCCAGTTGCTTCAATCTATTACCAAGGTTTAGATAGAGCTCACGAAGGAATCGATATTGCTGAAAAAGCTGTAGTTGCCTACGGTGGTGTGCAAATGGGACAACTTGAAAAGAATGTTTCTTGGATATCATTATTTATTGCAATTGCGCCGATGCTTGGTTTCATGGGTACTGTAATTGGTATGATTGATGCATTCGATAAAATTCAAGCTGCTGGAGATATGAACCCATCGTTAGTTGCTGGAGGTATTAAAGTTGCACTTTTAACAACTGTATTCGGTCTAATCGTGGCTATTATCCTTCAAGTTTTCTACAACTATATTATCGCTAAGATTGATAGTATTGTAAACAGCATGGAAGATGCTTCTATTACTTTAATCGATATGTTATTCGATTACAAAACCAAAAATAAAATCTAAACAAACCACAAGATGGCATTACATAAAATTTTAAAAATTGTAGCATTGCTTTTAAGCGTTGCAGGAATTATTTTTCTTGCAATGATCATCGCAAAAGGTGATACTGCTATCGTTGAATCTGGCGAAGGAGTAGATGGCTTCTTGTATGTTGCTTATATTACATTTGCTATTACAGTTGCTTTTGTTCTGCTCTTTGTAATAAAAGGAATTTTTGCAGGCAACATTAAGAATACACTTATGTCTGTAGGAGCATTTTTGCTAATTGTAGTTATTTCATATGTACTTGCAGATAGCAATCAATTGCCTACTCAAGACGGCGGAATGCTTTCCGAAAGCGGTTCTAAATGGGTGGGTACAGGATTATATGCTTTTTATATCTTAGCTATAATCGCTGTAGGATCCATGGTTTTCGGCGGAATTAAAAAAGTAACAAAATAATGGCAAGAAGAGCAACACCTGAAGTAAATGCAGGATCGATGGCAGACATCGCTTTCCTACTGCTTATCTTTTTCTTAGTAACTACTACTATTGAGAAGGACAGCGGTATAGCGAGGCAGTTACCGCCCATTGAAGAAATTGTTGACCCGCCTAAAATTAAAGAGAAGAACTTATTTATTGTTAATGTAAATAGAAACGACCAACTATTAGTTGAAGAGAAACTAATGGAGCTCAAAGATTTACGCCAAGCAGCAATAGCTTTTCTCGATAATGGTGGAGCCCCTTCTGGTAGCCCAGAATATTGCAACTATTGCAAAGGACAAAAAAATCCGGAGTCTTCGGATAATCCAGATAAAGCCGTAATTTCTGTTCAGAATGACAGGCTTACCTCTTATAAAATGTACATTGCCGTTCAAAATGAATTGGTGGCAGCATACAATTTTTTAAGAGATAGAGAGTCTCAAAGACTTTATGGATGGAAGTTTACCGAAATGACCAAAGAACTTGATGAAGGAAAGATAAAAGGTGAGGCGGCTCAAGAAGCACTCCAAGAAAAATTGGAAACTGTGCAAAAGCTATTTCCTATGAAATTATCGGAGGCAGAACCTAAAAAATCTGGACAATAATAATACAACTATGTCAAAGTTTAGAAAGAAAAAAAGTAACGAATTACCGCCAGTAAGTACCGCTTCTCTGCCCGATATCGTCTTTATGTTATTATTCTTTTTTATGGTAGTAACAGTATTGCGAGATGATAATCTACTTGTTCAGAACAAGTTGCCAAAAGCAGATCAAGTTGAAAAATTGAAAAAGGACCGTTCCGTTTATATTTATGCTGGAAAACCAAGTTCACGCTACCAAGACAAGTTTGGTACGGAAGCTAAAATTCAGATAGGTGATAAATACACCGATATTACCAATATTAAATTTGCTCTAACCGAAATGCGCCAAAAGTTACTTCCTGAACTTCAGGATAAGGTAATGGTAGCTTTAAAAGTAGATGAGCAAACCAATACAGGTATGGTTACAGATATAAAGCAGGAATTACGTGAATTAAATATGCTAAAACTAATATATATTACCACTCCCGGTAATGAATTAAGCAACTAAATTCATTGATATTAATTTTAAAAATGCCTTGCGCCGCGTTAATCGGTCTAAGGCATTTTTTTGTGTCGTATATTCTTGAAAATACAAGTATCTTTGGGTTATGCCAAATGCTATTAAAACCCTTCTAACTTCGTTTCTGGTATTAGTTTCAATTCAAACTATGGCCCAGGACACCATTGTTCTGGCTAATGTAGATTCGTTGTACCGCGAAGATCAATTTTACATTGGGGTAACTTATAACTTACCTATGAGCTTGCCGAGTGGAGGAAATATCCGAGGGCTTTCAGGTGGGATTCAATTTGGGTTTTTAAGAGATATGCCAATTAATAAACGTCGAAATTTGGCTATTGCCATAGGTGGCGGTTTGGCTTTAGACCAATTTGGACAAAATCTTTTTATTGGGGAAACGAGTAGCGAAGAAACTATCTTTAGAGTTTTAAACGAGCAAGTAGATTATACCCGAAACCGTTTTAATACAGCGGTCATTGAAGCTCCCATAGAAATTAGATGGCGAACATCTACTCCAGCTAGCTATAACTTTTGGAGGGTTTATGTAGGTTTCAGAGTAGGATATGCCTATTGGTATAAAGCCACTTTTAAACAACCGGGAAATACGGTAACCCAAACTAAAATTCCAGAGTTTGATCCAGTAAGGTTGGCGGCTACTATTAGTTTAGGTTACAATACATTTAACTTTTTCGCGTCGTATAGTATTAATCCTTTTTTTAAAGATGCAGAAACTGTAAATGGGGAAATTGTAGATTTTAGAACATTAAAAGTAGGGTTAATGTTTTACATCCTATAACCAAAAACTGAAAAGAATTAATTGCGGTAATGCTCCCAAAACTAAACCGAAGCCAAGTTCAGAATACGTGTGTGCATCGCTATTTAGACGCGAAGACGCCACCCAGCCATTTACGAACAAAAAGAAACTAATGGTGACCAATAAATTTATTTTAAAGTGAGCGCTCAGTCCCACCAGAAACATTAAAATGCCAGCAACGCCCATCTGGTGTAAACTAATCTTTATTTTGAATAGAACCATGATCAGGGCACTAAAAGCCGAAAATAATAGCCCCACAAAAAAATAATACAATTCGGGATCTTCATAGGGATCAAAAATCATTTTAATTATTAGCAACAGTAAAATGCACTGAATCATTAACGGAAACTTACGTTCCCGTACATCTTTTAAATAAATAGTTTCTACAACCCCCAGATTTTTTAGCAAAAAGAATACAACAATGGGTATTAATAGTGTGATAATAGCAATGCCAAAAAGATTGGCGCGCATTATTACAGGGTCTAAATATCTTGGGGTAACAACAAAATAAAGAATGGTGCCAAGAAGCGGCATCAATAAAGGATGAAAAATATACGAAGCGGTTTTTAGAAAAAACTTCATTAAATTTCCTTTCTTAATCGCGCCACTGGTAAATCCAATTGTTCGCGGTATTTGGCTATGGTTCGTCTTGCAATGGGATATCCTTTTTCCAATAAAATTTTTGCGAGTTTATCATCGGTATATGGCTTTCTTTTGTTTTCTTCCGAAATAGTTATTTCAAGGATTTTCTTAATTTCCCTTGTAGAAACATCCTCCCCTTGATCGTTTTTCATCGACTCGCTAAAATATTCCTTAATCAATTTTGTGCCGTAAGGAGTATCTACGTATTTGCTATTTGCAACACGCGATACAGTAGATACATCCATATTAATCTTGTCTGCAATATCTTTTAAAATCATAGGCTTAAGCTTACGTTCATCACCGCTTAAAAAATATTCTTTTTGATGGTGCATAATAGCGTTCATGGTTATAAAAAGTGTTTGCTGCCTTTGCTTAATGGCATCGATAAACCACTTGGCAGCATCTAGTTTTTGTTTAATGAACATTACGGCGTCTTTCTGTGCCTTAGATTTTTCTTTAGACTCTTTATAGCCTTTAAGCATATTGGTGTAATCGTGGCTTACGTGAAGCTCAGGGGCATTTCTTCCATTTAAGGTGAGTTCTAACTCCCCATCTACAATGCGTATGGCAAAATCGGGAACTACGTGTTCTACGATTCTATTATTTCCGGAATAATTTCCACCGGGTTTTGGGTTTAAACCTTCAATTTCGTGAATTGCTTCCCGAAGTTGGTCTTCAGTTATATCTAATTTTTGAATTAATTTTTTGTAGTGTTTCTTCGTAAAAAGGTCAAAGGAATCATCTATAATATCAATAGCCAATGCTACAGATAACTTTGTTTCTTTACGCTCCAATTGAAGCAATAAGCACTCTTGAAGATTTCGTGCCGCCACTCCAGCTGGATCCAACTCTTGTACTATATTAAGTACTTTTTCAACTTTTTCTTCTGTGGTGTAAACATTCTGTGTAAAAGCCAAATCGTCTACAATATCCTGAAGTTCGCGCCGTATGTAACCACTTTCATCAACGCTGCCTACCAAAAAATATGCAATATCCTTTTCTTCATCGTTTAAACGATAGGTGTTAAGTTGCTGCATTAAATATTGCGTAAACGATGTGCCTGCTGCATAGGGCATTTGCCGCTCCTCATCGTCTGCACTGTAATTGTTGGCCGATAGTTTATAGCTAGGTACTTCGTCATCGCTTAAATAATCGTCAACGTTTATATCGGTTTCAATTACTTCGTTTCCTTCATCGTAATCGTCGTTAAATTCGTCGTTTGTAAATTCGTCTTCTAAGGTGTCGCTATCTTCTTTACCGCTCTCTAGGGCTGGATTTTCCTCTAATTCCTGAAATATTCGTTGCTCGAAAGCTTGCGTAGGCAGTTGAATCATCTTCATCAACTGTATTTGTTGAGGCGATAATTTCTGGGATAGTTTAAAGCTTAATTGTTGTTTTAACATGACTTATTTTACGATATCATAAAGTTAAAAAAAACCAGCTACTAAAATAGGGAAGTAGCCAGTTTTAATACAATCTTATGCTTTTATAATTAGAATTCTGCGTTGCCCGGAGTTCTCGGGTAGGGGATTACATCGCGAATGTTACCCATTCCCGTAGTAAACTGGACTAAACGTTCAAAACCGAGTCCGAAACCACTGTGAACAGCCGTTCCGAATTTACGAAGGTCTAAATACCAATTTAGTTCCTCGGTGCTAATATCCATAGCTTCCATTTTTTGTTTTAAAACGTCGTAACGTTCTTCTCGTTGCGAACCACCAACAATCTCGCCAATTCCTGGGAAAAGTACATCCATGGCGCGTACCGTTTTTCCGTCGTCGTTAAGCCGCATATAAAATGCTTTTATCGTTGCCGGGTAATCAAAAAGAATTACCGGGCTTTTAAAGTGTTTTTCAACTAAAAATCGTTCGTGCTCACTTTGTAGATCGGCGCCCCACTCTTCAATAAGATATTTAAATTTTTTCTTTTGATTTGGTTTTGATCGTTTTAAAATATCAATGGCTTCGGTATAACTTACTCTTTTAAAATTATTGTCTAAAATAAAACGAAGTTTTTCGCGAAGCTTCATGTCACTTCGTTCATCTTGAGGCTTACTCTTTTCTTCCTCCAATAAACGATTTTCTAGAAATTCCAGATCGTCGGCACAATTGTCTAAAGCGTATTTTACAACGTATTTTATGAAATCTTCTGCCAAATCCATATTGGCGGCCAAATCGTTAAAGGCAACTTCGGGCTCTATCATCCAAAATTCGGCCAGATGGCGACTGGTATTGGAATTTTCTGCTCTAAATGTCGGGCCAAAGGTATATACTTTTCCCAGTGCCATTGCATATGTTTCGGCTTCTAATTGGCCACTAACGGTAAGATTGGTTTCTTTTTCGAAAAAATCATTTTTGAAATCTACATTTCCGTTTTCATCCAAAGGTGGATTTTTGGCATCTAAATTTGTAACGCGAAACATTTCGCCAGCGCCTTCGGCATCGCTACCGGTAATTATGGGCGAGTGCATATAGTTAAACCCGTTTTTCTGAAAATATTCATGAACGGCAAACGCCAATTTGGAACGCGTGCGCATTACGGCGCCAAAGGTATTTGTTCTAATTCTTAAATGTGCTTGCTCGCGTAAGGTTTCGAGCGAATGTCGTTTTGGCGAAAGAATTGTACGCTTTACATCTTCGGGATTGGCTTCGCCTAAAACGGTTAATTTTGAAACTTGAATTTCTACATTTTGTCCTTGCCCTTGGCTTTCTACTAGCAAGCCATGGACTTCAATAGCGGCGCCAATCGTTACTTTTTTAAGAATTTCTTCTTCGGTATTTTCAAAATTAACAACGCATTGAAGCGTATGTATGGTAGATCCATCATTTAAAGCAATAAAACGGTTACTTCGGAAAGAACGTACCCAACCGCGAACCGTAACTTCGTGATGGCTCGGTTCACTTTTCAATAATTCTGCTATTGTTTTGTTTTGCATAGTATTAATTTAAGGGAAGCAAATATAATTTTTTTAATTCTGATTGTTCAATGGGGCATTAAACATCTTCTTTATCATCGGTTAAAATTTCTAATGCAGGTTTTTTCATTGTTTGTTTATTGGCAATGCTTCTTTCTAATGAAAGTAGGAGCGTTGGCAACAAAATTAAATTAGACAACATGGCAAAAAGCAGGGTTATAGACACTAAGGCGCCCAATGCTACTGTGCCTCCAAAGCTTGAAATGGTAAACACCGAAAACCCGAAAAACAGCACGATTGATGTATAGAACATACTAACCGTTGTTTCGCGCAATGCAGCAAAAACGGATTTCTTTATTTTCCAATTATTTACTATTAATTCCTGCCTGTATTTTGCGAGGAAGTGAATGGTATCGTCCACCGAAATTCCGAAGGCAATACTAAACACCAAAATTGTGGATGGCTTTATAGGTACTCCCACAAAGCCCATAACGCCCGCAGTAATAATTAAAGGCAATAAGTTTGGTATTAAGGAAATTAAAATCATTTTGAAACTTCGGAACATCCACGCCATAAATAGTGCGATCAAGAAAATGGCGAGCGAGAGCGATAGTATTAAGTTGTTCACCAAATAATGGGTTCCTTTTTGAAATACTAGCGCTTTTCCTGTTACCGAAACATTGTAGCGTTCTTCGGGAAATACCTTTGCTATTTCGGCATTGAGATCCTCTTCTATCCTATTGAACCTATCTGGATCTGTATCTTTCATAAAGGTGGTAATACGGGCAAATTGCCCTGTACTGTCCACGTAACTATTCAGTAAATTGGTGTTGGTGTTACTGCTTTTTGCGTAGGAGAGAATAAAGGTTCTTTCCTGGCTGTTTGGCAACTGATAATATTCTGGATTTCCGTTGTAATACGCCTGTTTAGAGTACTTAACTAATTCTACTACGGATAGTGGTATTGCAAATTCCGGAATTTCTTTAATATGGTCTTGCAGTTCGTCAATTCGTTTTAGGGTAGAAAGGCTCATCACACCTTTTTTCTTTTTTGTATCTACCATTATTTCTAAAGGCATTATGCCTTCATATTCCTTTTCAAAAAAACGAATGTCGTCAAAAAAGCCGGTATTTTTGGGCATGTCTTCTATTAAGCTTCCCGAAATTTTAATATTGTAAATGCCAATTATACTGGTGCATAATAATAAAACCGCCAGAATGTAAATGGTTATTCGGCGCTCTTTTACCATACGTTCAATCCAGAGAACAAATGAGTTTATCCACGTTTTGTTTAAATGTTTTAAGTGCTTGTATTTTGGCACCGCCATATAACTGTAGGTGATAGGAATGATGAGCAAGCTCAATAAAAATATGGCAACAATATTAATAGACGCTACAATACCAAACTCGCTCAACAGCTCGCTCTTTACTAAAATAAAGGTGGCAAACCCCGAAGCGGTTGTTAAATTGGTCATCAAGGTTGCATTACCAACCTTTGCAATTACCCGTTGTAACGATTTGGCTTGGTTTCCGTGTAGTTTTATTTCCTGTTGATATTTATTAATGAGAAAAATACAGTTGGGAATACCTATAACAATTATTAAGGGCGGTATTAAAGCCGTAAGTACAGTAATTTCATAATGCATTAACCCCAAAAAGCCGAAGGCCCACATTACTCCGATAATAACGGTACACATAGAAATAAATGTGGCGCGCCAAGAACGGAAAAAGAAGAAAAATATAAGCGAAGTAACAAAAAGTGCCGCCCCGATAAACAACCCAATTTCATCAATAATATTTTGTGAATTGAGGGTGCGAATGTACGGCATTCCCGAGGTGTGCACATCTATACCCGTCTCTGCTTCAAATTTGTTTATTAGCGGAATTAGATCTTTGATTACAAAATCTTTTCGCGCGGGTGTATTTACAATATCTTTTTTAAGATAGATAGCAGAGCGGATACTTTGCTTATCGGGACTGTAAATAAGACCATCGTAAAATGGCAGTTTATTAAAAAGTTCGTCTTTGTAAGTGGCAAGATTGGTGTTTGTAAAAACCGAATCTTTTATAAAAGGCACCAGTTCAAACCCTGTAGTATCAGATTTTTTTACCAGTTTTTGAAGGTTACCAACGGAAAGGGTTAGTTCTACTTCATTAAATTTACCAATATCTTGGGTAAGTTGATTCCAGGCTTTAAATTTTTCGGGCGTGAAAATACTTGAGTCTTTTACGCCCATAACAATTAAGTTGCCTTCTTCACCAAAGTGCGAAAGAAACTGTTCGTACTCAAGATTAACCGGATGGTCGTCTGGCAACAAATTGGCTTCGGTGTAGGTGAAGCGCATATTCTTCCATTGCAGTGCAAGCAGCACAGTTATGGCTGCAATAACTATTAAAATCCAGGTGCGGTTCCGCAATATAAAACGGGCCACCCAGCTCCAAAATCCGATGCTAAAAAGTTTGTTCAAAGCAATTTTTTAAAGAATTAGCAAAGGTAACTATTTGCTATAAGTGGGAGATTAATTTTGAGGGGTATTTTGGAATGTTGAAGGATTTTGAATACCATTTTGTAAAAATACTTCAACCTGAAAAATGAAGATTATACATTAAATCACTGGTGCGGGCATCCCGCCCGTGTACTCTAAACAAATAGCCGATAACAGTTTTAAATCTGCAAATAGAAAGTAAATTTAAACGAAATGTTATCTGAGAATTTTGGAAGGTTGTAGTACCCGTAACGGTACGCTGCACTTAACCCAAAGCCGAAAAGAATCTTATTTATTTCAAACCCAGTTTCGTTATACAGTTTGTCTAAGGTGTTAAATGGAATGCCAAAATGGTTTTCGGTATTTTTCATATCGCCCAGTGCATGTCGGGTAATTAATACCAATTCCGGTTTCCATTTTTCGGTGAGCTTAAACCTACGTAAACTGTGTTTTACTTGCAGCGTTGTTAATTTATCTGAAAAAAATTCGCCAAAGTACATAGTTTCAAAACTCTGGACCCCCGCCACCGAAAAGCGCTGCAATACTTCATCTTTGGTAGGCTGATTTGGGTAGGAGTGAAACAAATGAGTAAGCGGAACGTCGCCCGTTGCTAATGACCCTTCTAAAAGAACGTTTGTAGAGGATAGATCTGTACGTTTAATATAATAATCTAACTTCAGCCCAAATTTGGTATAGTTGAAATCGCTGTCAAACACTCCTTTAAATCCCTTTGTAATTTGTGCACTAATTTTTGGAAAGCCATCAAAATATTCTTTAGTGCCATCTTCATTTGTAAAAAAATTGGTCTTCGGGCTTATTCTAACAGATACCGTCGCTTCTGCCAGGCGATAATTTGATAGGGGAATGTTGTTGTTTATAAAATAATAGTTTTCAATATTGGTTACGTTACTGTGCGCTACCCTAAATTCGCCCAAAAATTTTGGAGAAAGCTCGCTGGCAATATTCGCGAACCATTTTCTGTATTTGTAAAATTGAGTGATATTAACAAGTCGCGGTTCAAATATAGAATAGACGCGCGCATCGGTTAAATAATCGAAAGCGCCAATTTCCTTTACATCATCTGCGTAATAAATACTAACCCACGCTTTTCTTTCTTTATTAATACGGGCACTGGCACCCAAACTATATTTTGAAGTTTTGTCTTTAAATCCATAGGCGTAATACCCACCAAATTTATAGTTTTCAAAAAGTTTGTCGTTTGTTAATCCGCCAATTCCAAGTCGGAAACCTTCGTAATTATTCAGTTTTATAAGTGTTTTTAAATCTATGTCGAAAAAACCAATGGGATAGTAACCTGAGGAAAGCGGATGTTCTTTTTTATCTTGAATACTTGCAATAGAATCCTTTCCTGTTTGTATTGCCGGCACTTGAGCAGTGGCGTAAAAAGCAATACCAAAGAAGATAAGAAAAAAGATTTTTTGCATTTGCAGTTTTAGTATTAAGCGGGTTAAATGTAAAAATAAAGCGGCTATTAAGCCGCTTTATTGTATTTAGTTTAACGTCGCACGTGTACTACACGGTCATTATTTCTTTTTCTTTGGCCGCAAACATTTCATCAATTTTCTTGATGTGGGTATCGGTCATTTCTTGAATGTCTTCTTCAAGTCCCTTTTTTAAATCTTCGGAAATGTCTAAACCTTTTAAATCGTTATTCGCATTTTTTCGGTCGTTGCGTACACCAATTTTGGCTTCCTCGGCAGCTGCTTTGGCTTGTTTTGCTAAATCTCTTCTGCGTTCCTCGGTTAAGGGAGGAACACTTATAATTACGCTTTCGCCATTATTCATCGGGTTAAAGCCAATGTTAGCCAAGTGAATACCACGTTCAATTGCCGAAATCATGCTTTTTTCCCACGGCTGTATACTAATGGTCATCCCATCTGGAGTACTAACGTTAGCTACTTGGCTCAACGGAGTTGGACTGCCGTAATAATCTACCATAACGCTGCCTACCATAGAAGGAGAAGCTTTTCCGGCACGAATATTAGCCAATTCTTTTTCTAAATGTTTTAGCGCGCCATTCATAGCTTCGCGCGTTCCGTCTATTATAAAATCTATTTCGTCTTCCATATCTCGACTTCGCTCGATAACCGCGATAGTTAATTATTAATGTTATTGTTGATGAAAATTGAATTGATCCAAAATTAAAGATTTAAAATTCAAAGTTCAATATTTTTTATTTCTTTCCCTTTTGGGCGGCACTAAGGAGCTACAAATTTACTTTAGTCCCAATCTTTTCGCCGGAAACAACTTTTAGCAAATTTCCTTTGGTATTCATATCGAATACAATTATTGGCAATTCATTTTCCTGACTCAGGGTAAAAGCAGTGGTATCCATTACTTTTAGGCCTTTTTGTAATACATCTTCAAAACTGATAAAATCAAATTTTGTTGCCAGCTTGTCTTTTTCGGGATCGCTAGTGTAAATTCCATCTACGCGGGTACCTTTTAAAATAACATCGGCACTTATTTCAATAGCTCTTAAAACGGCCGCGGAATCTGTTGTAAAATAAGGATTTCCTGTTCCACCGCCAAAAATAACTACACGACCTTTTTCCAAATGCCGAATTGCCTTTCTGCGAATAAATGGTTCGGCTACCTCATTAATGTTAATGGCGCTTTGCAACCTAGTTGCCACACCTTCGTTTTCTAGAGCACTCTGCAGTGCGAGTCCGTTTATTACAGTTGCAAGCATCCCCATGTGGTCGCCTTGTACGCGGTCCATCCCGCTGCTGGCTCCAGCCAAACCTCTAAAAATATTTCCACCGCCAATAACGATGGCTACTTCTACACCTATTTCAGTAATTTGTTTTATTTCTTGTGCGTATTCTTTAAGACGAACAGGGTCAATGCCGTATTGCTGTTCGCCCATCAAGGCTTCCCCGGAAAGTTTTAGAAGTATTCTCTTGTAGTGCATAGTGAATTTTTACAGCGCAAAAATAAAGAAAATTATTGATGCGGTGGAAAGATTTGAAGAAAGTAGTTACACCAATGAATAAATCGTTAAATCAAAAGTCTTTTTGCGTTTTGTGATGACATTTTCCGCTTGGTCTCGATATATAAATAATTGACTGTTTAATCCTTTAAGTTTCACACTATGAAGACAAAATTATTTTACATTTTTTTTGGAATTTCTACATTGATGATTTCCCAAAATTCAGAAAAGCTATTACCTCCATTAAATCCTTCATTTCATCCTGCCAATATTGAAAAGACCGAATGTATCACCGATTCACAAAGACAAGTAGTACGACAACAAATTGCCTTAAATAGGCAAGCAATACTCCAGAAAAACCCAAATGCATTTCAACATCGGGGTGGACATCCTTTATTTATACTGCCCATTAGACCCAAAGCTGGTTTTGATGATTATGGTTATTACATAATCAATAACCAAGTAGATCACAATTTGACCCCAAATGGAAACCTATTGGATTATGAATGTGGCGATCGTACGTATGATTGGGGAAACGGTAATCATGAAGGTACAGACTATGTACTTTGGCCCTACCCCTGGAAGCGGATGCAAGAAGAAATTATGGAAATAGTTGCCGCCGCCCCAGGAACCATTATTGACAAACGTGATGGCCATTTTGACTTGAACTGTGTAAACAACGGCAACCCTAACTGGAATGGCATCATTATAGAACATTCCGATGGTTCGCAAGCCTGGTATTGGCATTTTAAGGACGGTGCTATTACGTCAAAAAATATTGGCGACACCGTTGCAGAAGGTGAATATTTGGGCGCTGCGGGTAGCTCCGGCAGCAGTACCATTCCACATTTGCATTTTGAAATTTATGATGCAAACAATAACTTAATAGACCCTTATGAAGGCCCCTGTAACAGTATGAATGCCGAGAGTTGGTTTGTAGATCAGCCAGACTATTACGTTCCCGAAATTAATAAACTTTCCACCCATAATTCCACCAACTTTGATGATGAATGTGGCGTGGTAGAGAATACCTATGAAGAACTTAATTTTGAACCTGGAGAAACGGTTTATTTTCGAATTTTTTACCGAGACCTACAAACAGATAGCGATACCCATATTATAGTAAAAAGACCGGATAATTCAGTACTTTATGATTATGTATTTACATCGCCTTGGCCTTTTTACACAGGTGCCTATGCCCAATGGGAATACCCGGTAGATGGCAGCTGGCCAGATGGTGTCTATACCATTACTGCTGAATTTGGAGGAAACACCTATGAAACTATTTTTGGAGTGAATACAAATTTGGGTATTGAAGAGTTGGATCGTTCAAATATTTCAATATACCCAAACCCTACAGCCAACCAATTATATATTAAAGCCAATTCACAAATTGAAAGTATTATTCTTTATGACCTCTTGGGAAAAAAAGTAGTGGAAACCGCTCCTTTAGCTAAAAATGCCGAGCTAAACATAGCATCCCTAAAAACGGGCATGTACCTAGCCATTATTTCTTCCGAAGGGAAAAAAACGGTTAGAAAAATCGTGAAGGAATAAATTTCTGAAAAAAATGTCCGGTCGAGTCCTTCCACTTCGCTCAGGGTAACCTAGAGTCGAGACCTTTTTATTTTAAAACACATTAAAACCTTTGGTAGATACTTCTTCCAAAGGTTTTCTTTTTTGTAGGAAAAATAATGCAACAGTACAGGAAAACCCTGTGTAATAAACAGGGAAAATCCTGTTTTATATGTAATAATTTTAGGATAATTTTAGGAATTCAACTAACTTTAATCGACCAAAGTATGAAAACACACGCCCACACGCCACAAGGCTTCACTTACAGTCATTGAATTTTCATAAAGCAATGAAAACCTTTATAACCATATTCATCCTGGCCCTTAGCACAAACGCTTTTGCCCAAGACCCACAACTTTTTGAAAATGACTGGTATCTTCAAAACGTAATAATTGACGGACAAGATAATTTTCCACCCTCAAATGATGATGTGCCTTTTATTACTATCACCTTTATTCAAAATAATTTTTTTATTAGCACTTATGTATGTGATGCATTAGAAGGCACAGTAATTTATACTAATTCTGAATTTTTAGTTAATGGTTGGAGCATGACTCTTGGTGGTTGTTTTGGACCATTTGCACAAGAAAACACCCTTTTCCAGGGTATTTATCTTGACACTTTTTTTGTTGGTAATGTTGACGATCCCTTCAATTATAATATTATTGACGAGAGCAACAGTAAAACTTTGGTTATAACTTCCTCAAGTGGCGATGAAGCAATATATAGTAATCAGTTATTATCGATGAATAATTTTGAGATTTCCAAATTCTCCATCCACCCCAACCCCGCCCAAAACGAACTCTTTATTACAGCACAAAACACCACAGAAAATCTAAAAATCAAAATCTTCAACATAGAAGGCAAACTAGTAAGCACCCAAAACATAACGCTTCCAGACCAAAAAGCAATAGATGTCTCCCAACTTGTCAGCGGCATCTATTTTCTAAATATTGAAGAAGAAAACGGCAACACCACCACCAAAAAGTTTATTAAACAATGAAAACTCTTATAACCATACTCATATGGGCCCTTAGCACAACCGCTTTTGCACAAGTAACGAACATCCCAGATCCAAACTTTGGACATTTCCTCTTATCCCATGGGGCTATATTCAGTAGCATTGGTCTGTAACGGACAGATTCAACAATCAAAAACTTTGGCAAAACAATAGTAAAGACCCACAATCATGAAACATATAATTTTATTTCTCACAATACCTTTTTTTCAGTCAAGTTTTGCTCAAGATATAAAGCTTTTTGACAATATCTGGAATCTACATAATCTTTCTATTGGAGGTAATAATTATATACCCCCATCTAATGATGAAGTTAATTTTGTTTCTTTAAATTTCTTTGAACCAGATCAAATGGAAACGATGGTTTGTGATGTTTTATCTGCAGATGTCAACTTCACTGGTTTAGATCAGTTTAACCTTTTTAATGCAGGCTCGACTTTTGACGATTGTCAAATTCAAGCGAATACAGATTTTGAAATTTTATATTTAGATAATTTTTTTGAGGCTCATCTAAATGATGATTTTAATTATTTTATTGAAATAGATGGAAATGACGAAAAAATACTGACAATAACAAACTCTTCTAACGACCAAGCCATTTACGGCGATCACATTTTATCTAGTCAAGATTTTTACAGTTCTCAATTCGCAATCCTTCCAAACCCCGCTAAAAACGAATTGTTCTTAACTTCAAAATACACATCAGGAACCCTAACCCTAAAAATCTTCAACATTGAAGGCAAACTATTAAGCACCCAAACTTTAGAAGTTGCAAATAAAACCTCCATAGATGTTTCAAGCTTAACAAGCGGCATCTACTTTCTAAACATAGAAGATGAAAACGGCAACACCACTACCAAAAAATTCATAAAGCAGTGAAAACCTTTATAACCATATTCATCCTGGCCCTTAGCACAAACGCTTTTGCACAAATAACCCAAATTCCAGATCCTGTTTTTGAACAGGCCCTTATTGACCTTGGTATCGACAGTGATGGCATCGTTAACGGCCAGGTGCTTACAAGTGATGTAGAAACAGTCATATCACTTAATCTTAATCATAAAGGTATAGATGACATAACAGGCATTGAAGACTTTGCAGCACTGGAAATTTTAGATGTCACCGGAAACTACCTATTGGTTTTGGATGTTAGCAATAATCTCCAGTTAAAGGAACTCTATTGTAGTAGTGATTCGGCAGGGTTTAATATGCCGGTTAGTTCTTTAGATTTAACCAATAATACCAATTTAGAAATTTTATATGGTGAAAATTTAATCTTTTTGGAATCCCTTGATGCAAAAAACGGAAACAATGGCATACTCAATATTACGCTCCCCTGCGAGTTTGAGGGAGAGCCCTGCCAACTTACAGAGCTTGACTGTGTAAAAGTAGATGATGAATTAGCCGCAAACAATAACGAACCCCCATACAATGGCTGGTATTTGGCAGCAAATTTTGTTTATTCCGAAGATTGTATTTTAGGAGTCTCTGAGAATAACTCTTCTACATATTCCATCCACCCCAACCCCGCAAAAAACGAACTCTTTATTACTGCACAGAACACAGCAGGAAACCTAAAAGTAAAAATCTTTAATATAGAGGGCAAACTATTAAGCACCCAAACTTTAGAAGTTGCAAATAAAACCTCCATAGATGTTTCAAGCTTAACAAGCGGCATCTACTTTCTAAATATAGAAGATGAAAACGGCATTACAATTATTAAAAAGTTTGTAAAAGAATAGATGAGTTCTCGACTGCAATCGAACAGACATTTCACAAAAAAAGAGGCTGAAATTAATCAGCCTCTTTTGGTTTTTATTAAATGTGTTTAAAAGCTTATGCTAAAGAAACTCTTTTAAAACCAACTACTTCAACATCACCATACGATTTTACGTAATCTGCAACGCTTTTTTTGTCGTCTTTAATAAAGTTTTGGTCAAGTAATGCTTTTTCGTGGTCAAGTGTAGTGTTATCACTAATGAAACGCTCAATTTTACCTGGAAGAATCTTGTCCCAGATTTGCTCTGGCTTGCCTTCCGCTTTTAAATCGGCTTTTGCGTCTTCTTCAGCTTGTGCTAAAACTTCAGGAGTTAATTGTGCTCTAGAAATGTACTTAGGAACGTTTTTAAGCGTTTTGCCCAAACGACCTAACTCGATGTTATCTTTTTCAATAACGGCGATTCGAGCTTCAGTTTCAGAAGCAACAAATTCTGGATCAAAATCTTTATAAGATAGTGTAGTGGCTCCCATAGAAGCAACCTGCATTGATACGTCCTTTGCTAACTCCTCTGCGTTATCAACTGCTTTTGAAAGGCCAGTTAACGCAGCAATTTTATTTACGTGTACATAAGAACCTACAAATGGAGCTTCCAGTATTTCGTAACCACCAATTTCTATTTTCTCGCCAATAACACCAGTTTGCTCGGTTAATTTTTCAGCAATGGTCATTCCGTCAAAATCTGAAGCTAATAGCTCGTCTTTTGAAGAGGTGCCTAATGCGATTTCGGCCATTTTGTTTGCCATTTCAACGAAAGAATCGTTTTTGGCAACAAAGTCGGTTTCGCAATTTAACGATATTGCCACGCCTTTTGTATTGTCTGAATTTACTTTTACAGTAGCAACACCTTCACTAGATTCGCGGTCTGCTCTTTTTTCTGCAACTTTTTGTCCTTTTTTTCTAAGGATTGAAATCGCTTCTTCCATATTTCCTTCTGCTTCAACTAATGCCTTTTTACAGTCCATCATTCCAGCTCCGGTAGCTTGTCTTAGCTTATTTACTTCTGCGGCTGTTATTTTTGCCATTTTTATAAGATTTTTATGTTGAGACGCGATGCATTGCGTCTTTACTTTTTATGATTATTGATATTGAGGGCGGTCAAGGCGCATTGTGGTGCGTCTTTAAACGAATTATTCTTCTTCGTTTAAAACCTGCTTCTTAGATTTTTGACGTACAGGCTGCTTTGCTTCTTTCATTGCTTCAACGTCTTCTTCGTCTGTTGAAGGAACTTCGGCTTTAGCTTTTTTTACTGGCTTAGCTTCTTTGTCCTTTTTAGGTGCTTTTGCTTTTTTGGCCATTCCCGCTTCATCGTCGTCGTCTTCTTTTCCAGATTTTCTTTCGGAAAGTCCTTCGATTACTGCTTCAGAAACAATGCTCATAATGCTTTCAATAGATTTTGAAGCATCGTCGTTAGATGGAATTACGTAGTCAATAACGCGAGGGTCACTGTTCGTATCTACCATAGCAAAGATTGGAATTTTTAGCTTTAAGGCTTCGGCAACTGCAATGTGCTCACGGGTTGTATCTACAACAAATAGCGCAGCTGGAAGACGGCTCATATCTGAAATAGAACCTAAGTTTTTCTCTAATTTTGCGCGAAGACGATCTACGGCCAAACGTTCTTTTTTAGAAAGGGTGTTAAAGGTTCCGTCTTGCTTCATTCTATCAATAGAAGCCATTTTCTTAACGGCTTTACGGATAGTTACAAAGTTGGTTAACATACCACCTGGCCATCTTTCGGTGATGTACGGCATGTTAGCGGTTTTTGCTTTTTCAGCAACAATGTCCTTTGCTTGTTTTTTGGTGGCTACAAAAAGAATTTTGCGTCCACTGGCTGCAATTTTTTTAAGGGCTTCACTTGCCTCGTCTATTTTTGCAGCAGTTTTGTAAAGATTGATGATGTGGATCCCGTTGCGCTCCATATAAATATACGGTGCCATGTTTGGGTTCCATTTGCGGGTTAGGTGGCCAAAGTGCACACCAGCTTCAAGTAAGTCTTTTACTTCTACTTTTTTTGCCATTTTTGTTTTAGTTTACGTTCTGTGAAAGGATAGCAACCGCTTCTAAAATTGAATTTGGTTTAGATGCTAAACTAACTCCGCCAAAGACGGATAACAGCTTTTTTAATTAATAATGAATATGAACTTATAAAATGTCGTACCGCAATTAGTGCGGTACGACAAGTAATTTAAAATATTAACGTTTAGAGAACTGGAATTTCTTACGAGCTTTCTTCTGTCCGAATTTCTTACGCTCTACCATTCTTGGATCTCTTGTAAGTAAACCTTCTGGTTTTAAGATGCCGCGATTTTCGTCGTTAAGTGTGCACATAGCGCGAGAAATAGCAAGACGAATTGCTTCTGCTTGGCCTGTAATTCCACCGCCAAATACATTTACACTAATGTCGAAAGTAGTTTCGTTATCTGTAAGTACTAAAGGTTGTTTTACTTTATATTGAAGTGTTCCAGTTGGAAAATAGTTTTCCAACTCACGCTTGTTGATGCTAATGTTTCCTTTACCTTCTTTAAGGTAAACACGTGCAACAGCGGTTTTTCTTCTTCCTATTTTGTGAATTGTCTCCATTACTTGTTGTCGTTAAAGTTAATAGCTCTAGGTTTTTGTGCCTCTTGTCCGTGGTTTGCATCTGCATAAACTTTTAAGTTTCTGAAGATATCTGCGCCCAGTTTGTTTTTAGGAAGCATTCCTTTTACTGCTTTTTCAACAAGCCTTGCAGGGTCTTTTTTGTACATTTCTGTAGCGGTAAGACTTCGCTGCCCACCAGGATAACCTGTGTGGCGAATGTAGGTTTTATCGGCCCATTTGTTACCAGTAAGGTTAATTTTACCAGCGTTAATAATAATTACGTTGTCACCGCAATCTACGTGTGGGGTGAAACTTGGTTTGTGCTTACCGCGAAGTAATTTAGCAACTTCGCTTGCAAGACGACCCAATGCTTGCCCGTCCGCATCTACCAGTAACCATTCCTTTACAACGGTTGCCTTATTGGCAGATACTGTTTTGTAACTTAATGTATCCATTTAGTCTTTGTCAATTGTTAATAAATCATTGTTTTCTCACCCTAGAACAAAACGTATTTTGTCTAAGAGGGGTGCAAATGTAGTGTTATTTATTTGAAAAGCAAGGGGTGACAATTAATTTTTCTTTTGAAAAATGACTCAAGACCGCTGTGCTGAAAGACAAAAGACATATGACTAATAAAAAAAAGAATTATGAATACAGAATAATGAATGCAGAGTTATGAATTTGGAGCTAAAAGGTGATGAGTCGATTTCGATTTCAGTTTCGATTTCGATTTCCCTCTTACTCCAAAGTCACAATCAAATCATCCTTCATTACCATCGTTCCCGGTTTTAAAGAAATTGATTTTACTTTTCCAGCTTTGTTCGCCGTAATTGTGCTTTCCATTTTCATGGCTTCAATAATAAAAAGGTGATCGTTCTTTTTTATTTCCTGCCCTTTTTTCACCAAAATTTTATACAAACTTCCTTGTAGTGGAGCACCGTATTGATTGCTGTCTTGCGGATCTACTTTTACGTGAACTTCTTTTTCCACTTTAATAGATTTGTCTTTAATTTCTATAAAACGGTTTTCACCATTTACTGAAAAGAATACAATACGAACTCCATCTTCATTGGGAATTCCTACAGAAAGCAATTTTACAATAATAGATTTTCCGGGTTCCAATTCTATAATAGCTTCCTCCTGAAGCTTCATTCCATAAAAGAAATTTTCAGTAGCTAAAATGGCCACATTGCCGTATTTTTTATATTTTTCGTGGGCATCTTCAAAAACACGGGGATATAAACTATACGATAGAAAATCTTCAAATTCTATGGGTCGGGTAAATCCTTGCTGAAACTTTTTTCTGAATACTTTAAATTCTGAATCAAAATCTATCGGCTCCAAATGGGCATTGGGCCTATCGGTATAGGAAGTGTTGTTCTTCAGAATTATTTTTTGAAGTTCTTTTGGAAAGCCACCCAAAGGTTGTCCTAAATCGCCTTTAAAGAAATTAATTACAGATTCTGGAAACGAAATGGCTTCGCCGCGCTGCATTACATCTTCGGGCGTAAGGTTATTGGTTACCATAAAAATAGCCATATCGCCCACTACTTTTGAGCTTGGCGTAACTTTTACCAGATTTCCGAACATTTCGTTTACCTGCGCGTACATTTTTTTTACTTCGTGAAAGCGATCACCCAAACCGAGGGCTTCGGATTGTGGACGTAAATTTGAATACTGCCCCCCGGGAATTTCATGTTGGTAAACCTCAGCAGTTCCCGCTTTTAAGCCGGATTCAAACGGATAATATTTTTCACGAACATCTTCCCAATAATTTGAAAATTCGTTCAATTTATTAATATCGAATTTATTTTCGCGCGGTTGGTTGCGCATCATTTCAACTATTGAATTAAAGTTGGGTTGGGAGGTAAGTCCCGAAAGCCCGCCCAAGGCCACATCTACTACATCTACCCCCGCTTCAATGGCTTTTAAATAGGTGGCAGATTGAATGGAGGAAGTATCGTGCGTATGCAAATGCAACGGAATTTTTACCGTGTTTTTTAACGCTGCAACAAGTTCTGCCGCGGCATACGGTTTTAAAAGACCCGCCATATCTTTAATGGCAATCATATGCGCGCCTGCATTTTCCAGATCTTTGGCGAGTTGGGTATAGTATTTTAAAGTGTATTTTGTTTCTTTCGGATCGAGAATATCGCCGGTATAACTAATGGCGGCTTGCGCAATGCCGCCCGTTTTATTGCGAACGTAATTTATGCTCGGCTCCATGGCTTTTACCCAGTTTAACGAGTCGAAAATTCTGAAAATGTCTATTCCGTTTTCCCAGGAGGTTTCAATAAATTTTTCGATTAAATTATCGGGATAGGCTTTATAACCCACGCCATTTGAACCACGAAGTAACATTTGGAAAAGTATATTCGGCATCAATTTGCGAAGCTCGCGTAATCGTGTCCACGGACTTTCATTTAAAAACCGAAGGCAGACATCAAAAGTAGCGCCGCCCCACATTTCAATACTAAAAGTGTTGGGATGGTTTTTAGCAAAACTTTCTGCAACTTGCAACATATCGTAACTGCGCATACGAGTTGCGAGCAGGGATTGATGCGCATCGCGGATGGTTGTATCTGTATAATGAATTTTTTTATCTTCCTTTAACCAAAGGCAGAATTTCTCTGGTCCCAGTTCGGTGAGCAGATCTTTTGTGCCTTTCGGAAATTCTTTCTCGGCTTCAAACTTTGGAATTTTTGGTGTTCTAAAAATTCTGTTTTTATCAAAAGTTTTTACGTCCGGATTACCATTTACTATTACTTCACCTAAATAATTTACAATTTTTGAAGTGCGATCCTGTGGTAATTTTATATCGAAAAGTGAAGGAGTATTGGCAATAAAATTAACGGTCGCTTTTCCGTCCTTAAACGTTTCACTATGTATTACATTTTGAAGAAAGTGAATGTTTGTTTTTACTCCGCGAATACGAAATTCGCGTAGAGCACGCGACATTTTTCGTACCGCGCCGTCTAACGTTCTGCCGTGCGCCGAAACTTTAACGAGCATAGAATCAAAAAACGGACTAACGCTGTACGATTGGTAAATACTTCCGGCATCTAGCCGAATTCCCATTCCGCCAGCACTTCTGTAGGTTGTAATGGTTCCGTAATCTGGGGTAAAATTGTTTTCGGGATCTTCGGTAGTTAATCGGCATTGCATGGCGAAACCATAGGTTGCAAGCGATTCCTGATCGTAAATTTTAATTTGTTTGTCTGAAAGTTTATACCCGCCGGCAATAAAAATTTGCGTTTTTATAAGGTCTATTCCCGTTACCATTTCGGTAACTGTGTGTTCTACTTGAATGCGCGGATTTACCTCGATAAAGAACACATTATCGTCTTTATCTACCAAAAATTCTACGGTACCTACATTGTTGTATTTTACCTCTTCTGCAATTTTTAAAGCGTATTTATAAAGAGCATCTTTTACTTTTTTTGAAACGTTATACGAAGGTGCAACTTCAATAACTTTTTGGTGCCTTCTTTGTACAGAGCAATCGCGTTCAAACAAATGGCGAATGGTACCGTGGTTATCTGCCACAATTTGCACTTCTAAATGCTTGGGATCTTCCACATATTTTTCGAGAAACATTGTGTCGTCTCCAAATGCGTTAAGCGATTCGCTTCGGGCAGATTCAAAATTATTTTTTAGATCGTCGTTATTTCTAACAATACGCATGCCGCGTCCACCACCACCGGAAGCCGCTTTCAACATTAATGGGTAGCCAATGGTAGCTGCTTCAGAAAGTGCAACTTTAAGTGAAGTAAGTTTTTTTGTATTGCTTTTTATAATGGGAACATTGCATTTTTCGGCAATTTTTTTGGCGGTAATTTTATCGCCCAAAGCGTCCATAACCTTCGGGTCTGGCCCTATAAATACCAGTCCGTTTTTTGCGCAATTTCGGACAAATTCAGAGTTTTCGGATAAAAATCCGTATCCGGGATGAATGGCATCTACGCCTTTAGATTTTGCCAATGCAATTATGGCATTACCGTCTAAATACGGTTTTAAAGGTTGGTCGTTTTCGCCAATTTGGTAAGATTCGTCAGCTTTGTAACGATGTTGCGAATAGCGGTCTTCGTAAGTGTAAACGGCAACTGTTTTTAAATTTATTTCTGAACAAGCGCGTAAAACTCGAATGGCTATTTCGCCACGATTAGCAACCAACACTTTTTTAATTTTCATGGATACGGTTTTTTAAAATTTTAAATAAGGCGTTAAAGTTAGCAATTGCACAATTGTATAAAGAATAATAAATAAATAACTATAGAACCTATTACGACAATCAAGTTTTGGGGAGTAAGAAAAGTGTAAAAATATAAAACTATGAGAGTATATATGGGTTTTCACTTTTATAATTCCGAATAACAAAATCTAGCGCACTTTGTAATACCTCGCCCATATTTTGTGCTTTTTTAAATTTTATATCGCCAGTTAACTCAAAGAGCTCCATTTTTAATTGTTTCATTTTTTCGGGTGGTGCAATCTTATCTTTCTTCATACAGGCCATAAGCCCTTTTAAGCGTTTTTTCATACTGGTGGCGCGCTTAGCCAACAGCGATCTTTCTTCATTAATGTATTGGTCTATGGATGCTTGTTGTAAAAGTTCGGTGGTCATTGCCACCAGCTTGTTGTTTTCCTTCAAAAATTGTGGTTTGTAAACTTTTGAATTTCCTTCATAACTCTGTTGGTCAAAATCTATGGCGCGAATTCGGTACTGAATACGGTCAAAATCGTGGGTTAAAACCATTACGTAATTATACGAACGCATATCGCCCAATAATCGCACAAAGCAACGTTCGTTAAATTTCACGAACTCTTTAGCAATTTCCATTTTATCGCGATGGGTGCAATTTTCTAAATGGTTTTCTATAAAATCATCGCCGGGAATACCCGAAATATGTTCTTCAATTAAAGTGTTTTTTCGCACTAAAAAGTTTATGTGATTTGGCGAAAGCAAATCTTCCAGTTCCAAGCCGTAAATACGGGAAGCATCGGCTTTTTTAATATACAAATAGAGGTAATTGTCGTTTAGGATATTTCGAACTTTTATACGAAAAGGTTTTGAATTTCCGAAAGTGCAAAAATCTATACTGTCTATATTTAAGTAGGGAAAAATAGTATCGCTACCATCGGAATGCAAGATGGAATATACTTTTTTTAGGCTTTGGTTGATTTCTTCGGTTTCAAATTCAGAATAATAAACACTTACCCAAAGGGTGTCTTTTCCGTTTTTATCGAATACGGCCACCGAGCCGTGAAAACGCAACAAATCGTCGTAGTAGATAGGAATTTTAATGGTTCTTCCGTGGCGGGTTAAGTATTTTAAAAGCGCATCCGAAACGGGATATGCGGGTTTCTTTTTTGAAATTAATTTGTTTCGCTCCATAATTGCGGTAATAATTTTTAAAGATATGGATTTAAAAAAAGACGTAAGACCGCTTCGCTGAAAAGATGTAAGACCGCTGAGCTGAAAGACTTAAGATAAAAGACTAAAAATATAATAATTCGTTTTCGATTTCAAAAGCTTATTCCTTTAAAAACTTTTTCAACGCGACATCTTTTCCTGAATACACTTGTATATAATAAACCCCCGAAGCTAGGCTGGAAACATCCACGGTTGGGGAAACGGTTTCAACATCCAATTGCAAAACTTTGCTGCCCGTCATTGTGTAGATGTTTATTTGGTTTATGGTTTTGTCTTGGGTGTTTAGTTGTAATGTGTTTTTTGTAGGATTGGGGTAGAGGCTTATTGCTTTTAGGAATGAATTATCTTCCAACCCTAAAGTTGCAGCGTGTTTTATTATCCAGAAATCGGCTTCCCCTCTGCTGTTTTCTGTTTTATCGCCTGAAATATTGGAACTGGATTGGCCACAAATCATAAAGCTGCCATCGTCATTCTGAATTGCTTTTGGCAGTCTTTCCCCCAATGAGCCATCTATATCATTTTGCCATTCAATTATGCCCACAGAATTAAGCTTCATTATCCAAAAGCTCTGGGAATCTTCAAAAGTATTATCTGTTTTATCGCCGGAAATATTTGAAAGAGAGCTACCGCTAATAAAATATCCTCCATCAGAAGATTCTATAACCGTAAGAGGAATATCTCCAGAGTCTCCCCCTATGGTATTTTGCCAGACAATATTGCCTGCTGAATCTAATTTTAATACCCAATAATCCTGATACCCTTGTGAATCTTCCGTCTTATCTCCAGAAGCATCAGAATTTGATTGCCCAATGACCATATATCCACCGTCATCTGTAAGTATCAAATTTGTTAAATAATCTTCTCCGTCCCCTCCGTAAATTTTTTCCCACACGGAGTTTCCATTCATATTCAATTTTGAGACAACATAATCACTAAAAATACCGCCCGTACCCGAGCCAGCTATTATAAAACCACCGTCATCGGTTAACCGAGCATTGCTTAGATTTGAATTGGCAAAAAAATCGTAACCCTTCTGCCATTGAATATTCCCATTTACATCCAATTTTAATATCCATACGTCGCCAACAACTGTTTTATCCCCAGATACACCTGAAGAAGCTGTGCCGCCAATTAAAAAACCTCCGTCGGCCGCTTGTTCAACGTCAGCAACAGTATCATTGTCATCACTTCCTATTGTTTTTTGCCACATTATATTTCCGGACACATCCAATTTTAGTATCCAGTAATCTGTGCCTCCCTGTGAATTTTCAGTTTTATCACCAGATATCCCGGAACTGGAATATCCCAATACAATGTAGCCATCATCGGATATTTGGATAATTTTTCTTAAATAATCGTCCTGATCGCCCCCTAAGGTTTTTTGCCATTGAATATTGCCTGAGTTATCAAATTTCACCACCCAATAGTCATATCCACCTCTTGAGTTTTCGGTTTTCTCTCCCGAAATGTTAGATTCTGAAAAACCACCAACCACAAATCCCCCATCATTAGTTTTGGAAATAAAAGATGGTTGGTCCCAATCACTCCCCCCAATAGTCCGCTGCCAAAGGATATTCGGGTCCTGAGCATAAAGTGAAACTGTAATAAATGTTAAAACTAAACTTGCAATTAAATTTCTTTTCATAATGAATGGTTTTTATTTTTTCAAATTTTCCAAAGCCTTTCAGCTTTGATTTCATTTTCGATTTTGATTCAAAAAATTATTCCTTAATAAACTTTTTCAAAGCCACATTTTTCCCAGAATAAAGCTGCACATAATAAACACCCGAAGCCAAGCTAGAAACATCTAAGGTTGGGGAAACAGTGCTAACATCCACTTGCAAAACTTTGCTGCCCGTCATTGTGTAAATGTTTACTTGGTCAATGGTTTTGTCTTGGGTGTTTAGTTGCAATGTGTTTTTTGCGGGGTTGGGGTAGAGGGTTATTGCTTCTGAAAATGGGTTTTCTTCGAGGCCTAATGTTTCTGCATGTTTTAATATCCAGAAATCATTGCCACCCCGAGAATTTTCTGTTTTATCTCCTGAGATATTTGATGCAGAACGCCCTCCAAGGAAAAAACTTCCATTGGTTGCTTGGCTTAGTGACATTATAACATCAGGATTGTTTCCTCCAATGGTGTTTTGCCATTCTATAATACCTAAATTATTTATTTTTATTATCCAATAGTCTGACTCTCCTAAAGAATTTTCTGATTTATCACCTGAAATATTTGAATAGGAATATGTCCCTATGAGGTAACCATTATTTGAATCGGAAATAAGCGCAGTTAGCCCATCAGTTTGATCACCTCCAATAGTATTTTGCCAAAGAATATTTCCATTTTCATCTAATTTTATAATCCAACTATCAGAACCACCTAAAGAATCTTCGGTTTTATCTCCAGAAATGTTTGAATCTGAAGATGCTCCAATTAAATAACCTCCATCATTGGCAAGGATAACACTTGAAGCTCTATCTCCACTACTCCCTCCAATTGTATTTTGCCACTGTATTTGACCTAATGAATCAAGCTTTAAAATCCAACAGTCACTACTTCCTTGAGAGTTTTCGGTTTTGTCGCCAGAAATATTAGAATATGAAAACCCAGCTAAAATATAACCTCCATCTAATGTTTGTTTTATTGAATCGACCCAATCTTCATCATCTCCGCCAATTGTATTTTGCCATTCAATTTCGCCCATAGAATCTAATTTTACTATCCAAATATCATTTAATCCTATGGCATCTTCAGTCTTATCGCCGGAAATATTTGAGTTGGAATTGCCTCCAGCTAAAAAACCTCCATCAGAAGTTTGTATAAAACTTCTTAATTGATCGTCGTAATTGCCACCAATAGTATTTTGCCATTCAATGTTGCCTGTTGAATTAAGTTTAATGATCCAATAATCATAATAACCATTTGTGTCTTCAGTTTTATCCCCTGATATATTCGAATCAGAATAGCCTCCCAAAATATAACCTCCATCTGATGTTTGGGAGATTTGGGGATTCCAATCTGCCCAATTACCACCAATTGTATTTTGCCATTCAATGCTGCCTGCGCTATCAAGTTTTAAAATCCAATAATCAATACTGCCATTTGAATCTTCTGTTTTATCTCCTGAAGCATCAGACTCAGAATAACCACCAATTATTATTCCACCATCCATTGTATTTCCCATTGAAGTAAAAGAATCGTATTCACTCCCCCCAATAGTACGCTGCCAAAGTATATTTGGGTCTTGAGCGTAAAGTGAAATTGTTATTAATGCTAAAACTAAACTAACGAGGATATTTCTTTTCATAATAAAGGGTTTCTATTTTTACTAATTTTTTTTCGATTTCGATTTCGATTTCAGTTTCGATTTCAATATCATTCCTTCACAAATTTTTTCAAAGCCACATTTTTCCCTGAATACAGTTGAATATAATAAATGCCCGAAGCCAAGCTGGAAACATCTACGGTTGGGGAAACGGTATCAACATCAAATTGCAAAACTTTACTACCCGTAATTGTATAAATGTTTATTTGATCTATTGTTTTGTCTTGGGTATTGAGTTGTAGTGTGTTTTTTGCTGGGTTGGGGTAGAGGGTAATTCCTGTAGCTAAAAAGTTTTCCGTTGTGCCTAATAAATCATCTAACTTTAAAACCCAATAGTCATTTTCTCCAATAGAATTTTCTGTTTTATCTCCAGATATGTCTGATCTTGAATTTCCACCTAAAAATATTTTATTTTCAGATGTTCGATTAATTGATACTGCATAATCAGCGTGGCTTCCGCCTATGCTATATTGATTTAAAATTTCACCAGAATCATTTAATTTTAATAGCCATATATCAATACTGCCATTGGATGGGACAGTTTTATCTCCAGATATATTTGATGTAGAAAAACCAACGATCCAAAAGGAGCCATCAAAATCACTATATGAATCTAAACAACCATCAGCTTCATTTCCGCCAATAGTGTTTTGCCATTCAATATTTCCTGTTTGATCAAGTTTAATTATCCAATAATCCGAATCACCATAATTGTTTTCCGTTTTATCGCCAGACATATTTGAAAAGGATTCTCCTACAAGAATATATCCGCCATCATAAGACTGCGTAACATTATTTAAAATATCACCATCATCTCCTCCAATTGTATTCTGCCATTCAATATTTCCTGAAGGGTTTAACTTGACAATCCAATAATCATAATTTCCTTGATTAATTTCAGTTTTATCTCCTGAAATACCTGATCGAGAATATCCTCCTAAGATAAATCCGCCATCAGGAGTTTGCAGAACGGATTTTAATCTGTCTTCTGAATTTCCTCCAATTGTATTCTGCCATTCAATGTTTCCAGTGCTATCTAATTTTAAAATCCAATAATCGTCACTGAAGTTTACTGAGTCTTCAGATTTTTCTCCAGAAATATTAGAATTTGAGGTGCCACCAACAAAATAACCCCCGTCATTTGTTTGAATGATAGTATTCATTATATCCTGGTTGCTTCCTCCAATAGTTTTTTGCCATTGAATAATGCCTGAAGAGTTTAATTTTACAATCCAATAATCGTAAAAACCTCGACAATTTTCATTTTTATCTCCCGAAATGTTTGAGCCAGACCATCCTCCAATAACATATCCTCCATCAGAATCTTGAATTATAGTTTCTACTCTGTCAATATCGTCTCCTCCAATAGTATTATCCCATTCTATATTTCCAGTGGAACTCAATTTTACAATCCAATAGTCATCTTCGCCAATATTGTTTTCAGATTTATCTCCTGAAATATTTGATTTTGACGGTCCAGCAATCAAAAACCCCCCATCTAGTGTACTAATTGAAACCCTTAATTCTTCATCATCACTCCCCCCAATAGTTCGTTGCCAAAGAATATTCGGGTCCTGAGCATAAAGTGAAACTGTAATAAATGTTAAAACTAAACTTGCAATTAAATTTCTTTTCATAATGAATGGTTTTTATTTTTTCAAATTTTCCAAAGCCTTTCAGCTTTGATTTCATTTTCGATTTTGATTCAAAAAATTATTCCTTAATAAACTTTTTCAAAGCCACCTTCTTCCCAGAATACAACTGCACATAATAAACGCCAGCAGCCAAGCTGGAAACATCCACGGTTGGGGAAACGGTGTTAACCTCCAGTTGCAAAACATTGCTGCCCGTGATTGTGTAAATGTTTATTTGGTCTATGGTTTTCTCTTGGGTATTGAGTTGCAATGTGTTTATTACCGGGTTGGGGTAGAGGGTTACGTTTGTTTCAAGTTCGCTCCCTTCTACGCCCAAAATCGTTAAATTTTCATACCATACCAATTCCCTGTTTTGATTGGAAAGGGCCGCAGATAAAATGTCCAGATCGCCATCGTTGTCCAGATCTGCGGCATGGACCGTGCGCGGGCTTTGCAGATTGGGGTCGATTATGTTTTGGGGTCCAAAGCCGCCCATTCCATCCTCGTTTCTATACCAAGCAATTTTATTATCGTCTGTAGAGGCAGATAGCACGTCAACATCACCGTCGTTATCCAAATCTGCACTAGTAGTATCGAAAATATTGAGTGCCTCATTGCTTATTATGTTATAATAGTCGAACTGCCCCAAACCATTTAAATTCTCCCTCCAAATTACCAAATCTGTTTTTTGCGAAACTATGTCAAGATCATTATCGCCATCAATATCTACCAAGCTAAGGGAATTTTCATATAGCCCGATAGGGTCAATTATATGTTGTTCATTAAAATCTCCTAAGCCATCCACGTTTTCAAACCAAGAGAGATAAGCACTTCCTACAGAGTTGGTCAAAATATCCATATCCCCATCCCCGTCTATATCCCCGATTGCCTGGGTCCTGGCTTGGCTGATATTTGCATCTATGGTAATTCTTGAACTAAATGTTCCCGCTCCGTCAAGGTTTTCCACCCAATATAATCCATTCCCGTTAGAGACTCCCAGGACCAAATCAAGATCGCCGTCTCCATCTAAATCCGCTCCAGTAATTCCTGCGGCCCTTAGCAAATTATTGGAGATTAACTGTAATGCGGAAAAAGTGCCATTTCCAAGATTACGGTACCAAACCACTTCATCATCATCAAAAAAGCTAACGGCTAGGTCTATTTTCCCATCATTGTCAATATCTGCTGGGAACAGGGAAAAAGACTGTTTTTTGCCTTCCTGTATGGAAATGGGAGCGCTAAAAGTTCCTAAACCATCGAGGTTTTTATACAATGCAATTCTATCAAAAGAAGAAACAGCCACATCCAAGGCTCCATCTTGATCGAAATCCGCAGTTCGCACCATACGTACCGTACCGGAATTTTGGTCTATAATTTGTCGGGACCCAAATTGGGCATGACAACTTGTTCCCATAATTAAAATCCATAAAAAAATTTTAAGTTTATCTCTCATATTAAAAGGAAGGAGGCAGTTAAATATGAACTACCTCTTTTTTTATTTTTTAATTATTGCTTTTTAATATAACGGTTTCTTCTGTTCCGCCATCGTCATATTCTTTTATGATATTGTAAAGCCCCGGATCCAAATCGTTTATTAATTGGGGGTCGTTAATGCCCAACGAGTCCTTTGGAGTAACCGTTACGTTGGTGTTGAAAATGCCATCGTTAAACTTTAAAATATCCCCGCCACTTGGGGCTCGGTTATTATTGTCATAGCATCGTTGTGGCTGGGTGGTGTTTTCCTCCAATTGCAAAATACGTATGGCAGCGTGGTTGGGGTGCACAATGATATCGTAACGGGGCTCGTCAGCATCTATGCTGCTTACTATATTGAAATTATTATAGGTGAAATTTGTATTGCCGTATTCAATAGGCTGTGGGCAGTCGCATTCGCAGGAAACAAACCTATAATCAAAGCCCGGTTGGAATAAGGGTTTGTGGGTTGGCATGGTAGGCCCCACTAAGTAATAATCCCCCTTATAGGGTTCATAAAGCGATGCCACATCATACGTCATTACGGCCGCATACTTTCCATAGCAATCAATATCGATGGCCTCACGCATGCGGATGGCCTGACCCACGGAAAATATATGGCCACAGGCCAAAACTTCAGGCACATAATTCATATAGTTGCGCACATCTTCATCAAAAATTTGATAAGGATCTCCTTGACAATCCGCATCATTACCCAAATATTCACAAGTCTGATCATCGGTATTATATGCCCGTAATATCAACGTAGCAGCGGTATCGGTAACACGGTCGCCATTGGTATCTGCATTATAGTCCGGGTCGGTTTCAACGCGGGTTACGTGTTCACATTCATCTTCTTCTCCTGGTGGTACATTATAAAACTGGAAGGTATGTACCAAACCCATGTTGTGGCCCAATTCGTGGATCATCCCCCAAGTTGTAAACAACTCTCTTTTTACGATGCTCCTTGTTCCAAATAAGGTTGCGGAGCCCCCATAATTTTGCACAAAATCGTATGGAATGTACATATTTAAGGTGTTGGGATTTATTACATCTTCAGATGGACCGGGGTATTCGTCTATCCAATTGGCTAAATCAGAAGGTTTTTCAGGAATATAAATGGCCGTACTTTCAATATCATCAAACCCTCTATACTTAAAAAAGATATTGTATTGATTGAAAATTATGTTCATTTTGGCAACAGCTTTTAGAACGTCCTGTTCATTGATGTGTTCAGGACCGGGATTACCATTGTCCTGAACTATTCGCCAAAAGAAAATATTAAAAACCACAGGTTCAAAAGTATCCAAATAATTTTGGTCCACGGATTTGCTGAATTGTTCATCGCACCAATTTGTACTCAATGAAAAGTCTGACGCGCATTTAAGCTCAATTTGATCGTTGATTTGAGCGAACAAACTACTGTTATATCCAATAAATAAACAAAGGAAAATGGGAAAAAGGGCTGTTCGGCTTTTGTTAAAAATGATTGTTTTCATAAGAAAAATGGTTAGTGGCTATTAATCTTGAAGATATGAAATTTTTCTAAAAGGGAAGGGTTTAATCCCTTAAAAAGAAAAATCTCATAATTTCCCTTAAAACTGTCGTAAATATCCCTTAAGCAATTAATATATGTATAATTTCACAAAAAATTAAAAAAAGGATTCCTATTCCTTAATACTTCTATGGCTATCTTAGGTTTATTGTTTCCTGAAGGATTTTTTCTTTTACACTTTCCCAAGCTGTTGGCTTGGTCATTACCGGCATTTCTTCTTTTTCGGCATCTTCAAAATAGGTCAGGCTTTTCAGAACTAAAAATTGGGAGCCATCTTCATATTTTTTATTGTAGAACCCTATCATTTCTTTTAGGGAAAATGTTTTTAGTAAAAAATATAAATCAATAAAATCCCTTTTGCTCCCGCGTCCCGAAATGGCGTTGAGCTTCATTGCGGCAATATCTTCCAAGGAAAGCAAACGGATTGAATCTACTTTTTTGGTTTTTTTCAAAAGAGGATAACGATAGTTTACAAAATCCACTTTTATACCATTTATGGAATAAACGATGATGTTTTTACTTTTTTTTAAAACAAGGGGGTTCCCAAATCTGGAAAGTTCTCGATTAAATTCCAGTTCGTTTATTTCAGAATTTCCAAACATGTCAATATCCACAGAAAGACGGTGCCCAATCTGAAGTGCCAATGCCGTGCCGCCTACAAGATCGAAACCTATAAAAATTTCAGAACGCATTAGCTTATCTAAGAGTTCCAAAAGCTGGGCATCGACGTTTTGTTTGTATAACATCTGAATTCTTTTTTGTCAATTTTGAAAATAGCCGAAAGGAAAGAAAGCGTAACTGCATCCAATTCCCTAAATTGAAGCGAAATCTGTTTGATGGTTTCCAGTCCGTAAATTTCTTTAATAAGCTCCCAATCTTCCATCAATCCATACTCCAAAACCCGATGGATAATGAATTCCTTGGATTTTTCAAAATCGAGCTCCGCTTTATCCACATCCCAAAAAAGATGCTCGGATAAGTGGGATATGGAATGAACAGCGGCCATTTAAAGGATATTGATTTTACATTTCAAAAATACCAAAAATAATAAGGATTAATAAGACCCACTTTGGAATTTGGAATTTATTTTTTTTGGAATTTCCTTCCCCAGCGGGAGTTAGAGTGCATAATGCACCTATAGTCAATTCTCGCCACAATCCAAATCCACAACTAACATAACTGTGAGCTCTGCAGTGTTACAATTTATATTTTTTTAACATTTTAAAAAACGCACTAAAATTAATTTCCTTAGTTTTGCGCCACAAAAAAACAAAACCTATGAAAAAATTATTTGGATTATTATTTTTAGCTCTTGCTTTTACTGCATGTTCAAGCGATGATGACAGCAGCAGTAACGAAGCATCTATCGAAGGCACTTGGAAAATGACAGCTTTCAACACTGAAAATGCCTACGACTTAAACAATGATGGCACGGCTTCAACAAGCGTTATGGACGAAACTAACTGTTACCAAAACGAAACAATTGTTTTTAATGCAGATGGTACGGGAACGGCTTTTAATACTTCGTATGCTGATATTGAACTAACTTTGGTTGCGGGAACTACAGACGAATATGAGTACACTGTAACTTGTGTTTCTGAAGATGATTCTACTCCGTTTTTATACACTCAAAACGGAAATACAATTACCCTAACTATGGGAGGTTTTAACCAAGATGTAACTCTTTCAGGGAATACACTTACCTACGTATTTGAAGAAGGTTTTTACGTAGAAGTTGACAACAACGGAACAACTACAACAGTAACTGAAGATATTACTTTTGTTTTTACAAAACAGTAAGATTAAATTTCTAAATTGAAAAGAGCCGAAAGTAAAACTTTCGGCTCTTTTGTTTTCTGCCAACTGCCACTGAATACTGCTAACTTATTAATGCGCTTCCAACCAATTCTCCCCAACACCCAAATCAACATCCAACGGCACGGTGAGTTTATAAGCGTTCTCCATCTCGTGCTTTACCATTGCTTGTAATTTCTCAAGCTCTGGCTTATAGGCGTCAAAAACCAATTCATCATGCACTTGGAGTAGCATTTTACTTTGATAATTTTCTTCCTCCAATTTTTTGAAAATGTTAATCATTGCAATTTTAATGATATCTGCGGCACTTCCCTGTATTGGTGCGTTTACGGCATTTCGTTCCGCTGCGCCACGTACTACTTGGTTGCTTCCGTTTATGTCTTTTAGGTAGCGTCTTCTGCCCAAAACGGTTTGCACATAGCCGTTTTCTCGGGCAAATTGAATTTGCTCGCTTATATAATTCCGAAGTTTAGGATATGTTTTATAATAGGTTTCTATCAACTCTTTTGCCTCTGTTCGTGAAAGGTCGGTTTGGTTGCTTAAGCCGAAAGCCGAAACGCCATAAATTATTCCGAAGTTTACCGTTTTTGCATTGCTTCGTTGTTCGCGAGTAACTTCAGTTAATGGAACATTGAAAACTTTTGCCGCGGTGGAAGCGTGAATATCCTCGCCGTTTTTAAAAGCCTCGATCATATTGTCTTCTTCGCTTAAAGCGGCAATGATACGAAGTTCTATTTGCGAATAATCTGCTGCCATCAAAACATAATCTTCATTCCTTGGAATAAAGGCTTTCCGCACTTCACGCCCGCGTTCGGTTCGGATTGGAATGTTCTGTAAATTTGGATTGTTACTGCTTAAACGTCCAGTTGCGGCAACGGTTTGCATATAGTCGGTATGCACACGGCCGGTAGCTTTTTCAACTTGTTCGGGCAGCGCATCAACATACGTGCTTTTTAATTTTGCTAAACCACGGTATTCCAAAACATCGCGGATTATTTTATGGTCTTTTGCCAAAAACGAAAGCACATCTTCGGCTGTGGAATATTGCCCTGTTTTGGTTTTTTTCGGCTTGTCTATCAGTTTCATTTTTCCGAATAGAATTTCGCCCAACTGTTTCGGGGATGCAATATTAAATTCTTCTCCAGCTTCTTCGTAAATATTTTTCTCAAGTTGAAGAATGTCTTTGTCCAATTGTTCGGAAAGATTTTTGAGGAAATCTTTATCTAAATTAATGCCTTCCAATTCCATTGCTGCAAGAACGCGAAGTAAGGGCACTTCAATTTCGTCAAAGAGTTTTTGGGTATTGGCTTCGCCCAATTCTTTTTCGAAATGTTCTTTTAGCTGAAACGTTACGTCTGCATCCTCAACGGCGTATTCGGTTTGTTTTTCAATTTCAACATCGCGCATACTTAATTGATTTTTACCTTTTTTACCAATTAATTCGGTGATGGCAACGGGGGTGTAGTTTAAATACGTTTCGCTTAAAACATCCATATTGTGCCGCATATCTGGGTTTATCAGGTAGTGCGCGAGCATCGTGTCAAAGAGTTTTCCCCTGACCGAAATGCTGTATTTGGCCAAAACTTTGATATCGTATTTTAAATTCTGACCAATTTTCTGAATAGATTCATTTTCAAAAAAAGGACGCAGAGCTTCAATTAATTGTTGAGCCTCCTCTTTGCTTTCTGGAAACGGCATATAAAAACCCTTTCCTTTTTCCCAAGAAAAAGCAATGCCTACCAATTCTGCTTCCAGCGGATTTAACCCTGTGGTTTCAGTGTCGAAACACACGCTCTGTTGCGCCATTAAATTTTGAAGAAACAGTTTGGTACCCATCCCCGGATTTACGGTTTGGTAAAAATGTTCGGTATTTGTAATGGTAGCGCGCGAGTTGTAATCTTTAATTTCTTGAGTAGCCTCGCCACCGCCACCAAATAATGAAAACTGTCCGCTTCCCGCAGAAGAAGCACTTTTTGCAGTTTCAGAATTTGAAATTTGCGTAACTTTTTCTGTCGCGCCTTCTTCTGAAAATAGTTTTAAAAACTGGTCTTTTAGTCGTCTAAATTCAAGCTCTTCAAAAATCTGCTGTACTTTTTCGCCATCGGGCATGGAGAGTTCGTAATTGGCTTCATTAAAAGTAACGTCGCATTGGGTATTGATGGTAGCGAGTTTTTTAGAGAGCATACCTAGTTCGGCATTTGCTTCAACCTTCTCCTTCATTTTACCTTTTAGCTGGTCTGTATTCGCCAAAAGATTTTCCATGGAGCCAAATTCTACAATAAATTTTTTCGCGGTTTTATCGCCTACCCCTGGCAGTCCGGGTATATTATCGCTGGCATCGCCCATCATCCCTAAATAATCAATTACTTGTTCGGGGCGTTCTACGCTAAAACGCTTTTGCACCTCAGGAATTCCCCAAATTTCTATTGCGTTACCCATTCGGGCGGGGCGGTACATAAAAATATTTTCGGTAACCAATTGTGCAAAATCTTTATCGGGAGTTACCATAAAAACTTGGTATCCTTGTTTTTCGGCTTGTTGGGCGAGAGTGCCAATAATATCATCGGCTTCCAAGCCCGAAAGTTCAACACACGGAATGTGCATAGCTTTTATAATTTCCTGAATTATGGGGATTGATTGCTTTATTACATCGGGAGTAGCATCGCGATTGGCTTTATATTCCGCAAATAATTCGGTGCGCTCGGCACTTCCATCTTTATCAAAACATACTGCGAGATGGTCGGGTCTTTCGCGCCGTATTACATCGAAAAGTGAATTTAAAAAACCTAAAATAGCCGAGGTATCTTGCCCTTTGCTATTGATGGTCGGATTTTTTATAAGTGCGTAATACCCACGAAAAATTAGTGCGTATGCATCGAGAAGGAAAAGACGTTTTTGGGTGGTCATAGTTTATATTTTATTCTGAAAATGTCCTCAGGCACAGTTACAGAAGTTGTTTTAAGATAGAAATTTTTTATAGTTCTCTAGGGCGCTCGAACGGACATTCATCTTGTTTTCAAAAATAAAAATTACACTTCAGAAACGAAGGGTTTTATGTGAAAAAGAAAATTATAAATGAAGTGGATAATTATGAATGGCAATTTGTATTTTTCCATCTTAAAATATTTTAGATGAAAAAATACTCAATTGCAATACACGGCGGTGCCGGAACACTTATAAAAGGCTTAATGACTCCCGAAAAAGAAACCCAATATACAGCTGCTCTAAATGAAGCTTTGGAAAAGGGATATGCTGTTTTGGAGAACAATGGTTCGGCTATGGACGCTGTGGAGACGGCAGTAATGCATTTGGAAAATTCGCCACTTTTTAATGCAGGACGGGGAAGCGTTTTTACCAATGATGGCACTCACGAAATGGATGCGGCAATAATGGATGGCCAAACTTTAGATGCTGGGGCGGTTTCCTTAATTAGCGGAATTAAAAACCCCATTTCATTAGCCCGGGATATTTTGGATAAAACAGAACACGTTTTTCTGGCGGGAGAAGGCGCTATGCGTTTTGCGAAAAGCTTGGATTACGCATTGGAAAAACCTGAATACTTTTATGATGAGTTGCGCTATCAACAGTGGCAGGACATAAAAGATAGCGATGCTTTTCAATTAGATCACAGTGCGAAAAAAGACAGCAAATTTGGAACGGTGGGTGCCGTGGCCTGCGATAGTAACGGAAACATTGCTGCAGCAACTTCAACTGGTGGAATGACCAACAAGCGTTGGGGGCGCGTGGGCGATAGCCCAATGATTGGCGCCGGTAATTACGCCAACAACAAAACCTGTGCTGTAAGCTGCACCGGAAGTGGCGAATTTTTTATCCGAGGTGTGGTAGCTTACGATGTGTCTTGTTTAATGGAATACAAAGGAATGTCTGTTGAAGAAGCCGCTAAAGAAGTCATCAATAAAAGAATTGTAGCAATTGGCGGCGACGGCGGTTTAATTGCCGTAGATGCCAAGGGCAATATAGCAATGCCTTTTAATACCGAAGGTATGTACCGCGGGTATAAAACTTCCGAAGGACAAAAGGAGATTTCTATTTATAAATAAATAAAAATTCTTAATCCTTTACTGCCAACCGTACCTCTATATTTATTTTGAAGTTACAGCGTTTCTGCATCTGTCATTTCAAGATGAATGGGAGAAATATGAATTCGCTTTTCTTTTATATCTAATTTATCACCATTGGCTAAAATGTGAACTTTTAAATTGGTTATAGACATCGGGGAGCCTTCAGGGACCGCATCGCGATTGTTGTGAATTAATCTGCGAGGGTCAAAAAGAATTACCATTCCCGAACCAATTACTTCGCAATTATTGCGATTTTTAATTACCAAGCCGGTGTCTTCGGCTAAGCCAATGCCTACGCGCAATGGAAATTTGGCCATTGCTTCTGCCAATCTTCCAAAACGGCCGCGACGAATAAAATGCGAATCGATAATAAAGTTTGGAATAAAGCTCATTCCTTTTCCCATACGTACAGCACCTTTGGTAAAAGCTTCCTGCACGCCACCACCCGTAATCATTTCTTCGCTCATACACATGGCTCCAGCACTGGTGCCTGCAATAACAAACTCTTCATTCTCGTACTTGTTCTTTATAATTTTATCTAAAGGAGTGCCGCCAATGTATTTTACTATTTTAGATTGATCGCCACCTGAGAACATTACGCAATCTGCTTTTTTCATCAGTTCCAAAAATTCTGGATTTTTGGCGTCTTTTCGTTCTCTGATGTCCATTACATGAACATTTTTACAACCTAATTTATTAAATGCGTCCAGATAATTTTCGCTTACTTCAACCGGAATGCTGGATGCGGTGGGTATTACAATTATTATTGCATCTATACCGCCGCTTTCTCGCACCACGCGAGATAGAATACCGTTCTCAATATATTCTAGTGTATATCTTTCGTTTTCTCCGTTTCCTTTGTCTTCATTTCCACCTATGGGGATTAGGGTGCCTTTAACGCTCATGGATTTATTTGTTTTGCGGGCAAAAATACGCTTATTGTTAGAAAAAATAATCATATATTTATCAAATTCATACGAAACTAACAAATCCGTCAACTTATGCGAATTAGAGAAATCAACGCCATGCGGGGACCTAACTACTGGTCTGTACGCCGTCATAAATTAATTGTAATGGTCCTAGATTTGGAGGAAATGGAAGAATTGCCATCCAATAAAATTGCCGGCTTTGGCGATAGGCTAAAAGCCATGTTTCCTACAATGTATAGCCATCGTTGCAGCGTGGGCGAGCCTGGTGGATTTTTCCAAAGAGTAGATGACGGCACTTGGATGGGGCATATTATCGAGCACATAGCTTTAGAAATTCAAACCTTGGCAGATATGGACACGGGTTTCGGAAGAACGCGCGATTATGGCGAAAAAGGCGTATATAATGTGGTATTCAGTTATATTGAAGAAAATGTGGGGCGTTATGCCGCAAAAGTTTCCGTAGCCATTTGTCAAGCATTAATTGATGGAGAAGATTACGATTTAGAACCAGATATTCAGCGAATGCGCGAAATACGCGAAGACGAACGATTGGGGCCAAGCACAGGATCCATTGTGGAAGAAGCTGAAAGTAGGGGGATTCCCTGGATTCGTCTAAATAAATACTCCCTTTGCCAACTGGGGTATGGAGCAAATCAAAAACGAATTCAGGCTACGGTTACTTCAGAAACCAGCAGTATAGGAGTTGAACTTGCGTGCGATAAAGAAGATACAAAATACCTATTGGAACAGGCTGAGGTGCTCGTGCCGCGTGGCGATATTATTGGCCGCGAAAGCAGTTTAAAAGAAGCTTGTAGCTATGTTGGCTTTCCACTGGTTGTTAAACCCGTAGGAGGAAATCACGGTCGCGGAATTACCGTTAACATAAAAAACTATGAAGACGCTTTAGTTGCATTTCACGCTGCAAAGGAAGTTTCGTCTAAAGTTATAATCGAAAAATATATAATTGGTGAAGATTATCGTGTGTTGGTAATCAACAATATTTTGGTGGCAGCCGCAAAACGCACTCCCGCCAATGTAGTGGGCGATGGTAAATCTACAATTAAAGAATTGGTTGATGTTGTTAATTTAGATCCGCGCCGAGGATACGGGCACGAAAATGTGCTCACAAAAATTACGATAAATAATTTAACGAAAACCGTTCTTGCCGCAAAAGGATATACTGAAGATTCAATCCCGCCGAAGGGTGAAATGGTAATTTTAAAAGACACAGCAAACCTGAGTACGGGCGGAACCGCCGAAGATGTTACAGATATATTGCATCCTTCAAATGTTTCCATGGTAGAACGAATTTCAAAAATAATAGATCTCGATATCTGTGGAATAGATATCATGACTACAGATATAAGTAAACCACTGGAAGAAACGGGTGGCGCTGTAATTGAAGTAAATGCCGGCCCAGGTTTTAGAATGCATTTGGCACCAACAACCGGCTTGCCCAGAAATGTTGCTGCCCCAGTTGTAGATAAACTTTTTCCGCAAGGAACAACGGGAAGGATCCCGATTATCGCAACTACGGGAACCAATGGAAAAACTACGACTACGAGGTTAATTGCCCACATGGCAAAAATGAAAGGTTATAGAGTGGGTTACACCACAAGCGACGGCGTTTACATCCAAAATAGATTGTTGATGAAAGGCGATTGTACCGGCCCCGCAAGTGCAGAGTTTGTTCTCAAAGACCCAACGGTAAATTTTGCCGTTTTAGAATGTGCCCGAGGTGGTTTATTGCGCGCTGGGCTAGGTTTTAAAAAATGCGATGTTGCTATTGTTACCAATGTAGCCGCAGATCATTTGGGATTAAAGGGAATACATACTGTTGAACAACTTGCAAAAGTTAAAGGTGTAATTCCAGAAACAGTGTTGCCCGATGGATATGCTATTTTAAATGCCGATGACGATTTGGTGTATGAAATGCGAAGAAATATAAACTGTAACCTTGCCCTATTCTCTATGAATGAAGAAAATCCGCGGATTTTGGCACTTCAAAAATTGGGTGGAATTACAGCTGTGTATGAAAACGGATATGTTACACTTTGCCGCGGCACGTGGAAAATGCGCATTATGAAAGCTGAAAATATTCCCTTAACCTATGGCGGTAAAGCTACGTTTATGATTCAAAATATTCTTCCAGCTATTATTGCAGCCAATGTGCGAGGCATTAGTATTGAAGATATGAAAATGGCTTTGGAAACTTTTATTCCTTCAGCTTCCCAAACACCTGGAAGATTAAATTTATTCGAGTTTGAAAATTTCACAATCTTACTCGATTATGCGCATAATCCGGCAGGAATGCGTGCGCTTAAAAATTTCACCGATAATCTTGAAGCAACCGTTAAAGTTGGAATAATTGCCGGTGTGGGCGATAGAAGGGAAGAAGACACCAATGAATTGGGAAGTATTGCCGCCGAAATGTTCGACGAGATAATAATTCGTCAAGACAAACATTTACGTGGCAAATCTGAAGAGGCACTCATTAAAATGCTCAATGATGGCATAAAAATGAAAGACCCGAACAAAAAAACAACTATTATTCCTTCTGAAAAGGAAGCCATTACCTACGCTGTTAAAAACGCGAAAAAGGGTTCGTTGATAATTTGCTGCAGCGACGTAATCCCTGATGCTTTAGAACTTGTAACGAAATTTAAGGAGCAGGAAAGTAAAGGTGAGTTAGTTTTTGCGCAGTAAAATGCAATAGACTTCACTTCTAAAATTCAATCTTAATTTAAAAAATTAGGGTTGTTTAAAAAGTTAGATTTTATATTAGCAAAAGCACAGTAGGGAATACGAGAACATTAATTCTCAATCTTGGTCTCAACTGTGCTTTATGCTTAATATGGAATCTTATGTGCTAGATTTTTTTCAAAATTAAACTTCGTCCTTTTAAAATTCCAAATAATAGAATATAACCGTAGCAAGCAATTACTAAGAGCAAGGCCAGTTTAAATCCTATATTATCGGTAAGAAAGCCATAAGCGGGTGGAATTACAGCGCCCCCAACAATTGCCATACACAGCAATCCTGAAGCCTGTGGTTTTAAATCGCCCAATCCGTCAATTGTTAAGGCAAAAATAGTTGGAAACATTATAGAATTAAAAAGTCCTACTGCAAGAATGGACCACATAGCTAGTAAGCCCGATGTATTCATAGAAACAAACAACATTAATACCGCCAGAAACGCAAAAATTGATAGCACTTTGGTCGGTGCAATTATTTTAGTTAAATAGGCGCCAATAAACCTACCTACCATAGCCCCGCTCCAATAAAATACAACGAAGGCTCCCACAATGGCTTTGGGATCTATGGCATTTAAATCGGTGTTTAAAAGGCTTTCGGCTAGGTATTTCATTGTTTCGTTTTGCAGGATTATTTCAGAAATATTCATGCTCATAAAATAGTTTACCAAATAACTGCCAATAGCAACTTCGGCGCCTACGTACAGAAAAATACCCAAAGCCCCGAGCATCACGATTTTGTTTTTTAACAGTTTTCCATAGCCGCCCACGGGACTTTTTTCCAAAATAGTTGGTAACTTTATAAACACAAATAGAAGCGCCAATAAGCCAATAAATGCAGCTATATACAGAAACGGCACTTGTACGGCCGAAGCTTCAGAAATGTAATAAGAGCTTTTTTCTGTATCTGATAGAACCAAAATTTCTTCCGAAGATTTTATAGTATCGCTCAATAAAAATGAAGCGCCAATTAAGGGAGCAATGGCAGTTCCTAAAGAGTTGAATGCTTGCGATAAATTTAAACGGCTGGAAGCGCCATCTTCACTTCCCAACACCGAAACATACGGATTTGCAGCAACTTGCAGAATTGTAATTCCGCCAGCCAACGTAAAATAAGCAACCATAAATAACCAGAATTGCCTGTCGGCAGCTGCGGGATAAAAAAGCAAACAACCAACTGCCATAGTAACCAAACCCACAATTATTCCTTTTTGATATCCAATTCGCGAAAGCAAAGCTCCTGCAGGGACGGAAATTACCAAATACGCTAAAAAGAAAGCGAACTGAACGAGTCCTGCCTGAAAATAACTCAGCTCAAAAACATCTTTTAATCGCGGTACTAGGCTATCAACCAAAACGGTGATAAAGCCCCAAAGAAAAAAGAGGATGGTTACAGTGATAAATGCGGAGCGGAAAGATTTTTTTTCGGTCATGATTGCTTGTTGTTAAAATTACTTCTTATCGTAAAAATTCGAGGAAAAGTTTTCGTTTTTATCGTTTTGATATTTCGTTACCCAAAATCCATCGTGAATTGCAAAATATCCCGTTTCGCCCTTTTTATTCACTGCAATATATCCCACTTGAAAGTCATTGTAATTGGGGTTCTTTTTTATTATTCTTCCAATTGCTTCTTCGCAAGCTTGCTGTGGCGTTTTGCCTTGGCGCATCAATTCAACAATTAGAAAACTGCCTACGGTTTTTAAAACTTCTTCGCCAAGACCTGTTGCGGTTGCACCTCCAATTTCATTATCGATAAAAAGGCCCGAACCAATTATTGGCGAATCGCCCACTCGACCGGCCATTTTATAAGCCAGGCCACTGGTTGTGCACCCGCCTGAAATATCACCGTTTTTGTCAATAGCGAGCATCCCGATGGTGTCGTGGTTTTCAATATTTATAATTGGTTTGTATTGTGAAGTTTTTTTCCATTCTTGCCAAGCTTTTTTTGAAGCGTCGGTGAGCAAATCTACTGGTTTAAATCCCTTAGCATACGCAAATTGTTCTGCTCCTTTTCCCGCCAAAATTACATGTGGGGTGTCTTCCATCACTTTTCGGGCAACGGAGATGGGATGCATAATATTTTGAAGATAAACCACAGCGCCATAATCGCCGTTCTTGTTCATAATACAGGCGTCCAAGGTTACATTTCCATCGCGATCGGGCAATCCGCCAATACCAACAGATTGTCCTTCGGCATTGGCTTCTTCAATCCTACATCCTTTTTCCACCGCATCGAGCGAAGAATTTCCTTCTTGCAAAACGCGCCAAGCTTCTGCAGTGCTATTATTTACGTTCCAAGTTGCTATTACTAGTGGAAAACCCGAAGCTTTATTTTGAGGATTTTTTTCTTCCGAGACTTCAGTTTTTATTTCCGAAGCGAAAACTGATGAGCCTACTGCAATTCCCAAAGTGGAAAGCGAAGCATTTTGAATGAATTTTCTGCGTTTCATAACATTTAAGTTTAGTTTTGATTATCGTTTCCCTTTAGTCTCGAGTCTAATTTATTTCACTTCTATTTCATCTACAAACAGCCAAGCTTTTCCGCCAAAACCCAAATGTTCTTTTGGTAAATCGCCGAAGTTTTTTGCCGTAATTTTTATGAATTGAACATTTTTATTTACATCAAATAAAATAGTTTTCGTTTTTACTTCTTCGGAAAGTTGCGCGGCATTCAGTTTTTGGATTGGCAATTGGGTAAAGTCTGTGCCATTTTCTGAAACCAGACAGATAACTTCGGTAGGAAAAAATATCCAGCTGCGCTGGTCTCTCAAAAAGTTTAGGCTAACAGATTTTACTTTCTTTTTAGAACCTAAATTAACTGTCGCTTTTAAATCTAAATCGTGATACCCTTGCCAAGTTCCCGTTCTAAAATCATTTGCCCCGTGAATGCCATCAATAAGTGCGTTTTTCCCGCCGCCGTTGTATTGATTTGCGTATTGGGTTTCTAAAGTTATGCTGAGGTTTGGGTCTATTTTGTAAAAATGTGTTGAGAGAATTTCGCTTTGTTTTTCAAAACCGTTGGAAGCGTAGGTTCTCAATTCAGTTTCTTCCGAAATTATAAACGGTTTCATATAAATTTTAAAATCCGAGCCATCTAAACTATAGAATATTTCGGATTCAGACGGAGCAATTCCTAACGAAATTTCGGTTTCATTTTTAAAAGCTACATCGCCTTTTGCAATAAATGGAGCCGGAACAATTAAATTTTCAGTGATTTCCATCTTCGGAATTTCCTTGTCTTTTGTGGCCCAATCTGAAGGCTTATCAGTCATTTTAAAAACTAAATTCCCACCCTTTACAATTTCAGAATGGTTGATAAAACTTTGGTTTAAAGGGTTTCCATTTAAAGTTGCCGAAGCGATATATTTGTTCTTGTCTGAAATATTCTGAGCCTCAATTTTAAAAATTTTACCATCTTCCAAATTAATTGTTGCTTTTTCGAACAAAGGTGTTCCAATAATATATTGGTTGCTCGCGGGCGTTACAGGGTAAAAACCCATCGCACTAAAAATGTACCAAGCGCTCATTTGTCCACAATCTTCGTTTCCTGAGATTCCGTCGGGTGTATTTTGGTACAATTCATTTAAAATCCGGTGTACTTTTTCCTGTGTTTTTGCAGGTTTATTTACAAAATTGTAGAGATAGGCCATATGGTGGCTGGGCTCGTTTCCGTGTGCGTATTGACCAATGAGCCCTGTAATATCTGCCTGTTGGCGACCTGAAGTTTCTTGTTTTGCTGTAAAAAGTTTATCGAGCTGTTTTTCAAATTCGGCTTTTCCTCCCATTAAATTTATCAAACCCGAAATGTCTTGCGGCACGTAGAAACTGTATTGCCACGAATTGGCTTCGGTGTAGTTGAAATTTACTTCGTACGGGTCAAATGGCGCAAACCACGTATTGCGGAAACGGCCGCGCATAAACTTGGTTTCGGGGTCGAAAACATTTTTATAATACTGCGCTCTTTCCAAATAAATCTGGTATTCTACCATATTGCCCATCGCTTTTGCCATTTGCGCAATCGTCCAATCGTCGTAGGCATATTCCAATGTTTTTGAAACAGATTCGCTTTCTTCTTCCACCGGTATAAATCCGAATTCTTTATAGCTTTTTAAGCCTAATTTATCTTGCATGGCGCTATGCGTTATCGCATTGAAAGCGCTATCTGCGTTAAAGCCGCGAATACCTTTTAAATACGCATCAACAATGACGGGCACGGCGTGGTAACCAATCATACAACCCGTGTAATTGGCTGCCAATGGCCAAATGGGAAGAATTCCGCCTTCGTCGTGCTTTGCTAAAAGTGAATTGATAAAATGGTTGGTGCGCTCTTGCTCAATGATAGTATATAGCGGATGTGTGGCACGATACGTGTCCCAAAGTGAAAAAACGGTATAGTTTGTAAAATCGTTGGATTGATGAATTTTTAAATCCATTCCGCGGTAGCGTCCGTCCATATCTTGATACAAATTTGGCGCTAGCATTGTGTGATAAAGCGCGGTGTAAAAAATGGTTTTTTGATCTTTGTTTTCGGTGTCGATTTCAATTTTCTCAAGTTGGTTTTCCCAAGCAGCTTCGGCTTCGGATTTTATTTGCTGAAAAGTTTTATTGCCGATTTCAGCTTCGAGATTTTTTTTTGCTCCGGCTTCATCTACTGCAGAAATTGCTATTTTTATTTCCAACTCGTTTCCTTTGGAAGGGTCAAATTCAAAAGCAGCTATTACTTTCTCGCCTTTGGTTTTAGCGTTTAAATAAGTAACATTTTTATAGGGTCGTGAAAACTGAATGTTATAAAAAAGCCGTTGATCTTTAGCCCAAGCATCAGAATGCCGATGACCCGAAATCTCCGTATTTGAAAGCACTTTTACTTCAGAACTTAAAACTTTGTCGCGATGATCTAAATCGAGAATTACTATTTGTTTTGAATTTTTCGGGAAGGAATAGTGATGCATTCCGCTTCTTTCGGAAACGGTGAGCTTTACTTCAATATTGGTTTCATCTAAAAGTACGCTGTAATAACCTGGGGAGGCAGTTTCGTTTTCGTGTGAAAAATGTGCGCGATAACCCTTTTTCCGATCGTCACCATTGTTGAAATTAATAGCGTTTGTAGGCATTAACAAAACATCGCCATAATCGCTAACACCAGTACCGCTTAAATGAGTGTGCGAAAATCCGTAAATATATTGGTCGCTATAATGATAGCCACTGCATCCGTCCCAGCCCTCTAAACGCGTATCGGGGCTCAGTTGCATCATTCCGTAAGGCATCGAAGCGCCCGGATAAGTGTGGCCGTGCCCACCCGTACCAATAAATGGATTTACAAAGGAGATTAGTTTTTCAGAAGAAGATTGCTGTGAAAAACAGAAAATAGTACTTACAAAAAATAGCAGGGAGAAAATGTTTCGCATTATAAAAAAATATTGGGAAAAGATACTAAAACCGTTAAAATAAAGTGAACAGTAGTTTCAATTTTTTGAAACATACTATCTTTAAAAATTCTATTTATACTATGCGTTGGTTCATTTTTATTCTCTTTTACATTCTTGTTGATATTTATGCCTTTCAGGCAGTAAAAACTATTACGAAAAGTCCGTGGTTGTACGGGTTGTACGTTTTTATTTCATTGGCTGTTTTGGCGGCACTTATTTATCAACTTTCTACTTTGGGTGCTGGCAGGGTATTGGATGTAAATGCTATGTATGTTTTTGGTGTTTTTATCGCGGTTTTTATTCCAAAATTAATCGTGGTTATTTTTATGTTTGGGGAAGATATTGTCAGGTTTTTTACTGGAATTTTTATGAAAGTGGCAGGTAGTAGTGATGCGCCATTTATGGGTTCTCGAAGAAAATTTGTAAGCACTATTGCCCTGGGAATTGCGGCTATTCCTTTTGCATCGTTGCTCTATGGCATGTTTCAAGGAAAATATAATTATAAAGTCTTAAAATACGCTTTGGAATTTGATGACCTTCCCGAAGCTTTTGACGGGTTTACACTCACACAAATTAGCGACATTCACAGTGGTAGTTTTGACAATCATCACAAAGTAGAATATGCTGTAAATCTTATAAACGAACAGCAGAGCGATGTAATTTTGTTTACCGGCGATTTAGTAAATAACCTTGCCGATGAAATGGACGAGTGGAAAAATCTTTTTTCTACCTTATCGGCACCGCAGGGTGTTTTTTCGGTTTTGGGAAATCATGATTACGGCGATTATGTAACGTGGAACAGTGCTAAAGAACAAGCCCAAAATCTTGAAAAACTGAAAATGATTCAAAAGGAAATGGGCTGGAATTTATTGCTTAATGAAAATAGATATATTGAAAGGGACGGACAGAAGATAGCTGTTGTTGGCGTAGAAAATTGGGGCCTTAACGGATTTAAGCAAGCTGGAGATTTGGACAAAGCAGTTGCAGGAATCTCAGATACAGACTTTAAAATTTTATTGAGTCACGATCCATCGCATTGGCAGGCGCAGGTAAAGGAGGATGGGCGTAACTTTCAACTTACTTTAAGTGGGCACACCCACGGTATGCAATTTGGAATTGAAATTCCCGGGATTATAAAATGGAGCCCTATAAAATACAGATATGAAAATTGGGCAGGAATTTATGAAGAGCTAGGGAGATATATAAATGTAAATCGCGGTTTTGGATTTTTAGGATATCCCGGAAGGGTGGGTATTTGGCCCGAAATAACTGTTATTCAGCTTAAAAGAAAAAACGCTTAAACGACTAATAAACGAACGAGTTCTTAATTTTTAAAACTAAAGTAAAACGAACATTTTTGAAAACTTTGGGCACTTTATAGCACTTAGGTACTTTGGGCGCTAATTTTATTATATTTGTAATACACTTACTCAACTAACATACTAGGCTAATGTCAAAATTTGGAGAATTAATTGAAACAAAAATCCCAGTTCTGTTAGATTTTTATGCAGAATGGGACGAACCTAGCAAAGAAATGCACCCCATTTTAAGAGATGTTGCGGCTGCACTTGGCGATAAGGCACGAGTTATAAAAATAGACGTTGAAAAAAATAAAGAGTTGGCCGATGCCTTGCGCGTAAAAGGGCTTCCCACCCTTATGATTTATAAAAATGGCGAAATGAAATGGCGGCAAAGTGGCGAGCAAGATGCCAATACGTTAATTGGGCTTGTGAATGAGTACGTTTAAGTGAAAATTTTAAATACTATATCGGTAAACACTTCCAGCCTTTTTCTGAAATAAACGATAGAACCTTCGGCAGTACAAAACGAAGGTTTTTTTCTGCTTTTAAACTATCGTGAAACACAATTACACTTCCCGGTTTTATATTTTTTAAAACATTTTGAAGGCATTTTTCTGCTGAAACAAATTTGTCGTAATCATAGCTTATTATAGACCACATTACAATTTTATATCCTTTTTTCTGAAGTATGCTTGCCTGTTTTAAAGTTATTTTCCCGTAAGGAGGCCTAAATAATTTTGAAATCTGAATTTGGTTTTCAATATGCTTGGCACTTACATTATTAGCCATCTGTTTTTTGGCTTCCTCAACGTTTTTAATATACGTTGAGGTTTTTGTTTTCCAGCCATTTAAATGATTAAATGTATGGTTGCCCACCGAATGCTTTTCTGCAATTATCCTTTGAAAAATCTCAGGGTTTTTTTGAACGTTTTCACCTATGCAAAAAAATGTGGCTTTTGCATTGTATTTCTTTAGCGTATCTAAGACCCAAGGCGTAATTTCTGGAATGGGGCCATCATCAAAAGTAAGATAGATATTGTTTTTTGTATGCGAAAATGCCCAAATTCGTTCAGGGTACAACCACTGAATTAATTTGGGCATTTTTACAAAATTAAGTTGCAATTAGAATTAATTTAAGGGTGCTTCTTCTAAAATTTCATTGGTAGGTTCTTGCTGCATTTTTTCCAAAAGACTTGAATCTATAGGAATTTCAATAGTTGAATCTTTTTGAAGATCCTTATCTAAATCCATAGCTTCATCGGGCGAATAGAAGTGGCGGAACAGTTTTAAATACTCATTAAACTCTTTGGCTTCTGCGCGGCCGTATTCTTCTTTATCATATACCACGACAACCTGAACCAAACCGCGATAACGCTCCATATCGCTTATAATATCTTCAGCAATAGCACGTTGTTTATTGAATTTTAGGCTGTTGTAATACAGCAGATTCTCCTGATATTTTTCAGAAACATCTTGATAAACTTTTCGCGCTTTTTCGGGTTTGCTCAGTTCGTAATATCCAATTACAAATGGCTCTAATAACGAATAGTATTCAAAATAATCTATCGGCATTTTCTCCATTGCTAAATCGAGCACTTTTTCGGCTTTTTCTAATTTTCCTTCGTTTATAAGCGCTTCGGCAAGACGTGCGAGATTACTGCGGTAGGTTATTCCGTTTCTACGGGTTTCGGTATCGTGATAAATATCCGGACTGCCGCTATTGCCCCAATCCCAAGACATAACAATATTGTACATTTTATCGGCGTCTATTCGGCCCATATCAAAAGGACTTCTTTTGTCTAATGGCGTTTTTATTGGCACCAATTTATAAACCACACCTTCTAATTGCAGATAATCTTTCATCCACAAATAATCGTCATCTCCAAAACTTCCACCGCTAAAATAAATAGGTCGTTCCCAATTATTGTTTGCAATTATATCTAGCATCATCATTCTATTTTTGTAAATAATGTCGCCTTTAAGGTTAATATCTATATATGGTACTATACGATCTGCATCTTTTGGATCTACAATGCCATTTTTCAATACAGCCTCTTTATCTACCGGTATGCGGATTACCTTGGAAGGGAAGGTGTTTACTACCTGCCCACTCGGAAGTTCCATTTGTGTAGCCGGGCTATCGTTGGCTACAAAATTCATCCACGTTTTAATATCAATTGTATCTTTATTGGTTTTTTGAAAGATTAAGAAGTCGCGTGTACCCCATCGGTATTTTTCGTGTGTTAATTGTGATGGAATTGGATCGCTAGTAAAGGCTTTCTTCTTCATATCGTCTATATACCAATCTGTTTGGAATAGGCTTGTGTTAATAATACGCACATCCTGCCTGTATCCTTCCACATTTTGTGCATACCAAAGCGCAAAAGTGTCGTTGTCTCCAATTGTAAAAAGAATTGCGTTTTTATCGCAGGAATCTAGGTACATTTTACCCATAGACTGTGCGGTATAACGGTTGCTTCTGTCGTGGTCATCCCAGTTTTGGGTGGCGAGCAAAACGGGTGCCGCCAAGGTGGTAATTAAAAGCACCACGGGTAAGGCAATTTTAGGTTTTAAATACTCTTTGGCCAAATCAAAAAGCGCATAAACACCATAGCCTATCCACATTGCAAAAACGTAAAAACTACCAACTAACGCATAGTCACGTTCTCGCGGTTCAAAAGGGCGTTCATTTAAATAAATTTTTAGTGCTAAACCTGTGAACAGAAAAAACACAAGTAGTACCCAAAAACTTTTTTGATCGTTTTTAAAGTGAAATACCAAACCAATTACCCCCAAAATAAGCGGTAGGAAATAGTAGGTATTTCGGGCTTTGTTTTCTTTCATATCGCTCGGCAACATATCTTGATTGCCTAGGCGCAGTTCGTCTATAAATTTAATGCCGCTTAGCCAATTGCCATGTAAATCTGTATAGCGTCCTTGAACATCGTCTTGTCTTCCGGTAAAATTCCACATAAAATAGCGCCAGTACATATATCCAAATTGAAATTCGAGCATAAATTTCATATTCTGGAAAAATGAGGGCTTTTGTATATCGAGAAATTGATTGAAATTCTTTAAAAATTTATCGTAATCAGTTTTATCAACGAGGCCTTGGTTATAAGCTTGTTTAAACTTATTTACTTCGTCAACCAATCGCGGTTCATTTAAATATTCGCTTTTAACCGAAAAGTCTAAACCGCCCGTAAATTCCATATAATTGGCAGTGTGCTCTGTACTCCACATACGAGGCATGAACGCTTTCTGTGAATCTTCGGTGTTTTGGCCAGCATTTTTGTAATTGTTTACAATAATATATTTGCCAGTGGCTTCGTCTTTTTCATATTTGGGTTTTTCATCTTTATACGGATTGTCTTCATCTAAACCAGCGTAGGTTTCAGTAAAAAGAGGTCCGTAAAACAAATGTGTTTCGGGGTATTGCTCGCGGTTGTAATACGCCAAGAGTTCGCGCGCATTGTTTGGATTATTTTCATTAATTACCGTTCCGGCATTTGCCCGAATAGGTAGCATTAACCAACTTGAAAACCCAATAAATATAAAGAGAACGGAGAGTAAAAGGGTGTTGAGCTGAACAAATCCTTTATTTCGGGTATAGCGAAGTCCATAAATAAATAGGACAATAAAGAGAAGTGCGGCAAAAATAGTTCCCGAGTTAAAAGGCAGTCCAATGTTATTGACGAAGAATAATTCTGAGGCGCTAAAAAACTTCATCGTCATTGGCAATAACAATTTAAAGATAAAAAGTAAAATTGCAACAGTGACAATATTGGCTATGATAAAATTTTTAACCGTAACTGTTTTATAGTGTTTAAAGAAATATAAAAATCCGATTGCCGGAATAGTAAGCAGCGCCATAAAGTGAACCCCGAATGACAAGCCAATAATAAATGCGATAAGAATTACCCATCGATTGCCACGTGGCTCAAACATTTCGCGTTCCCAACGCAGGGCAGTATAGAATAGAACAGACATTAAAAAAGCCGCACTAGCATAAACCTCTGCTTCTACGGCGTTAAACCAAAAACTATCAGTAAAGGTAAATGCCAGCGCTCCAACGGCTGCACTTCCAATAATTGCCATGGCCGAAGTTTTGTTTATGTCTTGATGTTTCGAAATTAAATTGGACAGTAAAATAGTGAGCGACCAAAACATAAAAAGAATGGTAAATGCACTCGAAAAAACGGACATTAAATTTATGGTAAGTGCAATTTGCGAAGCATCTGCCGCAAAAATGGAGAAAAAAGCACCCAGCAATTGATATAAAGGAGCTCCCGGTGGGTGTCCGACCTCCAAATTACTGGCAGTAGTTATGTATTCGCCGGCATCCCAAAAACTAGCAGTTGGTTCAACGGTTAACCAATAGGTTGTAAGGGCAATAGCAAAGACGAGCCAACCTGTAATTTTGTTCCATTTAGTAAAATTGAAAGAACCCATAAGCACTAAAAAATTTTTATGGGACGAATTTACTAATAATATAGATAGCCCCACATATGTAAATGAGGTAACGTGCAATAAGTGACGTTATTTTCAATAATGGAGGTAATTGCAAAAAAAATGTACTTAAATTTTTAATGAAATATTTGTACAAGACAAAGTTTGTATTAAATTTGCACCTCCTAAGCTAGAAAATATTTTTAGCCGTGGTGGACGCAAGTCTATATTTATGTAAATTGGCCCATGGTGTAACTGGCAACACGTCTGGTTTTGGTCCAGAAGAGTCTAGGTTCGAGCCCTAGTGGGCCAACTTCTAAACCCTGTAATAACTTGTAAAATTGAAGTTATACAGGGTTTTTTTATTCGGTTGTTCGAACGAGTGTGAATTAAGGTTGCAAAGTATAGCTACATTGCAAAAATCAAAAGAAGTTATTTTGCTTCTTAATCTTCATCATTAAAAATAGGAATACGTTCATGCTCTAATTTCCAAGTAAATTTTTTTTCGCTCTTTCTGTCCATATTAAAAACCGAATAATAGCGCAGCAATAGCGTGCTGTCTTTAGCGTCATTGGTTATTGGCACTAAGGAGTCTGACATGTTGCTTTTGTGGATTGCAAAACGATTAACGGGTTGTTTCCAAACGGAGTCTTTATAAACAAAGACGTAGTATTCATTAAAATTGGTATCCTTCAATTTAGCATTTACAAGCAACACATCGTTCTTAAAATTCGTGAGTTTTAATAGTTTCATCTCTGCTCCTATACTTTCAGGAATAGGTATTGAAGGAAGTTTTGATTTCTCAAAACCAATTAACGTTATTTGTTTAGTGGTGTCAATATTTTTAATATAAGCATAAACAGAATCGGTATTCCCTATAAAATCTGCTTTCAGGGCGCTTTCGGGAATATTTGGTTTTTCCTCAACCGCAATAGTAGATTTCTCTGGTATTACCACCAATTTTGGTTCTTTATCTTTAGGTATTTGATTGCAACCTAATAAAATTAAACAAAATCCTAGGGGTAGTAGTTTCATTTAAATTTTAAAAGTTATAACCGGCATATTGGCGTGGTTTACCATATCTTCACTAATGCTGCCGTTAAAAAAATGCGATATACCTTTGCGGCCATGAGTGCCCATCCCTATAAGTTGTGCGTTTATGTGGTTGGCAAAATTTAGGATGCCTTTTTCTACTGAGCTATCGTTAAAAATATTAAGCGTGTAATTTTCTACCCCCATTCCGCGAACAAAGTTTTCCATTATTTTTTGGGCTTCAACAGATGTATGAAAGTTACCGGGTGTGTTTACAAAGAGCAGGTGCATTCTGGCACCCACTTTTTTAGCAAATTTTTGTGCTTTGTCTAGCGCGCCCCGTCCATCTTCAGAAAAATCTGTAGCAAAAATAAAATCGTTTACCTTAAAATCGGGATGATTATTCTTTATAACCAATACAGGAATTTTGGAGGTGCGAACTACCTTTTCGGTATTGCTTCCCACAAACATTTCTTTAAAACCGCTTGCACCAGTAGAGCCCATTACAATTAAATCTATATTGTTTTTGGCGCAAGTTGTTTCAATATCTTCGTAAATCTCGTCGTGGCCTATGGTTTCATACAGCGTAATACCTTGCAAATAGGGTTTTTGCCTGAGTTCGCTAAATCGTTTTTCCGCAAGTTTAATAAAGAAAAGTGACTCCGGAAGATTGCCCGAATCGCTCGAAGTTGCCAGATGAAGCGGCATTTCCATAGAGTGAAGAACATATATTTCGCTATTGTGCTTTTTTGCCAAAGTAATGGCCACTTTTAATGCGTTTTCCGCCTGTTCGGAAAAATCTGTCGGTACTAAGATACGTTTCATAGAAGGTTGGTTAATTATTAGAACCCTTAAATTACAAAATAAATCCTTTGCGCTTGGTTTTTATAATATTAAAAAATATAGTATATTTGCACCGAATTTGATACGAAAATATCTGAGGGGACTAAAGTCCCCTCTTTTTATAGCTAAAAATGATGCGGGAAAAAGTAGCACAACTGCTTAAAAGTGCACTGGACGAAAACAAATCACTGTTTCTGATTGACCTAAATATTTCTGAAGACAACCAAATACGGGTCATCCTTGACGGCGATAGTGGTGTAACGGTGGAAGACTGTATTGCGGTTAGCCGCCAGATTGAGCACAATTTAGATAGAGAAGAATACGATTTTTCCTTAGAAGTAATGTCTGCCGGTATTTCAGAGCCCCTAACCATGCCCCGACAATACAAAAAAAATATAGGAAGAACCCTAAAAATAAGAACCAAAAACGACGAAAAAATTGAAGGCGAATTAACCACTGCCAACGAAGAAAGCTGTACCCTTACTTGGACTGCACGCGAACCAAAACCTGTTGGAAAAGGTAAAATTACCGTTCAAAAAGAGGCAACATTGCCTTATAAAGATATTATGGAAGCAAAAGTGATGATAACATTTTAATTGAATTGATATGGAAAACTTAGCACTAATCGATTCTTTCTCGGAATTTAAAGACGACAAACAAATAGACAGAGTAACGCTTATGGCGATACTTGAAGACGTTTTCAGAAACGCGCTAAAAAAGAAATACGGAAGCGATGATAACTTTGATATTATTGTAAACCCAGATAAGGGCGATCTTGAAATATGGAGAAACCGTGTAGTTGTAGCCGATGGTGAAGTGGAAGATCCAAACGAGGAAATTTCATTAAGCGAAGCTCGAAAAATTGAGCCAGATTTTGAAATTGGTGAAGATGTTTCTGAAGAAGTAAAATTAATAGATCTTGGCCGTCGTTCAATATTGGCACTGCGCCAAAACCTTATTTCAAAAATTCACGAGCACGACAATACCATAATATATAAGCAGTTTAAAGATCTTGAAGGTGAAATTTACACCGCAGAGGTACATCATATTCGCCACCGTGCCGTTATTTTGTTAGACGACGATGGTAATGAAATTATTCTTCCAAAGGAAAAGCAAATTCCTTCAGATTTCTTTCGTAAAGGAGACAATGTTCGTGGAATAATTGAAAGTGTAGATTTAAAAGGAAACAAGCCTGCAATCATTATGAGCCGCGCAGCGCCAATTTTCCTTGAAAAATTATTCGAGCAGGAAATCCCGGAAGTTTTTGACGGTTTAATCACGGTTAAAAAAGTAGTACGTATCCCAGGAGAAAAAGCAAAAGTTGCCGTAGATTCATACGATGATCGTATAGATCCCGTAGGAGCCTGTGTAGGTATGAAAGGTTCCAGAATTCACGGAATAGTACGCGAATTGGGCAATGAAAATATAGACGTTATAAACTACACCAGCAACCTTACCTTGTTTATAACCCGAGCGCTGAGCCCTGCAAAAGTTACCTCGGTGAAAATTGATGAAGAAAAAAAACGTGCCGAAGTTATTCTTCGCCCAGAAGAAGTAAGTAAAGCAATTGGTCGCGGGGGTCACAACATTCGTCTTGCCGGACAATTAACAGGTTACGAAATAGATGTGCTTCGCGAAGGTGCCGAAGAAGATGTAGAGTTATCAGAATTCTCTGACGAAATTGAAGGTTGGATTATTCAAGAATTTCATAAAATTGGGCTGGATACAGCAAAAAGCGTCTTGGAACACGACATCAACGATTTGGTAAAACGTACCGATCTTGAAGAAGAAACAATTCGCGATGTAATAAATATATTAAAAGAAGAATTTGAAGAGTAGTTGAAACTTTAACTACTTTTATACAAATTTTTTAAAAAGACAAAACAGGAAAAAGCATTTATGGCTGAAGTAAAGACAAAAAGACTAAGTCAGGTATTACGTGAATTCAATATCTCGTTAGATCGTGCCGTGGAATTTTTAAGCTCCAAAGGGTTCGATGTGGACGCAAGTCCCAATACCAAAATAACAGGTGATGAATACGAAGTTCTTTTTGAAGAGTTTGAAACCGACAAAAGTAAAAAAGTAGCATCTAAGGAAGTAGGCGAGGAAAAACGCAAAGAAAAGGAAGAATTACGCCTTGAGCGCGAGCGCGAGCTAGAAGAAAAGCAAAAAAAGGAAGAAGCTTCGCGCGTTATTAGAGCTGGGGCAAAATTGGACGGTCCAAAACAAGTAGGGAAAATTGACCTTGCAACTGGAAAACCCAAAAAAGATGAGCCTAAAGCCGAAGAGAAACCCGCGGCAGCAAAAGAAGAAAAAGTTGAAGCAGAAAAGGTTGAAAAACCAGCTGCGGAAACATCTCCAGTAAAAGAAGAGACGGCGAAAGAAAAGGTAAAGGAAGAGAAGCCAAAGGAAGAAAAAGTTGTAGAGGCGCCAAAAGAAGAAAAGAGTAAAAAAGAAAAACCGAAAGCAGATACAACGGCTAAAGCTATAGAAAAGGAGCCAGCTAAAGAAGCTCCTGTCCAAAAAGCTGAAACCCCAAAAGAAGCGGAAAAAACCGAATCTCCGAAAGAATCGGATACCGTTACTACACAATACCGCAAGCTTGAAGGCCCTAACTTTACAGGCCAAAAAATAGACCTTACCCAGTTTAAAAAACCGGAGAAGAAAAAAGATTCAAAAAGCGACGATAAGAAAAACGTTAAAGGCAAAAGACGCCGTATAAGTAAGGATGCCTCAAAACCTGGAGGCAATAATTTTAGAGATAAGCGCGGAGCAGGACCTGGGTCTGGAAACAGAAAAGGACGAAGCAATACGCCAAAAGAAGAGCCAAGCGAAGAAGAAGTACAAAAACAAGTTCGCGAAACTTTAGAAAAACTGCAAGGAAAGTCTTCTAAAGGTAAAGGTGCTAAATACCGTCGTGAAAAACGAGATACGCACCGTCAAAAAACCGATGAGCTTGCACAACAAGAAGCCGATAACAAACTTATTAAAGTTACCGAATTTGTTACCGCAAGTGAAATGGCAACCATGATGGATGTGCCCGTTACCAAAATTATCTCGGCTTGTATGAGTTTGGGTATGATGGTAACTATGAACCAGCGTCTTGATGCCGAAACTTTAAGTATTGTTGCAGATGAATTTGGTTACGAATTAGAATTTGTAACAGCAGACCTCGAAGAATCTATAGATCGCGAAATTGATGCGCCAGAAGATCTGGAAGATCGCGCACCTATTGTAACGGTAATGGGTCACGTAGATCACGGTAAAACCTCGCTATTGGATTATATACGTAAGGAAAACGTAATTGCGGGTGAATCCGGAGGTATAACACAGCACATTGGAGCCTATGGAGTTGAATTGGAAGGTGGCCAAAAGATTGCATTTTTAGATACACCCGGTCACGAGGCGTTTACTGCTATGCGTGCTCGTGGAGCACAAGTTACCGACGTTGCCATTATTGTGGTTGCTGCGGACGACGACATTATGCCACAAACAAAAGAGGCAATTAGCCACGCGCAAGCAGCGGGTGTGCCAATAGTTTTTGCAATTAATAAAATAGATAAACCTACCGCAAATCCTGAAAAAATTAAAGAAGGTCTGGCTCAAATGAATTTGCTGGTTGAAGATTGGGGTGGAAAGATTCAGTCGCAGGATATATCGGCAAAAACAGGTAATGGTGTAAAGGAATTACTGGAAAAAGTATTGCTTGAAGCCGAACTACTTGAACTAAAAGCAAACCCAGATCGTCAGGCAAACGGTACAATTGTAGAAGCATTCTTAGACAAAGGTCGAGGGTATGTATCTACCGTTTTGGTGCAAGGTGGTACATTAAAAGTTGGAGACTACGTACTCGCAGGACAGCACAGCGGTAAAGTAAGAGCTATGCAAGATGAGCGTGGCAAGAATGTAAAAGAGGCTGGGCCATCAACGCCAGTGTCTGTGCTTGGTCTTGACGGAGCACCGCAAGCGGGCGATAAATTTAATGTTTTTGACGACGAACGTGAGGCCAAGAGTATTGCCACAAAACGCACCCAACTGCAACGAGAGCAGTCTGTACGAACACAGCGCCATATTACGTTAGACGAAATAGGAAGACGTATTGCCTTAGGTGAATTTAAAGAACTCAACATAATTCTAAAAGGTGATGTTGATGGTTCTGTTGAAGCATTAACAGATTCATTCCAGAAATTATCTACTGAAGAAATACAAGTAAATATTATTCATAAAGCGGTTGGCCCAATTACCGAAAGCGATGTGCTGCTAGCATCAGCTTCAGACGCAATTATTATTGGTTTCAACGTTCGCCCTATGGGTAATGCGCGCCAGATTGCCGATAAAGAAGAAATAGATATCCGTACATACTCCATTATTTACGATGCTATAAACGATCTAAAAGATGCAATGGAAGGTATGCTTTCTCCAGAAATGAAAGAAGAAATTACTGGAACAGCAGAAATTCGTGAAACTTTCAAGATATCGAAAGTAGGTACAATTGCAGGTTGTATGGTATTGACCGGAAAAATTTTCCGAAATTCTGGAATTCGTCTAATTCGCGAAGGAGTGGTAGTTTACACAGGTGAACTGGCTTCCTTAAAACGATTTAAAGACGATGTTAAAGAGGTGTCTAAAGGATACGATTGTGGTATTCAAATTAAAAACTACAATGATATTTATGAAAATGACATTATCGAAGCATTCCAGGAGGTTGCTGTAAAGAAAAAATTAAAATAATCTATTCCTGAGTTCTATATTAAAGCGACCTGAAAGTGAATATTTTCGGGTCGTTTTTGTTTAGAATCCGCACTGTTTTTTTTAGCCTCCTGTAACATTCAGTTTTTTTTGGTGTCTATTAAGAAAACCAAACCAAATGAATTTTGCGCTATACAGGCTTTGCTTTACCACATTCCTGCTTTTTAATTTTGTAGCCCTTTCGCAAACAAAGGATAGCATTCCACGGAAAAAAATTACCATTCCGCGTATAGTTGAAGCACCAAAAATTGATGGCGTATTAAACGATGCAGCTTGGCAAAATGCTCCAATCGCAACCAATTTTGTAGAAAGACAACCCAATAACGGAAAGCCAATTCCCGATAGTTTACAAACCGATGTAAAAATTGTTTATGACGATTTGGGTATTTATTTTGGCGCAACCTTGAAAGATCCAGAACCGGATAAAATTTTAAAGGAACTTACCGAAAGAGACGGTATTGGAAACGACGATTTCTTCTTTGTACTTTTAAATGGGTATAACGACAGGCAACAAAGTTTGCAATTTATTGTTACGGCAGCCGGGGTGCAATACGATGCAAAAATGACTAATGGCAATGAAGACAGTTCTTGGAATGGAATCTGGTACAGTGCTGTAAAAATTAACGAGAACGGCTGGGTAGCCGAAATGTTTATTCCGTATTCCGAAATTCGTTTTCCCAATAAAAGTGTGCAGGTTTGGGGGTTAAATATGGAGCGTGAATTTAGACGAAAACGAACCAGATATTCCTGGAGCCCGATTGATAATTCAAAAGGAGCCTATTCTATCTACGATGGCGAAATCTATGGCATTGAAAATGTACAAGCGCCCACCCGACTGTCTTTTCAACCATATTTGTCGGCTTATGTAAATGATTATGATGGAAAAACTGAAACAATATTAAACGGCGGTATGGACCTAAAATACGGTATAAACGATGCGTTTACCCTAGATATGGTTTTAATTCCGGATTTTGGACAGTCTAAATTTGATGCCGAGGTTTTAAACCTTTCTGCCTTCGAAACCCAATACGAGGAAAATCGCGGATTCTTTACCGAAGGAACCGAGCTATTTACAAAGGGAAATCTCTTTTATTCGCGAAGAGTAGGTGGTAATCCTTCTAAATACCCGAATCTTTCCGAGAGTGAGGAAATTAATAATTATCCAACTTCGGTAGCCTTAATTAATGCATTTAAAATTTCTGGGAGAACCGATGGCAATCTAGGCATTGGTATTTTTAATGCGATTACTGAAAAGACCTATGCCGAAATTCAAGACGTAACAACCGGCGAAACAAGACGGGAAGTTGTTGAACCATTGGCCAATTACAACATCTTGGTTTTAGACCAGCGATTTGGCGATAATTCATCAATTTCATTCGTAAATACAAATGTTTTGCGCGAAGGCTATTTTCGCGATGCGAACGCTTCTGGTTTATATATGGACCTAACAAATAAAAACAACACCATTAACTATTTTGCCAATGCCGAAGGTAGTTGGGTCATGGAAGATTCTACAAAGTTTGGAATGGAAGGTAATGCCGGAATTTCAAAAATAAATGGTAGTCATCGCCTTTCGGGAGAGGTAGATTTTAGAACCCAAGATTATGATATTAATGATATGGGCTATTCAAGTGAAACGAATTATATTAGATATGGCGCGTATTACGGGTACCGTTATCTTCAACCTAAAGGCAATTTAAATAATTTGTTTTTAAACTTTAATGTAAACTACACTCGAAGGCTAAAAACCGATCTGTACAGCAATTTTCTTTTTAATTTTAATTCGAGTTTTACCACTAAGGAATATTTGGGTTTTGGGGGTGGTTTTGAAATGACGCCCTTTGGAACTAATGACTTTTACGAGCCACGAGTTAAGGGTAAATATTTGCAAGTGCCCGATTATTACAATGTTTGGGGGTGGTTTTCTACAGATTACAGAAAAAAATTGGCGTTAGATGTAAATGTAGATTGGTATAAATACAATGAAAACGGACGAGATAGATTTATTTTTGAATTGGGTCCGAAGTATCGCGTTTCAGATAAATTTAAAATATTTTTCAATGCGGCAGTAACTTTTTCAAAAAATGAAGATGGTTTTGTAGGTATTACAAATGATGACATTATTTTCGGAAAGCGCGACAGAAATACGGTTGTGAATGCTGTAGAATCGCAATATATTTTTAATAATAAAATGGCGTTAAATTTTTCGTTCCGCCATTATTATTCCGAAGTAGCATACAGTGAATTTTTTACGTTACAGCCCAATGGGGAATTATTGGAAAATTCATTTTATTCTGAAAACCGCGATGCAACTTATAATAACTGGAATATAGACCTGCGATTTTCGTGGTGGTTTGCTCCAGGCAGCCAACTTACGCTCTTGTATAGAAATGCTATGGAAAGTTTTGTAAACGATTCGCGAATAAATTTATCAAACAATTTCAATAATCTTTTTGATGAACCTTCACTTAATAGTATTTCGTTGCGTGTAAGTTATTATTTAGATTACAACAGGATAAAAGGTTGGGTAGGCAATCGCTCAAAGGCCAATCCGGTAGGTTTTAATGATAGCAAAATACCAAGGCAGCGGAAATACGATAAATTAAAAAAATTATAGAAAATTATTTTCTGCGTTCAGGTTTTAAAATAAAAGCAGAAGAAAATGTTTTTTGTATTTCAAGCAGTGCCCTTTCTGCTTCAATTCTCGTAGAAAAGTTTCCTGCCCAAACCTTAAAGTTTGGTGTTTCGTAACCTATAGAGGCGGGCCAATTACCGTAACTGCTTCGGTATTTGCTAATAACCTGGTTGGCTTTATCCAGCTCGCCATAATATAACTGTATGGTGTATCCATCAGAAAGTTTATTGTCTTTTTCCAGATTTTTCTTTAGCTCCAGCAATTGGGTGATTTTTGAATCTGTATTTACCGTCAAGGTAGCGTTTTGTGCAATACAATCTTCAGAAAAAAAAGTGATTAAAAGACTGACTATTAAAATTTTGAAGCAGGATTGTGGATTCATAAGCTTATTTCTTTCTTGCAAAGGTAAAACTTAATAACATTGCGGACACCCGATTTATTATTTAGAACTAATATAAATTAATAGTTAACACTTTGTTTGCATTTTCAAAATCGACTTTATAATGTACTTTTGTGCCTTTGTTTGTGGTGCAGAATCGGGATTAAGTATCCTGGAAATCGTAATTAATTCTGTTCCAAAACTATCGAGAAAAATTAATCATTAGTAATGAAATGCGCATATCAATGAGTTTCGAGCTAAACCGAAATGATTTATCTGCAAATTCCACTGACCAATAAAAAACTATACAATCAACAAATGAAAAAGGTGAATTTAATACATCTACGCTCAAAATTGCCACTTCTTTTGTTAGTGTTTTTACTAACTTTTTCAACTTCCATTTATTCGCAAGAAACAGCAGAAGGCAATGCTGCCGGAGGAGACGTTGCTGCGGGGGAAGCTTTGTTTAAGGCCAATTGTGCTGCGTGTCATAAACTAGATAAAAAGGCAGTGGGTCCCGCACTAAGAGGCGTGGGCGATAAATTTGACCGTGATTGGTTGTACAAATGGATTCAGAACAGTCAGGCGCTAATTGCCGCTGGCGATCCACAAGCTGTAAAGCTTTTTGAAGAAAACAACAAGGCTATAATGACGGCCTTTCCGGCACTTTCGGAAACAGATATGGATAATATCTTGGCATACGTTGATCAGCCTAAAGCGGAGCCGATTGCAGCAGCACCGGGCGCAGAAGCTACTGCTGGGGGTGGAGCCTCAGGCGGAGGTTCTGTTTCTAACACATTGGTGGTAGGAGCACTGGCGCTTATTTTCTTGTTGCTGGTTATTATGCTCTATTTGGTCACCAATACGCTTAAAAGAATTGCAGAAGCAAATGGTGTTGTTTATGAAGAAAAGGAAAAGGGCACCCCTATTTGGAAAGCTTTTGTTCAAAATCAATTTTTGGTTTTGGTGTTTTCAATATTCTTATTGCTTTCCGCGGCATATTTCGGGTTTGGGTATATGATGCAGGTAGGTGTAGATCAGGGGTACGCTCCTGTGCAGCCAATTCATTACTCACATAAAATTCACGCTGGCGACAATCAGATAGATTGTAATTTCTGCCATAGTTCTGCTAGAAAAAGTAAACATTCCGGAATACCTTCATTAAATGTTTGTATGAATTGTCATAAAAATATTTCAGAAGTAGCTCCTGAAACGGCCACTGAAGAATATTCAAAAGAATTTTACGACGGAGAAATCCAGAAATTATACAAAGCCGTAGGCTGGGACGCCGAGAACCAAGAATACACCGGAAAAACGGAGCCTGTAAAATGGGTTCGTATTCACAACCTTCCTGACTTTGTATATTTTAACCACTCACAACACGTTACCGTTGCCGGGATCGCATGTCAAAAATGTCACGGTGAAATTCAGGAAATGGAAGTAGTAGAGCAATTTGCTCCACTTACAATGGGGTGGTGTATAGACTGTCACAGAGAAACGAACGTTAATTTGGAGAATAATGAATATTATGCCAAAATACACGAGGAGCTTTCTAAAAAGTATGGAGTTGAGAAGTTAACAATCGCCGAAATGGGCGGATTGGAATGTGGAAAATGTCACTATTAATAAAATAAAAGGATAATTACAGATAGCAATATGGCATCAAACAAGAAATACTGGAGAAGTGTTGAAGAGCTGAACGAAGACAGTGCAATTGTGAAGGCGCTGCAGGATAATGAGTTTGTAACTGAAATCCCTACAGACGAGTTTCTTGGCGATAAAAAAGCTTTAGAATCTTCATCAACCACGCGTCGTGATTTCTTAAAATATGTGGGCTTTTCTACAGCTGCGGCTACATTGGCTGCTTGCGAGGGTCCCGTGGTTAAGTCAATTCCTTATGTTGTTCAGCCTCACGAAATAGTGCCTGGAGTAGCAAATTATTATGCTTCAACTATGGCCGACGGTTTCGATTTTGCCAATGTTTTGGTAAAAACTCGTGAAGGACGTCCCATTAAAATTGAAAGAAATGACCTTTCGGAAAATGGCGGAAGCGCAAATGCACGTGTGCATGCTTCGATCTTAGGATTATACGATAAAAACAGATTAACTGGCCCCTTGTTAAACGGTGCTGCTGTGAGTTGGCCAGAGTTTGATACGGCTATGGCGCAGAAAATGAATGAAATGTCTGGAAAAGATATTGTTTTGCTTACGCAAACATTCGCGAGCCCTTCTACTTCAAAATTAATTTCTGAATTTACCGCTAAATACGCGAACATAAAGCATGTTGTTTATGATACAGTATCTTGTTCGGCCGCTTTAGATGCATTTCAGAATACATATGGAAGCCGTGCATTGCCAGATTACGATTTTTCAAAAGCCGAATTAATTGTATCTGTAGGAGCCGATTTTTTGGGCGACTGGCAAGGTGGAAGCTATAGCAAAGGATATGCTAAAGGCCGTATTCCAAAAAACGGAAAAATGTCTCGCCATATTCAGTTTGAAGCAAATCTTACCTTAACCGGTGGAAAGGCAGATAAGCGAGTTCCGGCTACACCTACCCAACAAATAGAAATTTTAAAAGCTTTAACCGGTGGAAGTGCTTCTGGTTTGCCAGAAAATATAGCCGATGCTGTAAATAAAGCGAAAGCCCAACTTCAAAAAGCTGGAGGTAAAGCTTTATTGATAACAAACTTACCCGATGTAGCTTCGCAAACAATGGCGTTAAAATTTAATGCCAATAGTGAGGCTATGGATGTTAACAAACCATTGTTGACTAGACAGGGCAGTAATAGTGAAGTAATGGCTGTTGTAAACGGTGTTATTTCAGGAAATATAAAAGGCTTAATAACGGTGGGTGTTGACCCTGTTTATTCCTTGCCAAATGCACAGGAATTTGCCGAGGCATACCAAAAATTGGAAATGAGTCTTGCATTCGCCATTAAACAGGATGCTACTGCTTCATTGGCTAAAATGGTTGCCGCTGTTCCTCATTACTTAGAGTCTTGGGGCGATGCACAAATAAAGAAAGGCCACTATAGTCTTACACAGCCTACAATCCGTCCGTTGTTTAATACACGTCAGTTTCAAGATTGTTTGTTGCAGTGGACTGGCAATTCAAAAAAATATTACGATTACGTAAAAGAAACTTGGATATCTTCAATTTTAGGTGGTGGTTCATGGGGTCAAGCGCTTCACGATGGTTTCGTTACCAGTGATTCTGAAGTGTCCATGGAGTCTGTAAAATCTGCTTCAGAAGGAGCTGGCGTTTTAGAGGAAAGTACTTCTAACGGTGCACTTTCGTTTCTTTCACAAGACGGTAATTACGATCTTACTTTATACACTTCTACTGGTTTGGGAGATGGCCAACAAGCTAACAACCCTTGGCTGCAAGAATTTCCAGATCCTATTACAAGAGCCTCGTGGGACAACTATCTTACGGTTTCGGCATCAGATGCTGAAGCTCTCGGTCTAGTAAACAAACATGTATCTAATGGTGCTTTAAACGGAAGTTATGCAAATGTAACTTTAGGAAACGTAGTTATTGAAAACGTTCCAGTGATCATTCAACCAGGGCAAGCCAAAGGTTCTGTTGGTCTGGCATTGGGATATGGTAAAACGGCTGCAATTCAAGAAGAAATGCAAACGGGAGTTAATGCCTATGCGCTGTATCAAAACTTCTCAAACATTCAGAAGGTATCTATTGAAAAAGCTAGCGGAATGCACGAATTTGCTTGCGTACAGTTGCAAAGTACAATGGCCGGACGTAGTGAAGATATTATAAAGGAAACAACTCTTGAAATTTTCAATACTAAAGATAAATCACACTGGAATTCTGTTCCTGTAACCGACTACGATCACAGTCCAACTTCGGTACGCGATGAAAAGGCAGATATCTGGAGCTCGTTCGATACTAGTGTTGGGCATCATTTTAATCTTTCTATAGATTTAAATGCGTGTACAGGATGTGGAGCTTGTGTAATTGCTTGCCATGCAGAAAACAACGTTCCCGTTGTTGGTAAAGAAGAAGTTAGAAAGTTCCGCGATATGCACTGGTTGCGCGTAGATAGATATTATGCTGCTGGTGAAACCTTTAAAGAAGAAATTGAAACTTTAGAAAATCTTCCTGCTTTTGATTCGTATAAAGTAGTTGAAGTTCCTGCATATGAAAATCCACAGGTTGCATTTCAGCCTGTAATGTGTCAGCATTGTAATCATGCACCTTGTGAAACTGTTTGTCCTGTTGCGGCCACGTCGCACGGTCGCCAGGGTCAGAATCATATGGCTTACAACCGTTGTGTTGGAACACGCTATTGTGCAAACAACTGTCCTTACAAGGTTCGTCGTTTTAACTGGTTCCTATATAGCGAAAATGATGCTTTTGATTATAATATGAACAATGACCTTGGAAGAATGGTGCTTAACCCAGATGTGGTGGTGCGTTCTCGCGGGGTAATGGAAAAATGTTCGTTGTGTATCCAAATGACACAGAAAACAATTCTAGATGCTAAGCGCGAAGGAAGACCTGTTAAGGACGGCGAATTCCAAACTGCTTGTTCAAAAGCTTGCGACACTGGAGCAATGGTATTTGGAGATATAAACGATGAAGAATCTGAAGTGTTAAAACTGAAAAAGGATGATAGAATGTATCATTTGTTAGAGAATGTTGGTACAAAGCCGAATGTATTCTATCACGCTATTATAAAAAACACCACAGAAGCATAAAAACTAATAAAAACCAATTATTTAAGAATTATATATGTCGTCACACTACGAAGCACCTATAAGAGAGCCTTTGGTTCTGGGAGAGAAGTCCTATCATGACATCAGTGTAGATGTTGGGGCACCCGTTCTGGGAAAGGCCAATAAATCTTGGTGGATTGTTTTTACCATCGCCCTAATAGCATTTTTATGGGGGTTGGGATGCATTATCTACACCGTATCAACCGGTATTGGAGTTTGGGGATTAAACAAGACCATTGGTTGGGCTTGGGATATTACCAACTTTGTTTGGTGGGTAGGTATTGGTCACGCCGGAACACTTATTTCTGCCGTATTATTACTTTTCCGCCAAAAATGGAGGATGGCCGTTAACCGTTCTGCGGAAGCGATGACTATTTTCGCAGTTGTTCAGGCTGGATTGTTTCCAATTATTCACATGGGGCGTCCGTGGTTGGCGTATTGGGTATTACCTATCCCTAACCAGTTTGGGTCGTTATGGGTAAACTTTAACTCACCATTGCTTTGGGATGTATTTGCAATTTCAACATACCTTTCTGTATCACTTGTATTCTGGTGGACAGGGTTGCTTCCGGATTTTGCAATGATACGCGATAGAACCCAAAGCCCATTTCAGAAAAAAATATATGGCATACTTAGTTTTGGATGGAGCGGCCGTGTAAAAGACTGGCAACGTTTTGAAGAAGTGTCACTTGTTTTGGCAGGTTTGGCCACGCCACTGGTACTTTCGGTACATACCATTGTATCTTTTGACTTTGCTACTTCGGTAGTTCCGGGCTGGCATAGTACCATTTATCCGCCTTACTTTGTTGCAGGAGCAATTTTCTCTGGTTTCGCTATGGTACAAACCCTGCTTATAATTATGCGTAAAGTTTCTAACCTAGAAAACTATATTACTGTACTTCATATTGAGTATATGAATAAAGTAATCTTACTAACCGGAGGAATAGTTACCGTTGCGTATTTAATTGAATATTTTATAGCTTGGTATTCTGGTGTGCCTTACGAAAATTACGCTTATTTATCCTTTGGTGCTGCAACTGGACCATACTGGTGGGCATTTTGGGCGTTAATAATCTGTAACCTAATTGTGCCACTTACACTTTGGGTGAAAAAGTTAAGAAGAAATATTGTTTGGACGTTTATCGTAGCTCTTATAATTAACATCGGAATGTGGTTTGAGCGTTTTGATATTATTGTTATAGATTTAAGTAAAGATAGATTAACCTCTACTTGGGCTATGTTTCAACCAACCTTTGTAGACATAGGTACCTTTATGGGAACCATCGGATTTTTCTTTGTGCTTTTCTTACTATATGCTCGTACTTTCCCAGTAATTGCACAAGCAGAAGTAAAAACAATTTTAAAATCTTCGGGAGAATCCTTTAAAAAATTACGCGCAATTCACGGCGATGACCACAGTCACGTACAAACAGTAGAGGAATATCCTGCTGATGCCGGTCCGGCCGCAAATACGTTAGATAAAAATTTTGAATCGCCATTTAATTCGGCTGAAGATGAAGTTGAAAATAATGCAGTTGATTTTGAAATGCATAAAGGGAAAATAGATAATCTGCTAAGTGCCGTAGGTGTCTTTAACCCAGAAACACAATCTCAGGACGACCTTAAAAAGATAAACGGAGTTGGACCAGTGATGGAACAGAAGCTTCACCAATTGGGAATATTTACTTTTGAACAGGTTAGCCGAATGACCGATCGCGAATACGATTTATTGGATGAGATAATTAGTGAATTCCCAGGAAGAGCCAAACGAGACGATTGGGCTGGACAAGCACTAATTTTAAAAAACGAAAACTAATTATGGCTTCTAAAAAGATACACGCAATTTACACTGATGACGATCTGCTAATGCAAGCCGTTAAGCAGACGCGCGCGGCAAACTATCATATCTCCGAGGTTTTTACCCCGTTTCCGGTACACGGTTTGGACCATGCTGTAGGTTTGGCGCCAACCCGTATAGCAATAACCTCATTCCTTTACGGTCTTGTGGGATTAAGTTTTGCGGTTTGGATGATGAATTTTATAATGATTGAAGATTGGCCGCAGAACATTGGTGGTAAACCAAGCTTTACATTTTATCAAAATATGCCGGCATTTATACCAATTATGTTTGAACTTACCGTGTTTTTTGCGGCTCACTTAATGGTTATCACGTTCTATATGCGAAGTAAACTATGGCCTTTCAAAAAAGCTGAAAATCCAGATTTACGTACTACGGACGATCACTTTCTAATGGAGGTTGATGCAGAAAACCACGACGTTGCAAAGTTAACCAAGTTCTTGTATGATACGGGCGCATCGGAAATTAGTCTAATTGAAAACGAGCAAGACCATTAATATGAAAACATTAATAAACATAGGAATCGCCATTATTGCATCTGCAACCATGGTTTCTTGTTTTAACGATAAAAAACCAAACTATCAATATTTTCCAAATATGTACGAGCCGGTTGGTTACGAAACATATGGTGAATACGATATATTTCCAGATCAACAGGAGGCAATGATTCCGCCGGCTAACACTGTTGCACGTGGCCATTCTGCTTATGACTATGAAAACAGTACGGAAGGATTATTACTTGCCAAAGCAGAGTTAACTAATCCATATCCTGTTACGGAAGAAAATTTGGCAACGGGTGCCCAGCTTTATACACTTTATTGTGCTGTATGCCATGGCGATGAAGGCGATGGAAAAGGAATATTGGCAACTCGTGAAAAATTCTTAGGAATTCCCAGCTATGCAGATGCAGGACGTACTATTACACCTGGAGGTACCTATCATGTACAAGTTTACGGTTTAAATGCAATGGGCTCCTATGCCGGGCAAGTAGACGAAAAGGAGCGCTGGCAAATAGCAATGCATGTTATGGATTTAAAGGCATCGTTAAAAGGTGAGCCTGGAGTCCTAGAAACTGCTAAAGCTACCGCAGACTCTATTAGTAGTTTGTCAGAAAAGAATATGGATGCAGGTACTGCTTCCGAAGTAGATAATAAGTAAGAAATTAAAGAGAATAGCTAAAGATATGTATACGCTACCTAGTAAATTAAAACTGTTTTCTATCATTATAATGGTGCTTGGACTGGCAGGAATGGCCTATGGTTTTCTTACAACCCCAAAGACTGTTGAGGATGTTAAAAAAATAATGGCCCAACAAGAAGGCCATCACGCTGAGGGACATGCAGATGCAGGACACGGCGAAGATAATACGGCGAACTTTGTTGATACTGCTCGTGGTGAAGCAGGTTATTCAGAAGCCGCGATGGAACACGCTACCGATTTAAAACCTGAAGGTCATGGTGCGAGCTCACACGATGAGCATGTTTTGCACCAGATGCAAACCAGACCTTGGTCTGCTACATTTGTGGCGGCATTTTTCTTTATGATGATTGCTTTAGGAGTATTGGTGTTTTATGCTATTCAATATGCTTCTCAGGCAGGTTGGTCTCCGGCACTTTATAGAATTATGGAAGGAATTACTAGCTATTTACTGCCTGGTTCTATTATTGTATTTTTAATAGTTGCTTTTGCGGGAACTCATTTTTTTCCTTGGCAGAACGAGGAGTTGGTAGCAGGAGATAAAATATTGCAAGGAAAGGCAGGTTATCTTAACCTTCCATTCTTTTTAATTCGTGGTTTTATCTATCTTTTAGGATGGAACCTATATAGATACTTCTCCAGAAAAAATTCATTGGCGCAAGACGAGGTTAATAATTATGGGCCATATAGAAAGAACTTTAAAATCTCAGTTTTCTTCCTGGCCTTCTTCCTTGTAACAGAAGCTTCAATGGCTATAGATTGGTTTATGTCTATGACACCGCACTGGTACAGTACGTTATTTCCTTGGTATGTTTTTGCAAGTTTATTTGTGTCGGCTATTACAGTAATAGCATTGGTAACAATACATTTAAAGAGCCGAGGCCTTATACCCTTTGTGAGCGATAAACATCTACACGATTTAGCTATATATATGTTTGCATTCAGTATATTCTGGACTTATTTATGGTTCAGTCAGTTTATGCTTATTTGGTATGCAAACATTCCAGAAGAGGTGACTTATTTTATAATACGGATTCAAGAATATAAAGTATTGTTTTTCGGAATGCTTATACTTAATTTTGTATTCCCTATTTTAGTATTGATGAATAGCGACTACAAGCGAGTACCGTGGTTTGTTGTTATTGCTGCAGTATTTATTTTGGTAGGCCACTATATAGACGTGTTCTTATTAGTGATGCCTTCAACTGTAGGCCATAACTGGTACTTTGGAATACCAGAAATAGCAGCATTGTTATTTTTTGCAGGACTTTTCATATTAGTTGTCGGAACGGGATTAGGGAAAGTTTCTCTCAGACCAAAGAATGATCCGTTTATTAAAGAAAGTGAAAACTACCATTTTTAATCATTTAGTTTAAAGAAGATATTGTAAGATGACCGCATTTTTAGTAATATTAGTAATCGTCCTTTTTGGAATTTCTGTATGGCAAATGAACAGAATTTTCCAGTTAGCAAAGACAAAGCCTACCGGCCATTCTGAAATAGCATCAGATAAGGATAATAACACCCAAGGGTACTTAATGTTAGGCTTTCTGGCATTTATCTATATTTTAACCATTGTTTCCTTTTGGTTGTGGTTTGATACCCTATTGCCAGAATCTGGATCTGAACATGGTTCTAAGATTGACAACCTTATGTTAATCTCTATGATTCTTATATTCTTTGTTGGAATTCTTACGCAAGGAGTGTTGCATTATTTTGCTTTCATTTACCGTGGCAACAAGGTTAAACGAGCTACTTTCTATGCCGATAACGACAAATTAGAATTTATTTGGACTATTATTCCAGTAATTGTATTGGCGGGGCTCATCATTTACGGTCTATTTACTTGGACCGATATTATGAATGTTGACAAAGATGACGATCCATTAATCGTTGAGCTTTATGCGCAGCAATTTAACTGGAAAGCTCGCTATGGTGGAAATGATAATACCCTCGGAAATGCAAACGTTCGCTTAATAGAAGGTGTTAATCAATTGGGGGTAGATCCTGCAGATCCAAACGGTCAGGATGATAAAATAGTAACCGAACTTCACCTGCCGGTTGGACGAAAAGTATTAATTAAAATGCGATCACAAGATGTGCTGCATTCTGCTTATATGCCTCATTTTAGAGCGCAAATGAACTGTGTTCCAGGAATGATTACACAATTCGCTTTTACTCCTACTATTACTACGGAAGAAATGCGACAAAATGATTATATTATCGATAAGGTAGCGAACATCAATACCATTAGAAAGGAAAAATCTGTTGAACTTGCAGCCAAAGGAGAAGAACCTTTAGAAACTTATGAATTTGACTATTTTGTACTGTGTAACAAAATATGTGGTATAAGCCACTACAATATGCAGATGAAAATAATTGTAGAGTCTGAAGAAGATTACAAGGCTTGGTTGGCAGAACAACCTACCTTAGGAGAACAGCTTAGCAAAGAAACTAAATAATATTAGCTTAATTAGATATGTCAACAAACGCACAGGTCCACGCAGTAGAAGATCACCACGACGATCACGGGCATCATAGTGAACAAACCTTTGTAACTAAATATATTTTTAGTACAGATCATAAAATGATCTCAAAGCAATACATGATCACCGGTATATTTATGGGTGTTATCGGTATTTTGATGTCTTTATTTTTTAGATTGCAATTGGCATGGCCAGACCATACTTTTACTCTTTATGAAATATTCTTAGGCAAATGGGGTACAGACGGTGTAATGGATCCGAGTGTATACCTAGCATTGGTTACCATTCACGGAACCATCATGGTTTTCTTTGTTTTAACCGCAGGACTAAGTGGAACGTTTAGTAACCTGTTAATACCCTTACAGATTGGCGCGCGAGACATGGCCTCAGGATTCCTAAATATGGTTTCGTATTGGTTGTTTTTCCTATCTAGTTTTATAATGCTGTGCTCCCTTTTTGTTGAAGCTGGACCAGCTTCTTCCGGATGGACTATTTATCCGCCCCTTAGTGCCTTGCCGCAAGCTATTCCAGGTTCGGGTACAGGGATGACGCTATGGTTAATTTCAATTGCAATTTTTATTGCATCATCATTACTTGGATCACTAAACTTTATTGTAACTGTAATAAACTTACGAACCAAAGGAATGTCTATGACGAGACTTCCGCTTACAGTTTGGGCATTTTTTATAACAGCCATGATTGGGTTGGTTTCGTTTCCAGTTTTGTTTTCAGCGGCCTTAATGTTAATTATGGATAGAAGCTTCGGTACTTCGTTCTTCTTATCAGATATTTATATTGCAGGTGAAGTATTGCACCATCAAGGTGGATCTCCGGTTTTGTTTGAGCATCTCTTTTGGTTCTTAGGACACCCGGAAGTTTATATCGTAATTCTGCCCGCAATGGGAATTGTTTCTGAAATTATGGCAACTAACTCGCGAAAACCAATTTTTGGTTATCGTGCAATGGTTGCTTCCCTTTTGGCAATTGCATTTTTATCAACCATTGTTTGGGGGCACCATATGTTTATTTCGGGAATGAATCCGTTCTTGGGGTCTGTATTTACCTTTACAACGCTGTTAATTGCAATTCCTTCAGCGGTAAAATCGTTTAACTGGATCACAACCCTATGGCGAGGTAAGCTGCAAATGAACGTAGCTATGCTTTGGTGTATAGCGTTCGTTTCAACCTTTATTACGGGTGGTCTTACAGGAATTATCATGGGCGATAGTGCCTTAGATATTAATATTCACGATACATATTTCATCGTGGCTCACTTTCACCTTGTAATGGGTATTTCTGCTGCCTATGGATTTTTGGCCGGTGTGTATCATTGGTTCCCAAAAATGTTTGAAGGCAGAATGATGAACAAAAAACTGGGCTATATTCACTTTTGGGTAACCTCAATTGGAGCATATGGAATTTTCTTCCCTATGCATTTTGTAGGATTGGCTGGACTTCCACGTAGATACTACAATAACACGAGCTTCCCTTATTTTGATGATTTGGCTGATATAAATGTGGTTATGACCATTTTTGCCATTATCACTATTGCAGTACAGGTAGTATTTCTTTATAACTTTATTCACTCCATGTTCTACGGAAAAATGGCGGGAAAAAACCCTTGGAATGCAACAACTTTGGAATGGACTACAGAATTAAAGCACATTCACGGAAACTGGGATGGTCCTATTCCACACGTTTATCGTTGGGCTTATGACTACAGCAAATTAAATAAGGATGAAACCGATTTTGTAATACCTGGTCAGGATTTCATTCCGCAGAACGTACCGCTTCAAGATAATGAAGATGAATTGGATCATTAAGTAATTCAATATAAAGTATTTAGCAAGCGCCCTTTTTTTGAAAAAAAAAGGGCGCTTATTATTCTACGTAAAGAATTCGTACTTCTACGTAGTATATTTTTAAAAGTTTTGCCTTATCTTTACCATATTGAGTTAATAATATGTAGGAAGTGAGGAATCTACTATTTATTTCAAGAGCCATACTGAAAAGTATGGCTCTCTTTTTTTATAGCGCATCTAAAGGATTGTTATATTTGTGATATGAATGAACATCTCAATCCCTCTGGAGAAGACCTCACCCCACAGGAGCTGGATATTGAAAAAAAACTGCGGCCTTTAAGTTTTAGCGACTTTACGGGGCAGGATCAGGCCTTAGAAAATCTTCAAATATTTGTTCAAGCGGCAAATTTACGAAGCGAAGCTTTGGATCATACACTTTTTCACGGTCCACCAGGTTTGGGAAAAACGACCCTTGCCTATATTTTAGCTAATGAACTGGACGTAAATATAAGAGTAACTTCTGGCCCAGTTTTAGACAAACCTGGAGATCTTGCCGGATTGCTAACAAATTTAGACGAGCGCGATGTGCTTTTTATAGATGAAATACACAGACTAAGCCCCATTGTTGAAGAATATCTTTATTCTGCGATGGAAGATTATAAAATCGATATAATGATTGAATCGGGACCCAATGCCCGTTCGGTTCAAATTAACTTAAATCCCTTTACCCTTATTGGGGCTACCACACGCTCTGGATTATTAACTGCGCCAATGCGTGCGCGATTTGGTATTTCGTCTAGATTGCAATATTACACGACCGATTTATTAACCACAATATTACAGCGCAGCGCAGGCATTTTGCACGTTCCCATAACTATGGAAGCCGCTATAGAAATAGCGGGTAGAAGTCGAGGAACTCCCAGAATTGCAAATGCATTATTACGTAGAATTCGCGATTTTGCACAAATAAAAGGCAATGGAAAAATTGATGTTGAAATAGCTAAATTTGGTTTAGATGCCCTCCACGTAGATGCGCACGGCTTAGATGAAATGGACAATAAAATCCTATCCACTATAATCGAAAAATTTAAAGGGGGTCCTGTGGGCATCACCACTATTGCAACGGCCGTTTCCGAAAGTCCCGAAACAATTGAAGAGGTGTATGAGCCATTTTTAATTCAGCAGGGTTTTATAATGCGTACTCCCCGCGGCCGTGAAGTTACCGAAGCCGCCTATAAACACCTTGGTAAAATAAAAGGTTCTACGCAGGGCGGACTCTTTTAAACATTGTAGGTACATAGCCAAATTAATGCTTCGTAACTTCATAAAGTGAAGAATACCTCAAAAAATACAAGCCTAATTAAAACCGAAGCCAAACGTCTCGGTTTTCTCTCCTGTGGAATAAGCAAAGCTGAATTTCTAGAAGAAGAAGCGCCACGATTGGAAAACTGGCTCAATAATAATATGAATGGCGAAATGAGTTATATGGAAAATCATTTCGACAAAAGACTGGATCCTACCATTTTAGTTCCAGGCTCAAAAAGTGTTATTTCGTTACTGCTAAATTACTATCCTTCCCAAAGGCAGCCATCAGATACCTATAAAATCTCTAAATACGCCTATGGCACCGATTATCACTTTATCATAAAAGATAAGTTGAAGCAATTAATGCAATTTATTTCCGAAGAAATAGGTGAAGTACACGGACGTGCCTTTGTAGATTCAGCTCCGGTTTTAGACAAAGCTTGGGCTGCAAAAAGTGGGTTGGGCTGGATAGGAAAACACAGTCTTATGTTAACTAAGAATGTGGGTTCCTTTTTCTTCGTGGCCGAACTCATTGTAGATATGGAGTTGGAATACGACACTCCCGTAACCGACCACTGCGGTACATGCACCGCTTGTATTGACGCTTGCCCAACCCAAGCCATCGTTTCAGATAAGGTTGTTGATGGCAGCAAATGTATTTCGTACTATACAATAGAACTTAAAAATGAAATCCCCACTTCGGTAAAAGGTAAGTTTGAAGATTGGATATTTGGCTGCGATATTTGTCAAGATGTGTGCCCTTGGAATCGTTTTAGCAAACCCCACAACCAGCCGCTTTTTAATCCACATCCCGAAATGCTTTCTATGACTAAAAAGGATTGGGAAGAAATAACCGAAGAGGTTTTTCAGAAAATATTTAAGAAAAGCGCAGTAAAAAGAACCAAATTTTCCGGACTTACACGCAATATAAACTTCGTGAAAGATTAGCCGTTTAAATTTCTACTTTGCCAATAACCTTTTATCTTTGTTGGTTGCGTTATTTTATTTTTTATAGAACAAGCGCATCGGTTGTGGCAAAATAAGCCATAGCTGTAACGGCAAAATTATCCCTAAAATATGAGCAAACAGAGCAAACGAAGAGAAGCCCTTTTATATCACGCAAAACCAAGACCGGGAAAAATAGAGGTGGTACCCACCAAAAGTTATTCTACCCAACGCGATCTTAGCTTGGCCTATTCACCAGGTGTTGCAGAACCCTGTCTGGAAATTGAAAAAAATGTAGATAATGTATATAAATACACCAATAAGGGTAATTTAGTTGCAGTAATATCTAATGGAACTGCTGTTTTAGGTTTGGGTAATATTGGTCCCGAAGCTTCAAAACCGGTTATGGAAGGGAAGGGCTTGCTCTTTAAAATTTTTGCAGACATTGATGTTTTTGATATTGAAATTGATACCGAGAACATAGATGCTTTTATTGCAACGGTAAAAAATATAGCCCCAACTTTTGGAGGCATAAATTTAGAAGATATAAAAGCGCCGGAAGCTTTTGAAATTGAAAAAAGGCTCAAAGAAGAACTCAATATTCCGGTAATGCATGACGATCAGCATGGTACGGCTATTATTTCGGCCGCAGCGCTGTTAAATGCTTTGGAAATATCCGGAAAAAATATTGAAGATGTTAAAATTGTAATCAGCGGGGCGGGGGCGGCAGCCGTATCGTGTACTAGACTATACAAATCTTTTGGAGCGAAAGACGAAAATATAGTAATGCTAGATAGTAAAGGTGTAATACGCAAAGACCGTGAAAATCTCTCTGAAGAAAAGGCCGAGTTTGCTTCGCATCGAAAAATCGATACTTTGGAAGAAGCCATGGTCGATGCCGACGTTTTTGTTGGACTTTCGGTGAAAGATATTGTTACCCCACAAATGCTTTTGAACATGGCCTCCAATCCTATTGTCTTTGCAATGGCCAATCCCGATCCAGAAATTGAATACGATTTGGCCATTAAAACGCGCAAGGATATTATTATGGCAACCGGCCGTAGCGATCATCCCAACCAAGTAAACAATGTACTTGGTTTTCCGTTTATATTTCGCGGAGCGTTAGATGTTAGAGCCACCAAAATTAATGAAGCCATGAAAATGGCAGCTGTAAAAGCACTTGCCCATCTGGCAAAAGAACCCGTGCCCGAACAAGTTAATATTGCCTACGGCGAAACAAAATTAGCTTTTGGAAGAGATTATATTATCCCAAAACCATTTGACCCACGGTTAATAGCTGCCGTTCCGCCTGCAGTTGCAAAAGCAGCGATGGAAAGCGGTGTAGCCACTTCGGCCATTACGGATTGGGAAAAATACCAGGACGCGCTTTACGAACGCATGGGTAGCGACAACAAAATAATTAGATTGTTATTAAACCGTGCCAGATTAGCGCCCAAACGTATTGTTTTTGCCGAAGCCGATCATTTAGACGTTTTAAAGGCAGCGCAGATAGTGTTTGAAGAAGGCATAGGGATTCCTGTTTTATTAGGAAGAAAAGAAATTATTCTTGAACTAATGGAGCAAATTGATTTTGAAGCAGACTTAGAAATTATTGATCCTAAAAATGATGAAAATGCCGATAAACTTCAACACTATGCTCAAAAACTGTGGGAAAAAAGAAGAAGAAGCGGTATTTCGCTTTACACTGCCCAAAAGTTAATGACCGAACGAAATTATTTTGCCGGAATGATGCTTAGCGAAGGCGATGTGGACTGTATGATTTCGGGCTATGCACGTTCGTATCCATCGGTGGTAGTGCCGGTTTTTGAAACAGTAGGAAGATTTGAAGGCGTTACTAAAGTTGCAACTACTAATGTGATGCTAACCAAACGTGGGCCGTTGTTCATTTCAGATACTTCCATAAATATTGATCCTACTGCAAAAGAACTTGCAAAAATTGCCCAGATGACCAATTATACAATGAAAATGTTTGGGTTAGATCCGGTAATTGCCATGATTTCTTACGCAAACTTTGGATCTTCAAAAGATCCGCACGCCACAAAAGTACGCGAGGCTGTTGATTTGCTTCATAAGAGCAATCCAGATATGGTTGTAGATGGCGAGCTGCAAACAGATTTTGCACTAAATGCAGAACTGCTTCAGAAAAAATTTCCATTTTCAAAATTGGCAGGCAAAAAAGTAAACGCATTAATATTTCCAAATTTAGATTCGGCAAATAGCAACTATAAATTATTAAAAGAGCTTAACGGTGTAGAATCTATTGGCCCAATAATGTTAGGAATGCGCAAACCTGTGCATATATTACAATTAGGTGCAAGTGTAGAGGAAATTGTAAATATGAGTGCGGTAGCGGTAGTAGATGCCCAGCAGAAGGAAAAGCGCGCAAGGGAGCAGGCAAAAGCATAGTTTTTACGGCAATATTTTCCCAAAAACCTCAATGGCAGTTGCAAATAATTATACTATATTTGAACCTTTAAGTTTTCGTTAACACATGATAACCCATATACAGGGAAGACTGGTTGAAAAAAACCCTACCGATGTAGTTATAGATTGCAATGGAGTAGGGTACGCTATCAATATTTCGCTGCACACATTTTCCGAACTCCCCTCTAGTGAAAATGTAAAATTATATACCCATCTAATCGTTCGGGAAGATGCCCATATTTTGTATGGTTTTACCAGTGTTACAGAACGTGAAATATTTAGATTGTTAATTAGTGTGTCGGGGGTTGGAGCCAGTACTGCCAGAACAATGCTGTCTTCGTTAACGCCAGAGCAAGTGCTGGACGCAATTGCTCAAAACGATTTACCAACTATACAATCGGTAAAAGGAATAGGAGCTAAAACCGCCCAACGTGTAGTTTTAGACCTAAAAGATAAGATTTTAAAAGTGTATGGTTTGTCATCAATTTCTGTTGGAGCAAGCAATACTAATAAAAATGAAGCGTTATCTGCTTTGGAGACGCTGGGTTTTGTTCGCAAACAGTCTGAAAAAGTAGTGGATGGAATTGTGAAAAAAAATCCGCTGGCTTCAGTAGAAATGATCATTAAACAAGCTTTAAAAAATTTGTAAAATTTGAAGGCAAAAAATTACGTTTACAAGGGTGGCTTTTTTAAGCTGTTAGCAATAGTAAGTTTTATATTTGTTGGCAATGTTTCGTTGGCACAAGATTCCACAGCTGTTGGCAACGAAATGGGGCGATTGGATCTTCCGAATCCTACGAGCATTCAGAATCTGTATACCTACGACCCTATAACAGATAGATATATTTATTCACAAACTTTGGGTAGTTTTAAAATTACCTATCCCATTATTCTTACGCCAGAGGAATATCAGCGCCTTATACAAGAGGAGCAGATGAAGGCGTATTTTAAAGAAAAAATTGACGCTGCCGATGGAAGGAAAGAAGGAGCGGAAGAACAACAAAAAAATCTATTGCCCACCTTTTACGTGAATTCAGACTTTTTTGAGTCTATTTTTGGCGGAAATTCTATTGAAGTAATTCCACAGGGATCTGTAGAAATGGATCTTGGTTTGCTGTATACAAAGCAGGATAACCCACAATATTCGCCTAGAAACCGAAGTAATTTTTCGTTTGATTTTGACCAGAGAATAAGTTTAAGTCTTTTGGCAAAAGTAGGAACCAGACTCCAAGTAAATGCAAACTACGACACGGAAAGCACCTTCGATTTTCAAAATCAAATAAAGTTAGAATACACACCAACCGAAGACGATATAATTCAAAAAATTGAAGTGGGTAACGTTAGTATGCCGCTCAATAGCTCGCTAATTCAAGGTGCGCAAAGCCTTTTTGGTGTTAAAACGCAGCTTCAGTTTGGTAATACAACCATTACAGGGGTTTTCTCAGAGCAAAAATCCGAAACCCGTACAGTTACGGCTGAGGGGGGTGCAACCATCACAGATTACGAGTTGTTTGCCTTAGATTATGACGATAACCGTCACTTCTTTTTAGGGCATTATTTTAGAGATAACTATAACCGTGCTTTGAAGCAATATCCGTTCATAAATAGTAATGTGCAAATTACAAGAATGGAGGTTTGGATCACCAACCGTACCAGTCGTACTGATAATGTTCGCAATATAGTGGCGTTGCAAGATATTGGTGAATCAGACCCAACAAATATTGGTTTAGACGTTCCTCCTGGTGGTTTTATACGAGCTAGTAGAAATGCATACCCAGATAATAACAACAACCTTTTCAATCCTTTCGGAATAAATGGTGGCCCCCCATCGTTGTTAAACCCATTAATCCGAGATGTTGCACGAGTACGCGACGGTTTTACGGGAGTTCAGGTAAATGAAGGAATAGACTATGTGACCCTCGAAAGTGCCAGAAGGTTAGATCAAGGGGAATATACATTAAATTCGCAATTGGGGTATATTTCGTTAAATCAACGGTTATCTAACGATGAAGTGTTGGCGGTTTCCTATCAATTTACCGTAAACGGAAAGGTGTATCAGGTAGGTGAGTTTTCGAATGACGGGGTAGAAGCCAATGGTGGTATTCAGCCTGGAGGAAACGGTGGAGGTACAGGTAACCCGCCAGAACAAGAAACTGGACTTGCACAAAACTTAGTGGTAAAACTGTTAAAGAGTAGTATCACGAATGTAAATGAACCAATCTGGGATTTAATGATGAAAAACATCTATCCCATTGGTGGCTACCAACTAGAAAAGGAAGACTTCAAACTTAATATTCTTTATACCGACCCTTCCCCGTTAAATTATTTAACCGAAGCTGGCGCAGAACTGCCGCCAGACGTTAAAGACGAAATTCTTTTAAAAGTATTTAATCTCGATAGGTTAAACTTTAATAATGACCCACAACAAGGTGGCGATGGGTTCTTTGACTTTTTACCTGGCATAACCGTCGACGCACAAAATGGACGAATTATCTTTACAACCGTAGAGCCATTTGGAAAACACTTGTTTGATGAATTGAGCTTGCCTTCTGCACCAGCTAACTATTCAATGCCCGAAACATATAATCCAAACCAGGCAAAGTATGTATTTAGAACGCTTTATACGGGAACAAAAACACAAGCAGAGCAGGAGGAAAGTGAAAAAAATAAATTTCAATTAAAAGGAAGTTATAAATCTACGGGAGCAGATGGAATTCCTATTGGCGCTTTTAATATTCCACAGGGCTCGGTAACTGTTACGGCAGGTGGAAGAACGTTGGTTGAAGGGGTAGATTACACCGTAAACTATCAATTGGGAAGGGTTCAAATTTTAGATCCTGCCTTATTAAATAGTAACATACCAATTTCTGTAAGTACCGAAAACAATTCGTTATTTGGGCAACAGAGCAAGCGTTTTACCGGATTGAATGTAGAGCATAAATTCAGCGATAAATTTTTAATTGGCGCTACTTACCTAAATCTTAATGAACGCCCGCTAACGCAAAAATCTTCTTATGGAGTTGAGCCTATTAATAACACTATTTTTGGAATGAATCTCAATTATTCAACCGAAGTGCCGTTTTTAACGCGTTTGGTGAATAAACTTCCAAATATAGATACTGATGTGGAATCTAATATTTCACTACGGGGCGAATTTGCCTATCTAAAACCTGGAGCTCCAAAAGTTTCGGATTTTGATGGAAAAACAACCGTTTATGTAGATGATTTTGAAGCGTCGCAAACAGGCAACGATATTAGTTCGCCTTCAAGTTGGTTCTTGGCAAGCACACCTTTAGACTATGGAGGTGAATTGGAAAATGATAATCTTCGGTATAATTACAAACGAGCCAAATTGGCTTGGTACACAATAGACCCAATTTTTTATAGTAGTCAGCGCCCCGAAGGAATTAATGATGAAGAACTTTCCTCGCCATTTACACGTCGGGTTTTTAGAGATGAAATCTTCCCGAATCAAGATATTATTCAAGGGCAAACACAAGCTTTATTTACCTTAGATTTGGCGTATTACCCTTCGCAACGTGGGGAATATAATTTTAATCCTGAGGCTGCCGGCACCAATATTCTTCCAAACCCCGAGGATAATTTCGGTGGAATTATGAGGCCACTTACCACTACAGATTTTGAACAATCTAATGTAGAATATATTCAATTCTGGGTAATGGATCCTTTTATTTACGAGGAAACGAGTGGTAATCAAGGTGGAAATATTAATTTTAACTTAGGTAGTATTTCTGAAGATATCTTAAAAGATGGTAGAAAACAATACGAAAATGGCTTGCCAGCAGATGGTGGAACAGCCAATACCACTTCAACCGCTTGGGGTAAAGTTCCTTTAAACCAATCACTGGTTTATACCTTCGATACACAAGGCCAAGAACGAATAAATCAAGATATAGGTTTAGATGGTTTAAATAATGCGCAAGAAATTGCAGAGTTTGGCGGTGAGTTTGGTGATGATCCTTCAAATGACGATTATCAATATTTTCTACAAGCCGAGGGAAGTATTTTAGATCGTTATTTAAAATACAACGGAACCGAAGGCAACTCTCCAGTAGAAGTTACAAATACAAATCGCGGAAGCACTGCACAACCCGATGTAGAAGATATTAATCGAGACAATACCATGAACACGATTAATAGCTATTTTGAATACAACGTACCTGTTTATCCTGGAATGAACAGAGATAATAACCGATATATTTCTGACGTAAAGGAATTGGAGGTTACTACACAAAATAATAACGTAATTCCAGTACGTTGGGTTCAGTTTAAAGTACCAATTAGCAAGCCAGACCAAGCTAAAGGAGGTATCTCTGATTATAGATCTATTCGGTTTATGCGAATGTTCCTTTCACAGTTTTCAGAAAACACCGTTTTGCGTTTTGGAACCATGGAACTGGTGCGAGGCGATTATAGAAAATTCCAAAAAACTTTAGACGAGGTAACTTTTGAAGATCCCGCAAACGACGATACGCTGTTTGAGGTGGAAGCTGTAAGTATTGAGGAAAACGAAAATAGAGAGCCAATTCCTTACAGACTGCCTCCAGGACTTGAACGCGAGGAATTAAACAATAATAACAATATTATTCGCGAAAACGAACAATCACTTTCGTTGCGGGTATGCGGGTTGGAACCTAATGATGGGCGAGCTGTTTATAAAAACTTTAATGTAGATATGCGCCAGTACAAAAATCTGGAAATGTTTATACACGCCGAATCTTTACAAAATGAAACCGCGCTAAGTGATGGGCAATTGGTGGCATTCATGCGGTTGGGGAATGACCTTACAAACAACTATTATGAAGTTCAAATTCCATTAAATCCGACTAATTTTGGGGCGAGAAGCGCCGAAGAAATTTGGCCAGTAGCAAATAGATTAAATCTTCCCCTGGCATTATTACAGGAGGTTAAAACTCGAACTCCATTAAACTCTACCGATGTTGTGTATTATACCCAATCGGAACTCGAGGGAGATCTGCCCGGTGGCGAAAATGAACTTACCATTGGAATTAAGGGTAATCCAAGTTTTGGAAACGTCCGTACCATCATGATTGGGGTACGAAACAGTACAAACAACGATTTATGTGGTGAAGTTTGGTTTAACGAACTTAGAATGTCTGAGCTTAAAAACGAGGGCGGATGGGCTGCGGTAGTTAGTATGGACGCTAACCTTGCCGATTTTGCTACCATTAGTGCCACAGGAAAAAGAAGTACCGTTGGCTTTGGTTCTATTGAACAAGGGCCGAACCAACGTAGCCGCGAGGATCTGCAACAGTACGATGTGGTTACCAATGTAAACCTTGGGCAATTATTACCAAAGAAATGGGGTATTCAACTGCCATTTAATTATGGTCGTTCGGAAGAATTAATTACCCCGCAATACGATCCGGAATTCCAGGATATCGAGCTCGATACCCGACTGGATAATACAGAAGATGAAGCCGAAAGAGATAGAATTAAAGAACAGGCCGTAGATTATACCAAGCGTCAGAGCGTAAACTTTATTGGGGTGCGAAAAGAGCGTACTGGTGAGGGCAAGCCCAAAGTTTATGATGTAGAAAACCTAACGGGCTCTTTCTCATACAATCAAACAGATCATCACGATTTTGAAGTGGAAGATGCTTTAGAGCAGAGCGTGCGCGCAGGTGCAACGTATAACTATAATTTTACGGCAAAGCCGGTGGAGCCATTTAAAAAGAACGACTCTCTATTTACAGGGAAGTATTGGCAGTTTTTAAAAGATTTCAACTTTAATTACTTACCGACAAATATTTCGGTTAGCTCTAATATTACGCGCCAATATAACGAACAAAAATTTAGAGAAATAAACTTACTTCCCGGAAATAAAGGATTGCCTGTTTTATATCAGCGCAATTATCTTTTTGACTGGCAATACACCATCAACCATAACTTGAGCAAATCGTTGCGTCTTAATTTTACGTCGTCTAACAATATGGTTGTCAATAATTATTTAGACGAAAATGGCGACGTTAATAATGAAATTGGCGTTTGGGATGGCTTCTTTGATGTAGGAGATCCGAACCAACATTTTCAGTCGCTTCAACTAAATTACGATTTGCCGTTTAGTAAATTTCCTTTCTTAAAATTCCTTCGAGCTACGTATTCTTATACTGGTGATTATCAGTGGGAGCGCGGTAGTATGCAATTCAACGAAATTGAAATTGAGCTAAGCGATGGTAGCAAAAATGTTTATAATCTGGGGAACTCTATCCAGAACGCAAGTACACATCAAATTAATTCTAGTTTAGATATGAACGGTTTTTATCGTTACATAGGGCTTACTAAAATTAGAAAAAGTAAGTCTAGAAGTGGCGGTGAAGAAAGAGGCGGTGCTAGCGGAGGTTCTGAAAGAGAGGGCAAAGCGAGCAGAGAAAGTAAGCTGGAGGCCGAGCAAAATAATACCCTGGCCGGCGGAAAATCGCGTGTGCCAAGTGTTTTAAGTGGTGGTGCAAATTCTGGCGGAGGATTAAATGCGGGAGATAAAGCCATTAATACCGCTATTGGTTTAGCAACAATGCTTAAGAAAGTACAATTTAATTATCAAGAAAATAACGGTATTTACTTGCCGGGTTACCTTCCATCAATTGGTTTTATTGGTACATTAAAGCCTACTGCAGGTTTTGTTTTGGGAAGCCAAGCCGAGGTAAGAGAGTTGGCCGCCCGCAAAGGTTGGTTAACTTTGTATCCCGAATTTAACGAACAATATACAGAAGTTGAAAGCCGACAAATGGATATCCAAGCTAATCTGGAGCCCATTAAAGATTTAACTATTGATGTAAATGGAAGCCGAATTTATTCTGAAAATTACTCTGAAAATTATATTGTTCAGAACGATCTCTACCAATCGTTAACGCCTAATACATTTGGTAATTTTAATATTTCGACCTTATTAATTAAAACGGCCTTTGGTTCAAGCGATGAAACAGGTTCGGCTGCTTTTGATGATTTCAGAAGTAATAGATTACTAGTTGCAAACAGGCTGGCAGAAGAGCATTATCAAGGCCGCGCAATACCGCGCGATTCGCTGGGCTTTCCTGTAGGTTTTGGTCGGAACAGTCAAGATGTTTTACTGCCTGCATTTCTGGCGGCGTATAAAGGCAGCGATGCTTCAAAAGAAAAAACCGGAATTTTTAGAGACATACCCCTTCCAAACTGGGATATAAAATATACCGGCTTAATGAACCTGCCTTGGTTTAAGAAAAACTTTAAACGTTTTTCACTAACGCACGGTTATCGCGCTGCATATACCGTAAACCAATTCCAGTCTAATTTAGATTACGATCCAAATACGCCTGAGGAGATAGATCAATCTGGTAATTTTAAGGTGAAAACATTATTGACCAATGTGAATTTAACCGAACAATTTTCACCATTATTGCGAATGGATTTTGAGATGAACAATTCGGTTAAAATACTTGCCGAAATGCGAAAAGATAGAGCCTTGTCAATGAGTTTCGCAAACAATCTACTTACAGAAATAAAAGGAAACGAATACATAATCGGGTTGGGCTATCGAATAAAAGATCTTAGGATTTCAACCAATTTTGGCGGGAAAAAGTCGGTTATTACTAGCGACTTAAACTTTAAGGTAGATCTTTCTAGACGCGATAACATAACTATCATTAGGTATTTAGATATTGAAAATAACCAAACCACAGCGGGTCAAACCATCTACGGGGCGCAACTTTCTATAGATTATGCGCTTAGCAAAAACCTAACCGCGTTGTTCTACTACGATCATACCTTCTCTGAATACGCTATTTCAACGGCCTTTCCACAAACAACCATTAGAAGTGGATTTACCTTGCGATATAACTTTGGAAACTAAGAAATAAACACTTATATATTATTATTATGAATATACCATCTAATTTAAAGTACACAAAAGATCACGAATGGCTTAAGATTGAAGGCGATGTTGCTACCATCGGAATTACAGATTTTGCACAGAGCGAACTTGGCGATATTGTATATGTAGAAGTTGAAACCGTTGGTGATACTATGGATAGAGAAGAAGTTTTTGGCACGGTAGAGGCGGTAAAAACAGTTTCGGATTTATTTCTGCCACTTACGGGCGAGATTATTGAATTTAATGAAAACCTAGAATCTGAACCCGAAAAGGTAAACACCGATGCCTATGGAGAAGGTTGGATGATTAAGCTAAAAATCGCAAACCCAGACGAGATTGACCAATTACTTGACGATGCCGCTTATAAAGAGCTTATTGGCGGTTAAAACCTTATTGTTTATTGCACTATTATACAGTATTGTAATAACCAGTTTGTTTTTTCTTTCGAGTCAAGATTTACCGAAAACCCAGATTTCCGAAGCCGATAAATTAGTTCATATAGTCATTCATTTTATTTTAGTGAACCTTTGGCTATTGTACTTTTTTGTAAAGAATAAATTTCAATTTAAAAAGAATTGGATTTTAATAGTAGTACTTTCGGTATTATTTTATGGCATAATAATTGAGATATTTCAAGAGCTGTTTACAGACTCTCGCAGTGCAGATATCCTAGATGTAGCCGCAAATTTAACAGGCGCCATTCTCGGAATCTTTTTTTTCAAAAACCTAAAACATAAATTAAAACCTAAATATTTTAATTAAGTTTTAAATTGAATGATAATTTCTATATTTTAGCATCACGATAAACCCACTATTATGGAACCTAAAAAAAATCCGAAAGCAGACGTAAGCCGAAAAAGCATGTTGTTTTTTCAGCTTGGAATGGTCTTAATGCTTTTTCTTGCATGGCAAGCTATTGAATGGAAAACTTACGACAAATCTGATATCGATTTCGGAAAAGTTGACGTAGGTGACGAACTTTTAGAAGAAGTTCCAATTACACAACAATTAACTCCACCACCACCACCGCCACCACCACCACCGGCGCCAGAGGTTATTGACGTTATTGAAGACGAAGAAGACGTTGAAGAAACTATAATAGAATCTACCGAAACCAATCAAGAAGAGAAAATTGTAGAGGTTAAGGAAATTAAGGAAGAAGTGGTAGAAGAAGAAATTGCCGATGTGCCATTTGCAGTAATTGAAAATGTGCCAGTTTATCCTGGTTGCGAAGGCGAAAAAACAAATGACGCGAAGAAAAAATGTATGTCGTCAAAAATAAGCGCCTTTATTAATAAAAAGTTTAACTCTAATCTTGCATCAGATTTAGGATTGGAAGGTAGACAGCGTATAGCCGTTCAGTTTAAAATTGATAAAAGCGGTAAAGTTGTAGATGTTCGTGCTCGAGCGCCTCACCCAAGACTTGAAAAAGAAGCGACAGATGTGGTAAATTCACTTCCGGATATGACGCCAGGAAAACAAAGAGGAAAACCAGTTGGTGTTCTTTATTCGCTTCCGATAGTGTTCGATATTCAATAAAATTGTAAATAAAATTTTTTTAAAAGCTCCGTCTTTATCAGTAAAGACGGAGCTTTTCGTGTTTTGGCACAACAGTTGTTGATTGTAAAGTAAGAAACCATTAAAATACTTCAATATGAAAACAACTGTAAAAAATACCCAAAGTAAAAGAGAAGATAAAAAGCGTGTAAATATTGCATGGAACTCACGATTGTTTTTTCAGATTGGAGTTATCGTTAGTTTGTTGGCCGTCTTCTTTATCGTTCAAACTGACTTTGAAATAAGTAATCCTACAATTAGTGTAAATACGTCAAAAGGAATAGAGGAACCTTATACCATTGCCTATGAATTGGAAATTGAAAAACCAACAATAGCAGCTCCTAAAAAAGATATAGTTAAAAAACCAACCCCTGTTAAAAGAGCGGTAAAAAGTCCAGTTTTTGATGTAAAACCTAATTCGGCTTCCGTTATTGAAACTCCAATTGCAAATACCGATGGCCCCGTAGTTGAAACCCCAATAACCACAAAACCAGCACTTGAAACACCTACGACTAACGAAGGCACAAAAACAGTAATGAATGTTGAATTTGTACCTGTGTTTCCAGGTTGCGAATCGCTACCCACAAACAATGAAAAAATTGAGTGTATGTCTTCAAAGATAAACGCCTTTATCAATAAAAATTTCCGAAAGGAATATTTAGAAAACCTAAATCCCAACGAAACATATAGAATTTATGTAAATTTTAAAATAGATTCTAACGGTTTTATTTCAGAAGTAGTGGCAAATTCGCATAACGCCAATCTTAAAAAAGAAGCGCAACGAGTAGTTAATAACCTGCCAAAAATGAAACCTGGAAAGCAAGGCGATAAAAATGTAGCAGTTATGTACACCGTGCCAATTGTATTTGAGATTCAATAAACTTAAACGTAATTTTCATACAAAGCTCTCTGTAAAAAGGGGGCTTTTTTTGATTTCTGTCGTTATAAAAAAACTGTATCTTTCGGCCTCAAAGTAAATAGTTCCCGATGAAGCAGATTCTCTTACTTCTAGTTTTTTGTTTTTCAATAGTTTCTTTTGCTCAAATTTCGACAGCGCAGTATGAAAAGTATCCTGTTTTTCCAGAATGTGAAACAGTTTCGGAAGCACTGCTGGAAAACTGTTTTACCAATACCCTGCAACAATTTATTTTTGAAAATTTTGAAGTTCCCGAAATTGTGTTTACAAAAAATTATAAAGGCGCTGTAAATGTGCTTTTTGAAGTTACCAAAGATGGAAAATTCAAAGTACTTTATACCGATGCAATCTATGAAGAATTAAGAGCCGAAACGCTCCGTGTTTTTAATTCGCTTCCCACGGTTATTCCGGCAACCCATAACGGAAGGCCTACATATATTCAATTTACGTTGCCAATTGCCATTCCCTTGGTTGCTCCGGGCGACAGTATTATTCAAACTCCGACGGTGGCTATTAACGAGAAAGATGGACTAACAACCGAATACGATGCCCTTGTTAACCTTCCCTATTTAAATGAAGAATATAATAGCAATATCAACATTCCGTTGTCGCACCATAATTATAGCGTATTTGATCCCGCATTAAACAGGGTTGGATTAAACAATCACACTGCGCAAAAACCATATATTTATTCCGAAGTAAATAAATATTATGATTTTCAGGCGGCGAATGCAGAAATAGCAAAAAGCGGAACTTCGTGGTTTAGCCGAAAATTATGGAACGAACATTTTGTTACCATAAAAGGAAAAGATTATTGGATTACACTAGACCCGGGTGTAGACCTGCAACTGGGTAAGGATTTAGATGCAGATATTAACACTTACAACAATACAAGACTGGTTTACCTTCAAGGAGGGCTGGGCGATAAAATTGGCTTTTTTGGAGTTGTTTATGAAAGTCAAGGGCGTTTTGCAGATTATTTTAACCGCTATGCAGAATCCATTCGCCCCGATGGCGGTAATCCTGCAATAATTCCCGGACGGGGTATTGCGAAGGAATTCAAAACAGATTCCTACGACTATCCAATGACTACGGGTTACCTATCTTACACACCATCAAAATATTTTAATTTGCAGCTTGGTCACGGAAAAACATTTTTGGGCGATGGGTACCGATCGTTGTTAATGAGCGACAATGCAACTTCGTATCCATATTTTAAATTAAACACCACCTTCTGGAAATTAAAATATACCAATACTTGGATGTCTCTCCGCGATGTACGTCCGGAAGTTACAGCAGATGGTTCGTTTAGAACAAAATATGTTGCAAACCATTATTTAAGCTACAACATTACCAAAAAATTGAATGTGGGTTTTTTTGAATCTGTTGTTTGGGAGAACGACAATAATCGCGGCTTTGATATGAATTATTTAAACCCGATTATATTTTACCAAGCCATTCAATTTTCAACGGGTTCGCGTGGTGGCAACGCATTAATTGGGCTTGCTTCAAAATATAAAGTGAACGATCGGGTCAACATTTATGGACAATTAATTATAGATGAATTTTCTAAAAGTGATGTTTTTGGCGGACAAGGAAGTTATAAAAACAAAACGGGCATTCAACTCGGTGTAAAGTATTACGATGCTTTTGGAATAAAGAATCTCTACCTGCAATCTGAGTACAATCGTGTACGGCCGTATACGTATTCGCACAATACCGTTGTGCTAAATTACGGGCACAACAATCAGGCGTTGGCACATACTTTGGGCGCTAATTTTTCAGAATTTATAGGAATTGCCCGTTACCAAAGAGGAAGGCTCTATGGCGATGCCAAAGTTATTGTCGCAAAGCGCGGCTTTGAGTTTAATACGCCTGAAGATTCCTTTTTTTACGGCGGAAATATTTACGGCACCGAAGATGACCGTATTTCGGACAATGGCAACGAATTGGCCCAAGGAAACACAACCAATTTCTTCCATGCCGAACTACAGGCAGGCTACATTATTAATACTGCCACTAATTTGAAGATCTACGGAAATTTTATATTTAGAAGTTTTGATCCCACGTTAAATACCCAAAGCGTTTTTAAAAATGAAACTACCTGGCTAAATTTTGGAATACGAACAGATTTATTTAACTGGTATTACGATTTTTAGAAGTAACTAATCCTTTTGTTTTTCTTCTCTATCCTTCATCATTTTATCGTATTTTTCTCTTGCGGCTTTGTTGGTTTCTTCAATTTGATCAATTGATGCGCGCTTCTTTTCAACTTCACTATAAAGCATTTTCACAAAAGCTTCGGTACTAATAAAACCTTCGCCATATCCTTGGTCGTCATACATTTTAGTAATGTCGGGCATATTTAAAACTTCGGCTTCGGTTTTTCTGTTTACATAAGCGGTTGCAACACGGTTATAAAGCGTTTGGAGCATAATAATCGTGTCTTTCAAATCTTTAAAGGTTCCTAAATTTCCGTGGCCAGGTATTATTTTTGTATCCTCATTTATAATTTTGGTTGCCATTTCCAGCGCAGCGATATAGCCTTTAACACTTCCTCCGTTCTCTGTGTCTATAAAAGGATATTTTCCATTAAAAAAAACATCTCCGGTGTGTAAAATGTTACTGTCGGTAAAATACACCATGGCATCGCCATCGGTGTGTGCATTGTGCACATGGAACACGTAAATTTTTTCTCCGTTAAAGTGAAAGGTAAGGTCATCGTTAAAAGTAACCACAGGTAGGGCCACTTCCGATATTTTTGTGCTTTCTCTTTTAAGCATTTTTTGCAAGCGATCCCGTACGTTCGATTGCGAAAAAATAACCGTTCCAGTTTCAGCTAGTGCGGCGTTACCGCCCGTATGATCTCCGTGAAAATGTGTGTTTACCAGAAACCGGATGGGTTCTTTACTTATTTTTTTAATATCCTTTTGAATTTCTTCGATATCTTCCGCATATTGGTCGTCTATCATAAAAATGCCATCATTACCAAAGCTTAGCCCAATATTACCGCCTTTGCCTTGCAACATGTATATTTTACTGGTTATTTTTAAAAGTTTTGTGTTGTTTTTCTCGCCGGTATCGCTTTGTGAATACACGGTTAGCACCGAAAATAAAAGGAAGGTATTTAGAAATATTTTTGAGATCATATTTTTTAAATTTTAAATATTGGTTGAAATTACTAAAATTGCCGAAATAATGGCACAAGATTGTTTAAAATATATTGTAAAGAAAATACAGGAAGCGTATCTTTGCACCGCCTAAAAATAAGAACTTGTCTGTTTCTAATTCAAAGTCGATACCCAACCAATCCCTCATTGGTACTTTCACCGAAATTACCAAATTTCGGCTTTCCGTAAGTGTCGTTTTTTCTTCGGTGGCTGGATATTTATTGGGTGCAGATTCCATTGATTTTTTCGTGTTATTTTTATTATGCGTTGGTGGCTATTGCATGGTGGGGGCTTCTAATGTTTACAATCAAATAATTGAAAGAGATTTAGACGCATTAATGGACCGTACCAAAAACAGACCCTTGCCGGCCGGGCAAATGACTGTTCGTTCGGCATTTATATTGGCTATTGTTTTAACCGTACTCGGTATTGCGGTATTGTACTCTATTAATCCAATAACGGCAATGTTTGGCGCCATATCTATTTTTATGTATGTAAGCCTTTATACTCCTTTAAAAACTAAAACTCCGCTTTCGGTTTTTGTAGGAGCTTTTCCGGGAGCCATTCCATTTATGTTGGGGTGGGTTGCGGTAACTGGTGAATTTGGGATTGAACCTGGAACTTTGTTTATGATTCAATTTTTTTGGCAATTCCCGCACTTTTGGGCAATAGGGTGGTTTTTATATGACGACTATAAAAAAGCGGGATTTTTTATGCTTCCAAATGGAAAACGCGATAAGGGAACAGCCATACAAGTAATTTTATATACAATCTGGACAGTATTAATTTCTTTGATTCCGGTATTAGGAATTACGGGAAAACTATATTTAACGCCCCTTTCGGCAAGTTTAATAGGTGTGTTGGGCGTTGGATTACTGTATTATGCAATTAGATTGTATAAAGAAAAAACTTCGGTAGCTGCTAAGCAGCTCATGCTTGCAAGTGTAAGTTATATTACATTGTTGCAAATAATTTATGTGGTCGATAAATTTTTAAGATAACCGAAACAATATTGGCTTCGGAAAATATATAAGAAATAAATAGGATGGATTTAACACAAGGTAGTCAAGAACTAAAAATAAACAGAGCAAAAAAAAATATGCTCTGGTTTGGCATTATAAGCTTAACAATGAGTTTTGCTGGCCTAACAAGTGCATACGTAGTAAGTAAAGAACGCCCAGATTGGGTTGCATCTTTTGAAATACCTCCGGCCTTTTACATAAGCCTTGTGTTTATAATTGTTAGTAGTATTACAGTACATTTTGCACTTAGGGCGATAAAAAAGGAGAAAAGCGCGCGTGGTATGGTTTTATTGATTACCACTTTTGTTTTAGGACTTTTATTTGTAATTTTTCAATTTGTTGGCTTTGCGGAAATAATTAGAGAAGGTTATAATTTTACGGGGCCTACCAGTAGTATCACCACATCATTTATTTATTTGGTGGTGCTATTGCACGTTGCACACGTTTTTGCGGGGTTGATAACCCTTTTAATTGTAATTTATAATCATTATAAACAAAAATATAAAAACGGTAAAACCCTTGGCGTTGAACTGGCTGCAACTTTTTGGCATTTTATAGATATAGTATGGATTTACCTCTTTTTATTTTTATATTTCGTTAAATAAAAATTAAACGTATTTTTGAACCTTTATTTAAAACCAAACACTTTTTATGGAAGCTACTGTTGTTAAAACAGGTACCGAAGGAAAAACCTGGGGCGGCGGAAACGAACCCTTGAAAGCCAGTTATGGCAAAATGATGATGTGGTTTTTCATCGTTTCCGATTCATTGACGTTCGCAGGATTTTTATCTTCCTACGGAATGTCCCGTTTCAAATTTATAGACGCTTGGCCAATTGCCGATGAAGTCTTTACCCACTTTCCATTTCTACATGGGGTAGAAGCGCCCATGTATTACGTGGCATTTATGACCTTTATTCTTATCTTTTCTTCCGTAACAATGGTATTGGCGGTAGATGCTGGTCATAAAATGCAGCAAAAGAAAGTTATTTTCTATCTATTTTTAACCATTATCGGAGGTTTAATCTTCCTTGGCTCGCAAGCGTGGGAGTGGAATACATTTATTAAAGGCGATTATGGTGCCGTGGAAACTCACGGAGGGCAGATTATTCAATTTTTAGATAAAGATGGAGATCGTGTAGCACTAGCAGATTTTGCGGCGGTTGATAATGGAGCACGTGTTGAGCAGACCAAACAACTTGGGGTTTGGTATCAGCAAGAGTCAGAATACTTACCCACCGTTTCTTTTGAACAAGTAAAAGAAGGATTTTTAGCCAACGACAATCTTTTAATTAGGCTTCCGTACAAAGATGAGCACGGAAAGCATATAGTTTTAGGTAGAGAAGAGTCTATTACTAAGCTAGTAAACGATGGTAATCTGGTTGTGGAAGGGGCAAACCTTCGCCATAACGAATATGGACATCCCTTATTTGCAGATTTTTTCTTCTTTATAACAGGATTCCACGGATTTCACGTTTCCATTGGGGTATTACTTAATATTATTGTATTTTTTAATGTAATTATAGGTACATACGAGCGCCGCGGCCATTATGAAATGGTAGAAAAAGTAGGTCTCTACTGGCACTTTGTAGATTTGGTTTGGGTATTTGTATTTACATTCTTTTATCTTGTATAGATTTTCAATATTTAAAAAATGGCACACGAACAAGCACATAAACTAGCAATATTTAGAGGCAATCTAAAATTTAAATCCAACGTTAGCAAAATCTGGGGGGTATTTGTTGTACTTTCAATTATCACGATTATTGAAGTTGCTTTGGGTATTCTAAGACCCGATTTTTTGGTTACTCATAAATTTTTATCGCTAAACTTACTCAACTGGATCTTTATCCTACTTACTATTTGTAAAGCGTATTATATTACTTGGGACTTTATGCACATGCGCGACGAAACCGTTGGCTTGCGAAGAGCGGCAGTATGGACAGGCGTATTTTTAATTGCCTATATGGTGCTACTTATACTTATTGAAGGCGATTATATTTATGAAGTATATAAAAACGGATTTATAAAATTCAACTTCTAAGTAGAAAAATTAAGTTATAAAAGTGGCCCTCTTTGCGAGGGCTTTTTTTATGGTTTATGATAATTATTGCTCTCAAATTTGCTGCCTCTTCGTAATAAATAAGCAAATACTAAATGCTATTAGTAAGTTTGGAGGTACTTATATGATGTTAAAATACCAGTCTAATATTTTTTCCCGTGATGGGAAATTTATACATTTGCTGTATGAGGATAATCGCTTTGGGTACATTGCGGCAATTTTGGTTAAAACATCCAGATTCAAAGGAGCAGTTAGTAGTTTGGTATAAAAATTTCTCAAAATCAAGCTATCTTAACCCAAACCAAATAAGAGAAGTTTATAGAAGTGCCGATAATGTGGGCAACGGAAGAATAGTATTTAATATTTGCCGAAATGAATATCGGTTAATTGTAAAATTTAATTATAAGTTTCAATTTGGATATATTCGATTTATTGGAACCCATAAAGAGTATGATAAAATAACAGATATAAAAAACATTTGACATGGAAATTAAGATCATAAAAACAAAAACAGATTATAAAAACGCTTTGCTACGGGTCGATGCGCTCTTTGATGCTGAAGAGAATACTCCAGAAGGTGATGAGCTGGAGCTGTTGGTTACTTTAATCGAAAAGTATGAAGCCAAGGAATTTCCTATGCCAGAACCGCACCCAATTGAGGCCATTAAATTTATGATGGAACAACAGGGAATTAATGATAAAGAATTGGGAGTGATCATTAAAAGTAGGAGCCGGGTATCTGAGATACTAAATTTAAAAAGACCCCTCAGCCTTGGGATGATAAAAAAAATCCACGAACATTTAAAAATACCTGCCGATATTTTAATTAGGGATTATGAGCTATCGGTTTAATCTATTCCTTTATCACTTTAAAGCTCTGCTCGCCCATACCAGAATCCAATTTAAGAAGATAAATACCAACAGCATAAATGTCAAAATTTAGTTGTGAAGCCATCCCTTCTTTTTTAAATAATAATCTGCCAAAAACATCATAGAGCATCGTGGTTTTTACCGACATTGCTGTTTGAGCCTCAATATTTAAAATATTTTTTACGGGATTGGGATAAACTTTAAAAGTAGCTCTCTTGTTTTCCTCAACTCCCAAAATGGTAAAATTTTCATACCACGCTATTTTATCATCGTTTTGGGAAGAAGCAATCACATCCATATCGCTGTCGTTATCTATATCTGCGGCTATAACGGAACGGGGCGACTGCACTTCGCGACTGATAATCTTTTTGGTGCTAAAGCTGCCTAGGCCATCAAAATTTTCAAACCAGACTACTTCGCCCCCAGCTGGTCCCGCACTAGTAGCTAAAATATCATTATCGCCATCATTATCAATGTCAGTAGAATAAATTGACCAAGCATTACTTAAGTCAGCTGCAATAATAATTTCTGCACCAAATTGGCCCATACCATTTAAGTTTTCAAACCACGAAATACTATTACTTGCAGGACTAACAATTAAGATATCAAAATCGCCGTCACCATCCAAGTCAATACACGCTAACCCATTAGGATAAATCGCAGTAGAAGAAATAGCCGTTTTTGTCCCAAAATTTCCCTGACCATCTAAATTTTCAAACCACGATAGCGTTATTCCATTCGTTCCGTTAGCGACAATATCTAAATCTCCATCATTATCAATATCAACTGCTACTATAACTCTACAATTGTCATTGCTCGACGAAATTATTTTTTTCGGTCCAAAATTACCTTGACCATCCAAATTTTCATACCAGGCTATAGTAGAGTCTAATCCAGAAGCTGAAACAAGATCCAAATCACCGTCACCATCTAAATCTGCAGCAATGGCTGAGAAGGCACCTTGGGCTGTTGAAGAAATAATCTGTTTCGGTCCAAAATTTCCCTGACCATCTACATTTTCGTACCATACAATTTGATTTAAAAAAGATGATGTAGCAATAACATCAAAATCTCCATCATTATCCAAATCTGCCGCAAATATAGAATTTGCCCGAGCAAAATTACCGATGATACTTTGAGGTCCAAAATTACCGTGCCCGTCCATATTTTTATACCAAGTTAAATTATCTCCGAATTTATTTGCCGACAATATATCTTTCTTTCCATCACCGTCTAAATCTGCAGAAAAAATAATTTGAGTTCCGTCTGCATTTTGTGAAATTATTCGTTGTGGGCCAAACTGAGAATTTACATTTATATTATAAAGAATAAAAATGCTTAAACATAGGTATTTCATCATTGGTGTTTAATTTAATAGAATGGCTTCTAAAAATACAAGAAAATTTGCTAAAAGTTGTATTTTCAACACCCTAAAATGCATAAATAAAATATAGTAATCATCATTCTTCGCAGCTGTGATATAGAAGGTTTTAAAAACCTTCCCAAAAAATAAAATTAACACCCAAAACATTGTCCAGCCCCCTTTTACCCTGTATTTTTGCAAACTAGCAATACACGCTTTTTAATGAAGTGTAAAATTTGTAATAATGAAGAAGTATTTGGTTCTTGGCATCCTGTTTATTCTACCCATTACGGTGTATATTTTTTTCGCAATGAGTACCAGTTATTTTAAACCTTTGCCTGTGTTAACTCCAGCAGTGGCCGAGCTGGATGGTTTTAAGGATCTTGATGGGAACTCCGTTCAACTCGAAAATAGAATATCGGTTTTAGGTTTTTTTGGAAGTAATCTGGAAGCACATAGAGCGTATGCCTATAATCTTGCCCAAAAAATATACAGCAAAAACCACGAGTTTAAAGAATTTCAATTTGTAATTCTTTTACCAGAAGGCACAGAAAAACAAGCCGAAAAAATTGAAGAAAAACTCAAGCAAATAGCACCCACAGATGCTTGGTTCTTTGCTTTTGGCACTACTGAAAATATTGAAAGGGTTTTTCATTCGCTTAATTCCAATCTGGTTTTAAACTCAGATTACGGTACTCCGTATGTTTTTATAATTGACAAAGAACGAAGCCTTCGCGGCCGAAAGGAAGATGAGGAAGCGGGTGTTATGTATGGTTTTGACGCTAGCAATATTGCCGAGATAAACAACAAAATGAGCGATGACGTAAAAGTGCTTTTGGCAGAATACCGAAGAGCTTTAAAAAAGTACAACTCAAATAGGGAAATATAACCCGCTGCCAAGAATCCAGTATATTAGCGAGAATTAACAATAAATAATATTAAAAGTGAACAAGAATTATTCATACATAGGTATTTCATTTATCATCTTAGTTTTTGGTATTTGGGCAGTTCCTAAAATTGTAAAAACAATTTCAGAGCCAGATCTTGCTACCATTGGAACAGTGCCATCTTTTAATTTTACAGATCAAAACGGAAAGGAAATTACGAACAGCACCTATAAAGATAAGGTTTATGTAGTTGAATTCTTTTTTACTACCTGCCCGTCTATTTGCCCAATTATGACCGAAAATATGATAAAAATTCAAAAGGAATTTTTCGGAAATCCAAAGGTAGGCATTGCGTCTTTTTCCATAGACCCCGAACACGACTCCGCTGCGATCTTAAAAGAATATGCCGAAAATAAAGGAATAACCAAGCCACAGTGGCATTTGTTAACGGGTGATAAAGAAAAGATTTTTAAATTGGCAAACGAAGGGTTTAACCTTTACGTAGGCGACGCTCCCGAAGTTGAAGGTGGTTTTGAGCATTCGGGCTATTTTGCACTCATTGATCAAGAGGGAAATATCCGCTCCAGAATAGACGAACACGGCAACCCAATTATTTACTACGATGGGTTGGACGAAAAGAACATTCAAATGCTAAAAGAAGATATTAAAAAACTATTGTAAGCCATGCAATCTTCTCCGCAAACCCCTAAAACTTACAATGTGTGGATATGGATACTCTCCATTGCTATTCCGGTGGCAGTGGCGGTTTTATTCACCGTAAAAATTCCGGGAGTAGAGCGTTTGGGTTTTTTACCACCCATTTACGCAAGCATTAATGCACTTACCGCAGTTATATTAATTACCGCCGTTTTTCAAATTAGAAAGGGAAATAGGAAACTGCACGAACGCCTTATGAAAACTGCGATTGTGTTTTCGGCATTATTTTTAATAATGTATATGGCGTATCATATGACCTCAGATTCAACGCCCTTTGGTGGGGAAGGTTTTATTAAATATGTATATTATTTTATACTTTTAACACATATTTTGCTGTCTATTATCGTTATCCCTTTTGTACTGATAACCTTTGTGAGGGGCGTTACAGGACAGTTTTATAAACATAGAAAAATTGCGCGAATTACATTCCCGCTTTGGTTGTATGTTGCAGTTTCCGGCGTTGTTGTTTACCTATTGATTTCGCCTTATTATTAAATAAAAAAATACAACGGGTGAATTTTTTTCACCTATAATTTTTCAGAATTTGTTTAAACATGAATACAAAAATTCTTCTCATAATATTAGTTGCCTTTCTGCTTATTGCAACTCCTGCCGAAGCTCAATGCGCCATGTGTCGCGCAGTTTTGGAAAGTGAAGAAGGCGGTCAAGCAGCAAAAGGTATTAACAACGGCATAGTTTATCTAATGATTTTTCCGTATTTGTTGGTGGCCGGTATTGGTTACGCAATTTACCGAAGCCGCAAAAAAGCCCGCGCAGAAAATACACTCTAGATTTTTAAAAGAATTTGTAACACTTTCCCACAAATTGAGTCTTATAAAAAACTGTTATTACTTTATTTTTAAGTCTTAACAAGAATTTCACATTTGGGAGAGGATTCCCTTGTAATTTGCAAATCAACAATTTTCAGAATGATAGAGATTAAAAATCTGCACAAATCGTATCACATGGGCAAAAATTCGCTTCATGTTTTAAAAGGAATAAATTTCTCGGTTTCTGAAGGCGAAATGGTTTCCATTATGGGGTCTTCCGGCTCTGGAAAATCAACCTTGCTAAATATACTTGGTATTTTAGATGAAGCAGATGAGGGAACTTACAATTTAGACGGTACGCTTATTAAAAATTTAAATGAAAAGGTAGCCGCCCGATATCGCAATAAATTTCTTGGTTTTATATTTCAATCTTTTAATCTTATAAATTATAAATCTGCCATAGAAAATGTGGCGATGCCGCTATACTATCAAGGTGTAAAACGAAATATTCGAATAGAAAAAGCTATGCATTACTTAGAAAAAGTGGGCTTGGCAGATTGGGCTTCGCACCTTCCCAACGAACTTTCTGGAGGACAAAAGCAACGAGTGGCAATTGCGCGAGCCCTTGCTAGCGACCCCAAAGTGCTATTGGCCGATGAACCTACCGGAGCTTTAGACACTAAAACGTCGTACGAGGTAATGGAACTTATTCAAGGCATTAACGACGAAGGAAAAACAATACTCATTGTAACTCACGAGGAAGATATTGCGCATATGACCAAACGTATTGTAAACTTAAAAGACGGCCTAATTATAGATGATTCGGTTGTAAATCAAGTTAGAGCAAAAAGCGAAGCATATGTTTAGTCTCGAGCGCTGGCAAGAAATTTTTGAAGCGATTCGTAAAAACAAATTGCGTACTTTTTTAACAGGGCTTTCCGTGGCTTCGGGAATTTTTATTTTGGTTATTCTTTTGGCAATTGGGCAAGGCATGTCTAATGGTGTCGCTAAGCAATTTGAAAGCGATGCAACTAATCGTATTAGTGTTTGGACAAATGTTACTTCAGTAGAATACAAAGGGATGAACCCAGGCCGCAGAATAGAAATTGACAATCGCGATTTTGATATGGCGGTTAAAAAAAACAGCGAGAAAATAGAACTTAAATCTGGAGTGTACAGCAGATGGGGGCAATTAACTACATATAAAAAGGAAAGCGGAAGTTACCGAATTGAAGGCGTTGGTGGCGATTATCAATTTCTTGAAAACGCAACCTTGGTGGCGGGTAGATATATTAACCAAATAGATATAAATGCTTTCGAAAAAAACGCCGTAATAGGAAATCAAGTTTATTTAGATCTGTTTAAAGGAAAAAATGCCATTGGCGAATACCTTGATATTACTGGAATTAAGTTTAAAGTAGTAGGAATTTACACCGATCCAGGAGGAGAGCGCGAAGAAACGCGAATCTTTATTCCATTAACAACGGCACAACGTGTTTATAACGCAGGCGATAAACTTAGATCTATTGCCTTTACCCTTCAAAAGCACGATAAATACGAAGATGCACTAGCGGCTTCTGAAGCTTTTTCGGCCTCATTAGAAGCAGATTTAAAGGCCAGACATACAATTGCACCCGGTGATACCAGAGCAGTAAACGTGAATAACACTTTAGAACGAGCTAAGCGTTTTTACGACCTTAACAATATGATCCGATGGTTTTTCTGGGGAGTGGGAATCTGTACCATCATTGCTGGTGTTGTGGGGGTAAGTAATATTATGTTAATTATTGTAAAGGAACGCACCAAAGAAATCGGAGTTCGTAAAGCAATTGGCGCCCAACCCTGGTCTATTATTGGTATGATTCTTCATGAGTCTATTTTTGTAACTGCAATTGCAGGTTTTGTTGGCTTAATTTTTAGTCTGGTACTGTTACAAATAGTGGGGCCCTTTATTGAAACGGAATACATTAGAAATCCGTCCGTAGATTTTTCGGTAGCAATTACCACCGTAATTATTCTTGTAGTGGCTGGGGCCGTAGCTGGATTCTTTCCCGCCTACCGAGCTGCAAATATTAAACCCATAGATGCTTTGCGCGATGAGTAAACTATTTAGTAGAGACAGTTGGGCCGAAATAATTGAAGCCCTTAGCAGCAATTGGTTCCGGACCGTAATGACGGCTTTTGGAGTGCTTTGGGGGATTTTTATTTTGGTGATTTTATTGGCTGCAGGTAATGGTTTGGAGAATGGTATTAAGCAAGGATTCAACGGAATGGCTACTAATTCAATGTTTATGTGGTCGCAAACTGCCTCACAACCCTATAAAGGTTTGCCTAAAGGGCGCAGATATAACTTTAAAACAGACGATATTGCTGCTATAAAACAAAATGTGCCAGGCTTGCGCTTTGTTTCGCCCAGAAATCAATTGGGAGGTTTTCGCGGAAGTAACAATGTTGTGCGCGGACTTCAAACGGGGGCATTTAATGTTTATGGCGATTATCCCGAAATAATTGAGCAACAACCCATGGACATCACTTCCGGCCGATTTATAAATTATTCAGATATAAACGAAAAACGCAAAGTGGCAATTATTGGCAGTGGTGTTCAGAGCGCATTGTACAATCCCGGAGAAGAAGTTATTGGCTCCTACCTCAAGATAAATGGTGTAAATTTTATGGTAATCGGCACCTACAAAAAGAAAGGCAATAACGGTGATCCCGAAGAAATGCAAAAGGAAATTTATGTTCCGTTTACTTCCTTCTCCCAAGCCTTTAATATGGGCGATATTGTAGGATGGATGGCTATTACTGCTCAAGATGAATTTTCTATTACCGAATTAAAATCGCAGGTTTTTGATGTTATTAAAACCCGGCACACTATAAATCCCAACGACGATCGCGCCATAGGAAATTTCGACCTTTATCAAGAATTTAGCAAGATAACGGGGCTGTTTACCGCACTTAACTTTGTTGCCTATTTTGTTGGTATTTTAGTGCTGCTTTCAGGAATTATAGGCATTAGTAACATTATGCTAATTGTTGTAAAGGAGCGAACAAAGGAAATCGGTATCCGCCGTGCACTGGGGGCAACACCGTGGAGCATTCGATCGCAAATATTATTGGAATCTATTTTCCTAACCATCGTTTCGGGTATGGCAGGCATTGTATTGGCCTCGGGTGTACTATGGCTTGTAAATTATAAATTGAATGAGATGGACACCAGCGAAATGATGTTTATTAATCCATCGGTAAATATTGGAGTTGTATTTATTGCGCTAACAATATTAATTGTATCAGGACTTTTGGCGGGTTTAATTCCGGCGCAGAACGCTATTAAAATTAAACCCGTAGAAGCATTACGTACAGAATAAAACTATTTGAAAACTGAATATTTCTTATAAAAATGAAAAAAACAAAAACCATAATCATTCTCGCAACAATTGCAGTGCTATTTACAGTTTCTATGTATTGGCTTTATTCAAAAAATATTGAAGATCCAGTTGTTTACGAAACACAAACCCCGGCAATGGGCACGGTTGTAAAAAAAACAGTAGCCACCGGAAGTATTGTACCAAAAGAAGAAGTACTTATTAAACCAAATATTTCGGGAATTATAGACGAAATATTTGTAGAAGCTGGCGAAATTGTAAAAGCTGGTGACCTTATTGCTAAAGTAAAAGTGGTACCCAATGTTTCCTCTTTAAATAGTGCCAAAAACAATATTAATAGCGTACGTACTCAAGTAGAAACTGCGCGATTAGCATTCGAAAATCAAAAAAGCATTTACAACCGTCAAAAGGAATTGTTTGAAAAAGGAGTGATTTCTGCCAATGAATTTGATAATGCCCAACTGTCTTACAATCAAGCCGAACAACGATTAAAGCAGGAGAAGGTTGGGCTTACAGCTGCCAGCCAAAATTACGATATCGTAAAAACCGGAACCACCAGTGGCATGGGTGCATCGGCAAATACCGAAATTCGGGCCACAGTATCTGGAATGGTACTCGACGTTCCCGTTAAAACCGGAAACCAAGTAATTGAGGCAAACAATTTTAACGACGGTACTACCATTGCAACCTTGGCCGACGTAGATAAAATGATTTTTGAAGGGAAAGTAGATGAAAGCGAAGTGGGCAAAATAAAAGAAGGCCTTCCGTTAGAAATAACCGTGGGTGCGCTGCCAGATAATTCATTTAATGCCCAACTGGATTACATTGCGCCAAAAGGAGTGGACGAAAATGGCGCAATCCAATTTGAAATAAAAGGGACGATGAAAAATTTAGATACCACCACTACTTTTATTCGTGCGGGGCTTAGTGCCAATGCTTCTATTATTTTGGCAAAAGCCGAAAACGTATTAACCATTAAAGAAGCACTGGTGCAATTTGATCCAAAAACCCAACAGCCTTTTGTTGAAATTTTGGTTGGCGACCAAAAATTTGAAAGACGAGATATAACATTGGGCGTAAGCGATGGAATAGACGTTGAAGTAAAAAACGGCATTTCTAAAGACGATAAAATCAAGGTATGGAACCAATTGAAACCGGCAACTGCAACTAGTAGCAGAGGCTAGCACATTTTTTTAAGTAGCGAACAAGTTTCAATTAAAAATTAAAATTCTAAAAACTTGTAACGCAACCACAAAGCAAAAGACTTATTCAATAATAGTAAAACGTATGAAGAAGCTAATAATTCCTTTCTTTTTTTTAATACTAAGTGTTTCCTTACACGCACAAACTAAAAAGTGGACCCTTCGAGAATGTGTAAATCACGCCTTGGAGAATAATATTTCGGTAAAACAGAGCGAATTAGATTTAGAAAATAGCGAGATAGATAAAATGGAAGCCATTGGTAATTTTTTACCTTCCATTAACGGAAACGCGAGTGCCTCAAAAAATACCGGTTTAAGTTTAAATCCTACAAACAACCAGCTGGAAAACACAACTTTTGGATCTGCTTCAGGATCAATTAATGTAGGATTAACGCTTTTTGACGGGCTAAGAAATGTGCGCCAATTGCAGCGATCTAAGTTATCGCAACTGGCAGCCCAATACCGTTTAGATAAAATGAAGGACGATATTGCACTTGCAGTAGCAAATTCGTATTTGCAAGTTTTATTGAATAAAGCAAATTTAGAAGTTGCTCAATCACAAAATTTAGTAACCCTGCAGCAATTAGACAGAACAAATGATTTGGTAGATGCCGGAGTGCTTCCGAGGGGAGATCTTTTAGAAATAAAGGCCACGGACGCTGGCGAAAAACAACGAATTGCCGTAGCCGAAAACACAGTAAAAATATCACTAATTAGCTTGGCACAGCTATTATTAATTAAAGATTATGCAAATTTTGACATTGCCGACGAAGAATATAATATTATAGACGGTGGCATTGCAGAAAAGGATGTTTCTGAAATTATAGCTAGCGCAAAGGAAACGCGTTCGGAAGTAAAAATAGCGCAGGAAAACGTGGCTTTGGCCCAAAAGGATTTGCAGATTTCACGCGGGGCATATTATCCAACACTTTCAGCATTTTTTGGCTACAACACCCGGTATGCAGATAACGATCCGCTGGATAGAGAATTTGTTGAACAACTGTATTTAAATGATGGTATTGGTTACGGTTTACAGTTAAATGTGCCTATATTCAACGGTTTTGCAGTTCGAAGCAGCGTAAAGAGAAACAAGATAAATCTAAAAAATACCGAGTACCAACTTGAGCAAGCACAGCTCGATTTAGAATCAAATGTTTATCAAGCATACGTAGATGCCAAAGGAGCTTTAAAAGCATATGAGGCGGCTACCGTTGCGCTTGAATCACAAGAACTCGCATATCAGTATGCCAAAGATCGTTACGATGTGGGACTTACAAATGCTTTCGACTTTAGCCAATCAAAATTGCGCTATGACAATGCTAAAATTGAAGAAAACAGAACTAAATTTGAATATATTTTTAAATTGAAGGTTTTGGAGCTATATTTTGGTGTTCCGGCGAGCGAATTAAAATTTTAAATATGAAGAAAAAAACACTCCTTTGGGTTATAATTGGCTTTGCGTTGCTAATTGTACTATTGATTGTGGGAAAAAAAGCGGGCTTGTTTGGCAAAACGGGCGATTTTAAAGAAGTTGAAATCACCCAAATTGCGCCAATAACTATTATTGAAACCGTTGCCGCTACCGGAAAAATTCAACCTGAAGTTGAAGTTGCTCTTTCTTCTGAAGTTTCGGGTGAAATTATTGAACTTCCCGTTAAGGAAGGTCAGACGGTACAAAAAGGCGATCTTTTGGTAAAGATAAACCCCGATCTTATTCAAGCGGCAGTTAGCCAATCTCAAGCTGGTTTGCAAAACGTTCGTGCTCAATTAACACAAGCAGAAGCCAGTGAGCAAAACGCAAAACAAAATTTTGAACGCAACAAAATACTTTTTGAAAAAGGGGTTATTTCTAAAGCCGAGTGGGATAAATCTGTCACCGACTACAATATGGCCAAAGCAAACTCAAAAGCGGCCTACTTTAACGTTCAGAGTGCTTCGGCAAATGTAAAACAGTCTGTAGATAATCTTGCACGAACTACTATTTATGCGCCAATGAGCGGTACTATTTCAAAACTTTCGGTAGAATTGGGCGAACGTGTGGTAGGAACTGCACAAATGGCGGGAACCGAAATTGTTCGTGTTGCAAACCTTCAAAATATGGAGGTTGAAGTTGATGTAAACGAAAACGATATTGTAAAAGTAGCCGTGGGCGACTCTACTATTGTGGAGGTAGATGCGTATTTAAAACGCGAATTTAAAGGAGTAGTTAGCGAAATTGCAAACAGTGCCGAAAGTGCATTAACCGCAGATCAGGTTACGAACTTTAAAGTAAAGGTGCGAATTTTGCCCGATTCGTATAAAAACTTAACCGAAGGAAAACCCGAGAGTTATTCGCCGTTTAGACCGGGTATGACCGCTACCGTGGATATTATTACCAATACCAAAAAAAATATTATCGGTGTGCCAATCAGCGCCATCGTAATTAAAACAGATACCACAGATACTAAAAAATCGTACCTGAGTGAAACCACAACCGCCACGGACCAAAAATTTGAAGCCGTTTACCTAAAAGAAGGCGATGAAGCCAAGTTACGCGTCGTAAAAACTGGTATCCAAGACGATTCCAATATTGAAATAATTTCTGGTTTAAAAGAAGGCGAAACAGTTATTATCGGGCCTTACAACACTGTAACAAAACAGCTTAAACAGGGCGATAAAGTAGAAGTTATCGAACCTAAAACAGATAAAAAATAAGACAATGGCTGTAATTCTTTGCCTTGAAACGGCTACCACCAATTGTTCTGTTGCTATTGCAGTTAATGGGGAGATGAAGGCTATTCGCGAAGAGAATAATAAAAAGTTTTCACACGCCGAAAAGCTTCACGTATTTATTGAAGAAGTTTTAGCAGAAGCCAAAATAGATAAAAACACATTAGACGTTATAGCCGTTAGCAAAGGACCGGGGTCATATACTGGGCTCCGAATTGGCGTTTCGGCTGCAAAAGGACTGTGCTTTGCTTTAGACATTCCGTTGCTTTCAATTTCAACATTAGAAATACTGGCGCGACAAGTAAAACAATCAGATTGCTATATAATTCCGCTATTAGATGCACGACGGATGGAAGTGTATGCCGCGGTATTTAATTCTGAAAAAAAACAAATAAGGGATATAAAGGCTGAAATTGTAAATGAAAATTCTTTTAGTGAATATTTGGAAGAGCGCAAAACCATTTTTCTCGGCGATGGCGCTACTAAGTTTAAAGAACTAACGAGCCATAAAAATGCATTTTTTTTAGAGAATAATTATCCTTCGGCTGCTGGAATGGCAAGTTTGGCAGAAGCCAAATACAAAATAAGCGACACAGAAAATGTCGCTTATTTTGAACCTTTTTATTTAAAGGAATTTATGTTGGGATAATTACAGAATTGAGTCAAAATAACTAATCGTTTTTATTAAATCGGCTTCTTTGTCTAAATCAATATCATTGTCTTTAATAAAACGTTTCATTTCGCTTTTCTTCTTATCCATCATCTTTAAAATTTTAGACTTGCTGCTTGGCATTTCTAAAAAAGCACCATTCTGAACTAAGTAGTAAGTTACGGTTTTTGGAAACGATGGCGGAGAATCTCGTTGATAGCTAGTCTTTGCTTTTTGTGGTTCTCTAAAAACCGCTTTCGTTTTCTTGTACAGGTCGTATGTTTTTCCATCGGTGAGTACATTAAAATAGCCGCCTTTTGCATTGCTTCCTTCAAAAGGAATAAAAACGTAAATATCTCTAAACATTTTCACATAAATGTCTGGAGATTTCATCAAGGCGCCATAGCTTACATCGGATGCAGATTTCTTTATTTCTATTTCATCTGCAAAGGCATTATACCGCATTGGAACGTCGTCTTTTATTAATTGATCGTCCTGAAAAATCTTTCCTTGTACAAAATTAGGGTTTGCATAAGCTTCGTCCTTAATAGATTCAAATTGTGCTTCCGTAAGTCCGAATGCCAAAGATTTTTGGTTTAAATCTATGGTACGGTCGTAAATACTGGTATAAGAGCTTTGTCGCTCCTGAGAAAATAGCGAAACCGTTAGTAGGGCAAATGCCGCTGTAAATATTAATTTTTTCATCGCATTTATTTTTTTGTTAAAATAATTATAATTCCTACAAAATTAAGAAATTATTTTTGGAGTTTTTCCAAATTGAAATGGTGAACATCACGCTGTGGAAATGGTATTGAAATACCTGCAGCTTCAAGCCTTGCTTTCCCTTCTTCCAAAATTAACCATCGGAGCGTCCAAAAATCTTCATTTTTGGCCCAATAACGCAGGCTGAGGTTTACCGAACTGTCGCCCAATTCGGCAACGACAATCATTGGGAGCTTATCTTCAATTTTAAGTACTGGTTCCTGTTCGTTCACTAAATTTAAGAGTATATCTTTTGCCAGCTTAATATCATCATCATAACCTATGCCGAAAGTTAAATTTTCTCGGCGAATGCCTTCAACTGTATAATTAATAATATTGTCGTTACTCAATTTCCCATTGGGAATAATAGCCAGCTGATTGCCAAAAGTGGTGAGTTTTGTATTAAAGATTGAAATATCCTTTACAGTTCCATCTACGCCTTGGGCACTGATAAAATCGCCAACTTTAAATGGTTTAATGAGTAAGATTAAAATACCTCCTGCAAAATTTGCAAGCGAACCCTGCAAAGCCAAGCCCACCGCTAAACCAGCTGCACCAATAATCGCAACCAACGAAGCAGATTCTACGCCAAGTTGGGTAATTACCAATACAAAGAGCACGATTTTTAATCCCCAGTTTATAAGGCTCGCAACAAAATTTTCTAAAGTGGGATCGTAATCTTTTTTGTCGAAAAACTTTCTTGTATATCTATTTATGATTTTAATTAACCACCAACCAAGTACCAACATTAAAACTGCGGCAATTACGCTTGGTAGAAAATCTATTAATTTTTGACCATATTCTTCAATATAAATATCTAAGTCACTAAATTTATCCATAAAAACTTATTCTTTTTTGTTTATTAATTCAATTGCAATTTTTGATTCTGTTACGGGTAATTTGCAAGTGTTATTCTCGCAAACGTAAATAAGGGTTTCGCCGGACACAAATCTGTTTGTGAAAAGCGGGTTGTTTTTTTCGGTTTTGGTGCCCGCTATAATACAATTTGGCAAATAGTTGGTGTTGAGCTCTGTTACTATTTTTGGTGCATCTGCGCCCACAACCACAACTTCATAAAAGCTGTTTTTAAAGTTGAGCAACAAATCTAACCAATTTGAAAATCCGCTAGGATACTGTTCTATTTCTCCGGAAACGTTTTTCAACATTTGATGCGAAATTTCAGCATAGCCCGTTTCTTCAAAATATTTTGAAAGCAGAAATAAATTTTTTGCCATTACAGAATTTGAAGCGGGAATTACATTGTCGCGGTATTCAAAATTTCGGGAAACGATGGCCGGATCTTTTTTGGATGTAAAATAAAACATGTGTTTTTCCGAATCGAAAAAGTTGTTAATTGTATATTCTGTCATTTTTTTAGACAGAAGCAACCATTTTTCATCCAGTGTTATTTGGTATAAATCTATAAATGCTTCAATAGTGAAGGCGTAATCTTCCAAAAAGCCGTTAATGCTGCTTTTTTCGTTTTTATAATTGTGAAATAATGCTCCGTTTTTTTGAAGTTGTTTATTAGCAATAAACGTTGCATTTTTTACGGCCGCATCTAAATATTTGCGAGTGCCAAATGCTTTATAAGCATCGGCATACCCTTTTAGCATTAGCGCATTCCACGAGGTTAGGGTCTTGTCATCAAGCCTAGGTTTATCTCTTTTATTGCGATAGGTAAGCAGTGTTTTTTTCCAACCTTCTTTTTTCTGCCGTAACGTTTCAGTAGTAAGATTGAATTCTTTTTCAATTTCAGCATCCGTTTTCTTCCGAATTAAAACATAGTGGTTGTTTTCCCACTTTCCGTAGCTGTTTATATTGAAATATTCCTTAAAAATATTAAAGTCGTCTTGTAATAATTCCTGCAACTCTTCCAAAGTAAAAATATAAAACGCTCCTTCCTCAAGTTTGCCGTTTTCATCTAGGCTATCGGCATCGAGCGACGAGTAAAAACCGCCTTCTTCATTGGTTAAATCTGTTGCTATAAAATTTAAGGTTTCTTCTACTACTTCTTTATAAAGTGGATTTTTTGTAATTAGAAAAGCGTTGCTGTACAGACTAACCAGTTGCGCGTTATCGTAAAGCATTTTTTCAAAATGTGGCACGTGCCATTTTTCGTCTGTACTATAGCGAGAAAAACCACCGCCAATTTGATCGTAAAGCCCTCCATAGGCCATTTTATCTAAGGTTAAGGTTACAAACTTTAGCAGTTCGGTGTCGTTTTCTACCACTGCTTTTCGTAATAGAAACTGCAAGTTATTGGGCATCATAAATTTTGGAGCGCCACTAAAACCGCCATTTTCTGTATCGAATTTCCGCGCCCACGCTGCGACGATTTTTTCAGTAGGAAAATCTTTAAAGCTTATATCTTCGGTGTTTAGATTAATTAAATCCATGCTTTTAATTCCTTCTTCCAATCGGTTAGCGTAAGCAATTAATTTTTCTGGCTCGGAGCTGTAAACTTCCTGAATTTGTTCCAAAGCATTTATCCAATCGTTTTTTCTAAAATAGGTGCCGCCCCAAACTGGGCGCCCATCGGGAAGCGTTACTACATTTAATGGCCAACCCGCACTACCTGTCATTAACTGTACGGCATTTATATAAGTTTGATCTACATCGGGTCTTTCTTCGCGATCTACTTTTATTGAGATAAAATTTTTGTTCATTACCGCTGCAACGGTGCTGTCTTCAAAACTTTCGTGTTCCATAACGTGGCACCAATGGCATGCAGCATAGCCAATACTTATAATTACAAGTTTTTTTTCTTTCTTAGCCTGCTGAAGGGCAGCCTCGTTATAAGGTTTCCAATTAACTGGATTGTGGGCGTGCTGCAATAAATACGGGCTGGATTCAGTGATTAAATCGTTGGTGAAGCTGTGTGTTTCCAAAGTATTTTTTGTTGAAGAATTACAACATATTAAAATTTGTAATGTAAAAAGTGTAATTAATAATCGCATAGTTAGGCTTCCGGAAAACAAAAATACGCTTTTGAGGTGCCAAAAGCGTATTTATTGTACATTCTTAATTATTAGTTCACTTCAAAAGTGATTTTTACATTTACGCGAAATTGGGTAATATTATCGCCGCCATCTACAACGCAACTCTGCTCGTTAACATATACTGAACGAATATTTTTCACACTTTTAGATGCTTCTTTAACTGCGTTTCTGGTGGCGTCTTCCCAGCTTTTAGGTGAGCTTGAGAGTACTTCAATAACTTTTAATACTGCCATAATTTTTAGATTTTAAATTAAAAAAATGATTAACCCTCAAAGTACAACTATTAACGGTCAATTTTCTGAAAATTAAGTTAAAAGGAATTATTGATGTGTGTTCTGAACAGTTTATCCATTAATTGCAACTACCTCGTTTATTTGATCTGGAAGCATTTGCTTTAACATAGTTTCAATGCCATTTTTCAAGGTAATGGTAGACGATGGGCAGCCGCTGCAAGCACCTTGCAAGATTACCTTAACCGTCTTGGTTTCGCTGTTAAACGATTCAAAGCGAATGTTTCCTCCGTCTTTGGCAACAGCCGGTTTTACGTACTCGTCTAAGATTGAAATTATTTCCTTTTCAAGTGCTGAATAGCTATGTGTGCTGTTTTCTGAATAGTTTTCAGATAAATCATTATTTACTGCGGGATTTGCAGTGGCTGCGGTTTCTTCGTTTAAAACTGGTTTCCCTTCGTAGAGGTAAACTCTAATAAAGTCGCGCATTTCTGAAACAATGTCTTGCCACTCAACCATATTGTATTTCATTACTGAAATATAATTGCCGCTAATAAAAACTTCTTTTACAAAAGGGAAGTTAAATAACGATTTTGCCAAGGGCGAATTTGCAGCTTCGTCTATGTTTTTAAACTCTAAAATTTCAGATGATAAAGATTTATTTGCTACAAATTTCATTACCGAAGGATTTGGAGTGCTTTCGGCGTAGATTGTAACGGCAGCTTTTTTGGGAGTGCTATCTTCAACAATTACTGATTTTCCCGTATTGAGGTATTCCAAAATAGAGTCGGCAACCTCTTCTTGCACATCTTGCCACTCAATAATATTATATTTTTCAATTGCGACGAAATTTTGCGAAATATAAACAGTTTTTACAAAGGGCAAGTAAAATAGCTGTTGGGCCAAAGGGCTCGGTTTTGCCTCGTCTATATTTTTAAATTCGTAGCTGGTAGAGCGGGTTAAGAAGGAATTTGCAACAAATTTTATGATATTTGGATTCGAGGTTTCTGAAATATCTATGTTAAATTGGGACATTAAGCTGTTTTTTTTGCGAAAATATAAAAAGAAAAACAATGTATTCAATATATTTGGCACTGTAATACCCAGATTTATGAAAAAATTAATACTTTTCTTTACTATAATTTTTCCCGTTTTTGTTTTTTCACAACCCATTGATCTATTTCAGCAATTTAATGGGAGGTATGATTTTACAGCTGTAGGAAATACCTTAAATGAATTCCCAAACTTTCCGGATAACAATGGTAATGTTTATTGTGGGCAGTTGTTACAGAGCAGTGCCACGTTAAATCTGAATCCGGGACAAACGTTTGTTTCTGCACATCTCTATTGGGGGTCTATTGGAACTGGCGATTTTGATGTTGCTTTAAACGGAACTGCTATTTCTGCCCAGCGAATTTTTAGCCATACCTTTAACGGCAATCCATATTTTTCTGCCTATGCGGATGTAACTGCCTTGGTGGGTGCTACTGGAAACGGCACCTATACCTTTTCTGATATGGATGTGCAGGCATTGCTTCCTCAGTATTGTGGTACTAATTTTGGTGGTTGGGCTATCTATGTAATTTTTGAAGATCCATCGCTTAGATTAAATCAGATAAGTCTTTTTGATGGTTTGGAAAGTGTTTCGGCTAATAACAATAATTTAAATATAACTTTAACCAATATTGAAGTAAGTTCCGATGTTTTGTCAAAGATCGGATTTTTGGCTTGGGAAGGCGAGGAAGAAATTGCAAATGGTGAAAGTCTGTTCATAAATGGAACTTTAATTTCAAATGCTTTAAATCCTCCAACCAATGCATTTAATGGTACAAATTCTTACATAGGACCGCCAGGTAATGCCCAAAACTATAATATGGATTTGGATTTTTACGATTTAACAGGAATCGTAGCCCAAGGAGATACGAGTATTCTCATTGAATTGGAATCTCACCAAGATTTTATAATGGTGAATAATATTATCACCAGCGTAAATTCTGAATTACCAGATGCTACCATAGAAATTGATGATCTTGGCGTACTTTGTGAAAACAATGATATTGATGTTGAATATACAGTTTACAATGTAAATAGTACGAGTCCGTTACCTGCCAATGTACCTATCGCATTTTATGCCGATGCAGTATTGATTGGCCAAACCACTACAAACAACATTATACCGATAGGTGGCTCTGAAAGCGGTACTATTACACTTAATATTCCCGTTGCCACCCCGAATAACTTTAATTTAAGAGCTGTAGTTGATGATATTGGGAATGGAACTGGTATTGTTTCAGAAACCAACGAGAGTAATAATGAAGACGTTTACCCCGTTGATCTTAGTGCAGCTGGTATTTTACTTAACCCAGGCCCAGCCTGTTTGGGGAGACCGGTTATTTTAGATTCTGGGGTTACAGATCCACCATTTAATATACAGTGGTTTAGAAATAATATTGCTATTCCTGGTGCTACAAACTCAACATTGGTGGTTACTACAGATGGTATTTATAGAGTGGAAGCGGTAGATGGTATCTGTAGGGTGGATAGTAATTCAGTGGTAATTACTTTTAGACCCCAGCCCACGGCCAACCCACCTGTAGATCTCTACCAGTGCGACGATGGCACCACGGCGGGCGTTTTCAATTTAACTGACAACGACGCGAACATATTGGGGGCGCAGGACCCGGCGCAGTTCACGATAAAGTACTACCAGAGCTACCAGGACAGTTTTGACGACACCAACGAGATCCTTGGCGGGGTACATATTATAGTTCCCCCTTCGCCTCAGACGATCTATGCCCGTATCGAGGACAACAGCGGGAGCTGTTTTGACCTGACCGATTTTGAGATCTACTTCAGCCGCGCCATTGCCGGTCTGGTGCCCGCCACGGCCAGTTATTGCGATTCCGATGGCGATGGCGGGGAGTTCGTGGACCTTGCCACGGAGTTCAATTCCCTTGTCCTTGACGGCGAGCCCTCCTCGCGCTACAACATTACCTACCACGGCAGCCAGGCCGATGCGGACAACG